>JBLNDI010000101.1:0-26885 GCA_050261495.1 Bacillota bacterium
GCAAACAGAAATCAAGCCGCTTTTCGCTTGAATTCTGTTTGAGGCAAAAAATATTAAGGGGTGACATTTTGTAGCGATAATTAATATGCCTTAGGGGTGACATTTTCAAAAGTTATTGACATAGCAGGTATAAAAAAATTCCACCCCTGCTTCACAGGCAGTGGAATTCAGTCCTGAAAATGTATTGATCGTTATCACCGGTTCCTATTCACCGCCGAACCGGTAACCTATTCCATGAATGGTCAAAATGTATTTTGGGTTTTTGGGGTCGGATTCAATCTTTTGCCTTAGATTTTTTATATGGGTGTCGATTGTCCTGTCATAGCCGTCGAAATCATCCCCCAAAGCCATATATATCAATTCATTCCTGGTGAAAGCCTTACCAGGGTACTTAACCATCGTTAACAGCAGTTTGTATTCATTCGGGGTCAAATTGACTATTCTGCCTTCTTTTTTCACCTCGTACTTTAAAGTATCAATGACCAGGTCGCCGTTGTTGAAGGATAACAAGCATGACAATGGAACCGGTGAATCATATGCCCTTCTCAAAACTGCTTCAACCCTTGCAACAAGCTGCCTGGGACTGAATGGCTTGGTTATATAATCATCCGCCCCTATTTTCAAACCCTCTAAAATATCCTCTTCTTCTATTTTTGCCGTAAGCATGATGATAGGCACCCGCGACCTCTTCCTTAGCTCCCGGCAGATCTGCTCGCCTGTCATATCCGGGAGCATCAAATCCAAAACAACAAGGGCAGGATTCTCTTTCTCAAATTTCTCAAGGGCCTCTTTGCCGTTATATGCTCCATATACCGAATACCCGGTGTTCTCAAGATAAGATTTTATAACTTCCACAATTTTCACTTCGTCGTCTACAACCAGGATTTTCCTTTGTATATTCTTCATACTAAACCTCCGGCATCAGCGATATCATAAAAGTCTATGAAATATACGAAAAAATCCCCCTGTTTGACAAGGGGACTTTTACGTACAAATTAATCATACAACATCGTATCCCTGATCTTCAATCTCGTTTTTAATCCTGTCCAGCGATACCCTTGATCTCTCGTATTCTACCGTGACAGTTTTACCTTTCAAGTCAACCGTTACCGCACTTACGCCGTCAAGAGCTCCTACCGATTTTTTTATAGCGTTTTCGCAATGCGAGCAGGACATCCCTTCAACCCTTAATATTGTTTTTTCCATTTTCAAATCCTCCATTCCTATATAAATTAACCGTTATAAATTAACCGTGCTTCTTTTTTATAGGATAACCTTTTCCAATACATAAATTATACCCTTATTTATATGGCTTGAATCTTTTCAGCCTTAAAGCATTTGTTAAAACCGATACGGAGCTTAGCGACATTGCTGCTGCTGCAAATATCGGGTTCAGCAGCGGCCCGCCGAAAAGGTGCAGAACGCCTGCCGCAATCGGTATGCCGGCAACATTATAGCCGAAAGCCCAAAACAGGTTTTCCTTGATATTGCGTATTGTGCTTTTGCTCAAATGTATGGCTGTTGGAACATCCATAAGGTCGCTTTTCATGAGCACAATATCCGCGGATTCCATGGCCACGTCGGTGCCTGAGCCTATGGCTATTCCAATATCGGCCTGTGCAAGCGCAGGCGCGTCATTGATTCCGTCGCCCACCATTGCTACTTTCCTGCCTTCCTCCTGCAGCTTTTTAACCTCATTTGACTTATCCTGCGGGAGAACCTCGGCCAGCACCCTGCTGATGCCAACCTGCCTTGCAATCGCTTCGGCAGTTTTCCTGTTATCGCCCGTTATCATGGCAACTTCGATACCCATGGACTGAAGCTTTTGAATCGCTTTTGCGCTGCTTTCCTTAACAACGTCAGCCACGGCAATAATACCTGATATCTTGTCGTCCACGGCAACGTACATCGGTGTTTTCCCTTCATTTGCGAGCCTGTCGGACTGGCTTTCAAGCTCACCCAACGATATATTTCTTTCATCCATCAGTTTCCTGTTGCCGATGAGCACGTTCATGCCTTTAATGTCAACCTCAATGCCATGTCCCGGAATAGCTACAAATTTTTCCACTTTCAAAAATTCAATGCTTTCCTTTTCCGCTCTCCTTACTATCGCTGCTCCCAAAGGATGTTCCGAGCCTTTTTCACCCGAGGCTGCAATTTGAAGCAAACGCTCCCTTGGCATGCCGGAGATGGTAATGATGTCTGTTACCTCCGGTTTGCCTTCCGTTATGGTTCCTGTTTTATCGAAGACAATAGTATTGATTTTATGGGCGGTTTCGAGAGCCTCTCCTCCTTTGATAAGAATCCCGTACTCCGCTCCTTTTCCCGTTCCGACCATTATGGCAGTCGGTGTGGCAAGACCCAAAGCGCATGGGCAAGCGATAACCAGGATCGATATAAATATTGTAAGCGCAAATACCAGTGTCTGGCCCCCAATGAGCCATCCCGCAAAGGCAAGTGCGGCAATAACAACTACTACGGGCACAAAATAGCCGGATACGACGTCAGCCAATTGTGCGATAGGAGCCTTTGAACTCTGGGCATCCTCAACCAGCTTGATGATTTGCGCCAAAGCCGTGTCATCGCCCACCTTGGTGGCTTTGAAACGTATCATGCCGTTGGTGTTAATGCTGGCGGCATAAACCTTGTCTCCGGCCTTTTTGTCGACAGGTATGCTTTCACCGGTCAGCATGGATTCGTCTATTGCCGTGTGTCCATCTATTACCTCGCCGTCTACCGGGATTTTTTCCCCCGGCTTTACTAAAATCACGTCGCCGATTTCCACCTCATCAATAGGAACCTCCATTTCTTTCCCTTCTTGTATCACGATTGCCGTTTTAGGCGCCAAACCCATCAGTTTCTTTATGGCTTCGGAGGTTTTACCTTTTGTTACCGCTTCCAGCGATTTGCCAAGCAGTATTAACGTAATAATAACACCGGCCGTTTCAAAATACAGCCCTTCAACAGCGTGGGAATTGCCAATCGATATCTGGTAGGTTGAGTATAAGCTGTAGACAATCGCCGCCGTTGTGCCTATTGCTATCAGGGAATCCATGTTGGGGCTTCTCTGTATCAGCGCTTTATAACCGACAGTATAGAATTTGTTTCCGGCTATGACTATCGGTATAACCAATGCAATTTGCGTAAGCGCAAAGTTTAAAGGAAATTCCATAGGTTCAAGGAAGCCGGGAATAGGAAAAGGAAGCCACGAAATCATCGGAACCATGGCGAGGTATAACAGCGGCGCGGCAAATATTGCCGATACGATGAATTTTGTCCAAAGGGTGCGTATTTCCTTTTCCTTGCGCAGCTTGTCCTCGTCAACAGCAGCTTTTTTCTCAATATCCAGGGCTTTATACCCTGTTTTTTCAATGGCCTGCTTGATTACCGAAAGCCTGGTTATCTGAGGGTCATATTCCACGGTAGCTTTTTCGGTGGCAAAGTTGACGGAAACCCGCAATACCCCCTCCGTTTTGCCCAATGCTTTTTCAATTCGACTGGCACAAGCGGCACAGGTCATGCCTCCGATAGGTATCGTAACCGTTTTCTTTTTTTCTTCCCCAACAACTCCGTAGCCAACCTTTTCAATAGCTTCCTTGATTTTATCCGTGGATACCTTTTGACTATCATATTCAACAGACAGTTTTTCCGTTGCAAAGTTGACGGATGCTTGCGAAACACCCTCAAGCTTGCAGACTGCCTTTTCTATTCGCTTTGCGCATGCGGCACAGGTCATGCCGCTTATTTTAACAGTTTCTCTATTCATAAAATTACCGCCCTTCCTTTAAAGTTAACATTTGTGTTCCACTAATGGCAAGAAGGTAGCCCGCTGGTATCTATAAATTCTTGTATAGTCGGAACGTATTGACTTATTTCTTTCTTTATAGCATCGATATCGATTTCGTTTATATCGTCAACAACTTTTACATAGCCGTAAAATGTGTTATCGGCAGTGCCAAAATCAAAGTCGCCTACAGGAACCAAACGGATTATATTATCGCCTTCCTGCATATTTAACACCGCATTATAGTTAGGAAATATAAGTGTGCTGTTGCTTTCGTTTATATTAACACCTTTAATATTCCATATTGTTTCCGTTCCTTTCTGCATTACCACTACTGCCGGTGAAAACCTGTTTTCTTCCATATTTATTTCAACATAATGTTTTCCGTCCTGTATTTTGGCAATAGCAATTTCATCAGTAGGTATTCTGTAATCGGATTTTTGAACACCCCCGTTTGAACCGGATGCATCGACATTATTAATATCGTCGACTACCGTGATTTTACTCCTTATCATACCCATCCAGCAGCTATACGCAAACGTACCGGTTTGTGTCGGAGTAAACTCTATAATATTGTCACCTGGCTCAAGCTTTTTGCTTTTATTAAATTTTGGTATTATAATCTCATTGTTGCAGCCGTTTATATCGCCTTTCCCAGCCTGTATGGTCCACTTTACGGGTATGCCTTTTTGTACCGTTATCGGTTCATACCTTCCCGACTGCAGCTTTGTAGTTACTATCTGAACACCATCCCGTATTGTTGCGACGTTGCCGCTTTTAGTGCTGCTGCTTGCGCCTAATGGTATGGATGGGAGCGAAAATCCTGACAATGCCAGGCCTCTGTTCGCCATGGCCACTCCAAGTGCAATTACCAGCACTGCGCTCACTTTCATCATCTTATGCGTAAATTTTCCGCTCAATATGGAGCTGAGCGCGCCTAAACCAAACATTAAAGGCACCGTGCCAAGGCTAAAAATAAACATGGATAATGCTCCGGCTGCGAAACTTCCGGTACCCAAAGCATAAATCTGCATGGCTTGAAGAGGGCCGCACGGCATCAAGCCATTGAGCAATCCCACATAAAAAGGCCCATATTTGCCATTGTTGTTGTGTATCTTGTTGCCAAAGATTTTAGGCATCCTGGGGTTTAACTTTCTAAGCCATGGGAATATGTTGAGCATGTTCAACCCCATAATCACCATGAATATACCGGATATAATAGCCACAATTCCCTTGGCGGCGCCTGAAAAACTTATACCGGAACCTATGGCTCCCACAATGCCCCCGATTATGGTATAGGATATCACCCTGCCGCCGTTATAAAGCAAGCTTGGTTTTAATCTTGAAAGCTTGCCGTCGCTCTCATTATCAGCTTTATATGAAACACATTGCGACAGGTTTATTCCGCCGCACATTGCAATACAATGCAACGAGGTCAGCAATCCGACAAAAAACAGGATTCCATATCCCATTGATTGATTAATTTCCGGTATAAAGTTAAACCCAACCGTGTTGTTGATAATAACATAGAGGGCAAACAATATGATCCCTATTCCCAACAGTTGGTTGATCGTCAATTTGTCTTCCGCTGCTTTTTTTGCATCCGGTTTTGAAACAGCCGCAGTTCCGGGTTTATTCCTGACTGCATAATCCAGCTTTTCTATCGCTTGAATAATTTGTTCCAGCCCTATTACATTTGCATCGTAGGTAACATAAACATTGGAGCTGCTGAAAATTACCTTGACCTCTATTACTCCGTCAAGCTTTTTTAGAGCATTCTCTATTCTCATTTCACAGCTTGTACATGTCATGCCCTCTACTTGAAGGACCTTTCGCATCAATCTCTGTTCCATTTCACACCTCTGCTTCCTACTTTCTCCAATTTCCGAACAATCCTTTGTTTGCTTCCATAAAAGCCTGCGGGATTACAATATTTTCGTCATCCTCGGTTTTATTTTCTTTCGTAATGGGAACCGGATTGCAACCGCCTTTTATTATTTCTATCTGGTCAGGCCGGAACATGTTGCCGCAATTCTGGCATATCAACACATCACCCTGCTGCTTGTAATAACCCCTTCCGGAATCATAACATACCTGGCAGGTGTTAAATGCCGTCCTTATCGTTCCGTCGCTCGCTTCTACAGCCAGGACTTCCATGTATGTCTTGCCCGCCTTGTAAGGATAAAACCTGGCAGTTTCGGTAATTTCACTCTTTATTATTTTTAAATCGACCGATTCGGCATTTGTTGCATCTGCTCCGCCTAAACCAAATTTTATAATGATAAAACCAGTGATTAAAACCGCAATTGCGACAACTGCCACAAATGTATTCTTTTTAGCTTTTCGTGCCGCTATCGCCTTTTTGTTCGCCGAACTTGCCTTACTACCCATTGTTATACCACCTTCTGATTTATTTATTAACGAATTTAACACATTTTTGTGGAGATTTTATGAAGAGGGGCATTGGAAAACATTTTTTTATGATACAATACTTATTAAAGGCCGGTCATGGTAATCTTTTCGGTATTATCAACTATAATAGTCTTATCAGGAGGCATCAGATATGTATCGTGCTCCCGTGCAAGTAAAGGGAAAAAGCAACGCAATCGCGGTATACAGCTACGGGAATTATTCCGCCGTATTGACAAAGGATGGCGCCGTATACGTCTGGGGCGACAACTATTACGGGCATCACGGCAACGGCACGGAGTCCGCTGTCTGCAAGCCGGTTTCAACAGGTCTGACATGCAAATAGACATGTAAATAAAACAGCAGCCGCGTTTATTTTACCGCCTGCAGTCCGGCCAACAGGTAAACCAGCGGCGAGTTCCAATATATCGCTGTTTCATTGCAGGAATAGCTTTGCACATTATCTACGTAACACTTTGCCGCGGGCCTGCCTTTAAGAACATCCCGCGCGTATGGATCAGCCGGATTGGAATTAGCGCCTCCGACCAGCATGCCTTTCATGGTGGTTCCAAGAGCCTGGGAAGGCCTGTGGTGGGTATCCTCCGGCATCTGCGTGCCATATCCCGTTACAAAGCAGTAGGAAGTAGGATTTGCTCCCAGGAGGTAATCCAGTTGTTTTTTTGCCAGTTCGTAATATCTGCTGCCGTTCCCAAGGATTTTGCCCGCCATCAGCAGGATCATCCCGTTATTGGCCAGCGTCATGTTGCTGCCCCACGGGTACACATCACCCATGGAGGAAAAATACCCGTCCGAATTTATGTTTTTCTCCACGGCGCCAAGATAGACCCTGAATTTTTTCTCGATCTTACTTTTCAATCGGGCATCGGCTTTTCCCGAGGTCAAATACGCATAGCAGCCGTACATCGATACCGCCTGCCAGCCAAGGCCGTTTTCTGCCAAATCAATATCCATTGCTTTCAATTTCTCATGCCATGAGGAATCGCCGGTCGTTTTGTAAAGCTCGCATAAGGCCCAGAAATACTCATCCTTGTCTTCTGTGTCCCCGTATTCACCGGTTGATACGCCGGCCGGGTTTTTAAAGCCGCCTTTATTTTCGTTTCTTTCCAGGTATTCAAGCGCTCTTTTTGACGCGGCAAGACATTTATCCGCAAATGCAGCGTCAAAAACCTTGTATATCCTGGCAGCCATGGCCATGACAGCCGCAAAGTCACCTGTCGCGCAGTTGGATACCGGCATAATATAGAGGGCATCCTGCACCTTGTCAGGCATGACCATCCCTTCGAAGCGTAAACCCGTTACCTTGTGATAGACTCCGCCCGACTTTTCATCCTGCATTTTCAGCATCCATTCCAGTTCATACCTGGCTTCGTCCAGCACATCCGGAATACCGTTTCCGCTTTCCGGGATGCCGAGATCATCACCGAAAACCTCGCCGTAATCTTCATAAGCCAGCATAAGGTCCGCCGCCGCTTTTGCGCCCGGGACGACATAGCGTCCGTAATCCCCCGCGTCATGCCATCCGCCCAAAACATCCTTTTGCACTATGGAGCCGTATATTGTCGCGGCATGCACATGGCACGAACCATGCGCAAATTTGCCGGCATGTTTCTCTTCCAGTTTGCTTCCGCAACGTTGCAGAAAGAGCATTTTTACTGCATCAGCGAAGATATTCCTATATACGTTGTCCGCGATCACAAATTCATAGGATTCACCGCTATTTTCGGCGGCAATCTTATACGTGCCGGGTTTCGTCACTCCGGTGAAATCACCGTAAGCAACTGTTTCACCTGCGCTTTCGGTCTTTTTGGCTCCGGACACGGTACCTGTGAAAACTATATCGCCGGTCTTTACATCTATGACATCAAACCTGAAATCCATGCCGCTGTCGCGGAAAATAGCCGTCTTGACATCGGTAGTGCGGTAGCCTGCCTGGTTTATATTAATGGATGGACCTGCATCGCCATACAATATTGTTTCCGCTGGGTATATGTTCATAAATCAACCTCCTGTTTCAACCGTCGCTGCACCGCTATTCATATCATCCCGTGAAACCGTAATAATTTCCGCAATACTCGGACCAGGTTGTATACCGGATATGACAGTATGCTAGGCGGACCTTTCCGATAAATCCAATCCCAGTTCATAAATTCCTTTCCTGAGTATTTCGGTTTCACCCTCCAATTGAGTCACCTTTTCATATATGTAATTGGCAATATTTCCAACATGCCTGAAGCCGCTTGTTCTCTTTTCCTCATTGATTTTACCAGCTTCACCATTTCTCCGTATATTCTTAACGAACAAAATGATGCCAAAATGAAACCAATAAATACCGGCAAACTCGGCAGCATATCCAATGCGGTTATATTTTCAGGCATATTTAAAATAGTAAAAACTGCATGTGTTGATGCAGTTATTACCAAGGCTGACCCTGTCAATTTCTTGTTGAAAAACATTAAAGACATCGCTACTAATATCACAAATATAATAAAACTGCTCGGCGAAATTTCAGTTGCAATCGTCAAAAATACATGGTTTATATATAATCCTGCCAAAGAAATATATTTAACTAGCCCGGAGGCTTTGTTTGCTTTATATACGAAAAACAAAGCTGTACAATTCAACAAACCGAATATAACAGAAACCAATAAAGGTGTTAGCGTTATTTTGTCATTTGTGTACCCTGCTATACAGTTAAATATAAATATAAGATACATTATAAGTGTCAAGAGAATCGATTGCTTGTTTGCTCTTTTTTCTAGTTCCACTTAATTACCTCCATATTCTTCCGCACTCTATGGAACAAGCAAAGCTTGTCCCCCATTACTGCCGGCTGCTGCCGCTTCCACCAGCGTTCATGGCTTTTTGGGCACGCCGGAAGCATCGGCATATTGTTGAGATGCGTCACGCTGCGTCACATGGAAACGCTTGCTTGAAGACTATTCCTTGACGCTGCCGATGTTAACGGTTACAAAGTACTTCTGAAGGAACGGATATACCACCAGTATAGGTACAGTGGCTACCATGGTCATGGCCGCACGCAATGAATTCGGAGTAACCATGTTGCGTGACGTATGCGATTCTGCCAGGTAATCCGGTTGCCTGACCCCCGACTGCATGGATGAGGACAATATCTTCATCATTTCGTATTGCAGCGTACTCAATTCCTGCTTTGGCGCAAATATATAAGAGTCGAACCATGAGTTCCATGCGCCGACGGCGACCCATAGGGCAACGGTGGCCAAAACCGGCAGGCATAACGGAAAGATAATGTTAAAATATATTTTCAGTTCGCTGGCGCCGTCAATTCTCGCGGATTCAGCAAGAGACGCCGGCAATGAATTTATGTATGTGCGTATGACGACCACGTTGAACGCTCCCACCAGCGCAGGAAGTATATAGACCGAAAATGTATCGATCAGGCCCAGGCTGCGGTACAGGAAATACTGCGGGATCAGTCCTGCGTTTATGTACATTGTCATTACCATGAATACTGTCAGAAACCTTCTGAAAATAAATTCCTTGTGGCTCAATACGTATGCGAACAAACCCGAGAAAAATACGTTCAGCGCCATAGTGATCACTGTGCGTGCGACTGAAACAATAAAAGCGTTAAATACTTTTTCCGTCTTGAATACGCTTTGATAGTTAAAAAGTGACCATTTCCTCGGCCACAGGTAGATAGAGCCTTTTATGGAATCTCTTGCATCGTTGAAAGATATGACCAGCGTATTCCATAGCGGATACAACATGACAATAATGACCATGCACATAAAGAACACGATAATCGCATCAATGACCTTATCACCAATGGTTTTCTTCATTTCAAATAACCCCCCAGCAGAATATCACGATAAAAACGTTTTACTACACCAGTTTTTCCTCGCCTACCCAACCGGCGACTTTATTGCACAGTATTAATATCACAGCGCTAACCACTGTTTTAAACATACCGGCTGCAGTTCCGAAAGCAAACCCTCCAGATCTCCCAAAGCCTCTTTTAAGTACGAAAATATCGATGGTTTCCGAAACATCAAGCACGAGACCATTTGTACCCAAAATATACTGAATTTCAAAACCTGCATTGAGGATCCAGCCTGCGTTAAGGATAAGAAGTATTATAATGGTTGATTTTATGCCCGGTAGGGTGACATGCAACATTCTGCCGAAACGGCCATACCCGTCTATAGCTGCGGCTTCGTACAGCGCCGGATCGATAGAAGTAATAGCCGCCAAATAGATGATACTGTTCCAACCCATTGACTTCCAGACGTTTGTAAACCCGACAATCCACCAGAAATATTCCGGCTTCCCCATGAAATGAATTTTTTCTTTAACGAGTCCCAATGACAGCAACAGGTCATTGAGAATTCCCCCGTCCATGGCAAGGACATTTGAAACCAGGCCGCAAACAATAATCCACGAGAGGAAATGGGGCATATATGATATTGTTTGTACGACCCTCTTAAACTTAAATAATTTCCCGGTTAATTCGTTCAGCAGCAGCGCAAACCCGATGGCCGTGACAAATGCCAATACCAGGTTGATTATACTCATCGCCAAAGTGTTTCGCATTACACGGAAAAAATCAGGGTCGGTGAATAGATTTTGAAAATGCCTGAAACCTACCCATTCCTGCTCAAAGAATGATTTATGGGGTTTATAGTTCTGAAACGCCATGGTAAGACCCCATAACGGCAAATAAGAAAAAATGAGAAAGTAAATAAAATAGGGCGTTGAAATCAATATTAATTCCTTTTGTTTACGAACTTGACTTAAAAACTCACTCTTAGGACTTGTATTGGTTACCATATCGCTATCCCCCCAGCTCTGATTCTCGACCGGTTATCTTGTAGAAGAGGCGGCCGGCTTTGCGGTCGCCTCTTCTTTACCGTTTTGAAAGAAAAGCAGGTTATTTCTTACGCAGACGTGCACGTATCTGACGTTCTATCTCTTCCTCCAGCGCCTTGTAGTCGAGGCTCTCGTATCTCTGTGCGTATTCCTCCCAGGCTTTATCGAAATTATCAGCCATTATCACGCCCGGCAGGTAACGATTCTCAAGGTCTGTTATCTGGTCAAATACAACCTTCGCGATATTATCCTCTTCCATCGTTGAGAAGATCGACCATACCTCGGGATAGCCAGGATGATCAATCATAGGAAGGAAGTCAGACTTGGAGTAGAAACCGTATTTCTGGTAGAATTCCTTGTCGTACGGGAACTGGTTTTCCAGCTTTTCTTCGGGCTGTGTTCCTGCGCTGCAGGAATTACCGTTGGAATAACGGCCTTCCAGTTTCGGGAACTGGTCGCCGATGACCCATCCGGCGTTAGCAAGCCTCCAGTCAGGATTGTCGAAATTGGCTTTCTGTTCCGGAGTACGCCTGTAACGTCCGTTTGCATCGACATAATAGTCTTCGCCTTCGATACCCCAGTACATCAGCCTGTGTACATCTTCTTCCAGCAGCGTGTCCATAAACTGCAAAGCACGCTCAATATCCTTGCACTTCACGCTGATGCCCATACCGTTACCGCCAATGATTCCTTCGCTCCTTACCCTGTTGTACGGAACGGGAGTGCCGTCATAGCTGAGGCCGAGGGGGACATAAGTTCTCTCTATCTTACCTTCGTTAATCAAAACAAATTCCGCATCCTGGAAGTTCCATTGCTGATCGAACATAGCCAGCACACGGCCGGTGGAAATAACGGACAGGTACTGGTCATAGTTCCTGGAAAATGTCTCGGGATTTATCAAGCCTTTCTTGAATACTTCGTTGAGTTTCTTGTAATAATCCCTGGCGTACCATTTGTTCTGATATATTTCGACCTCAAGGGTATCGGGGTGAACATAAACGTCACCTTCGTTACGTCCGCCAATCAAATGCTGCGGCGCATTTTTCAGGCAGAACGAGCGCCAATCCTGCGAATGTATCTCGAACGGCAGGACGGGCTGGCCGTCAATTGTGGGATGCGCCTTGGCATAGCGCTCCAGCAGGTCAAAGAATGCATCGAGCGTCCTGGGATGTGAATAACCGTCCCAAGCAAGTACATCTTTCTGGATCCAGAAAGCCGGGCCGTTATAATCCGGCTGATAGAAGTCGTCCTGACCATCGTTCAGCCAATACTGGCGGCCCCAGATATCCAGTATGTATATTTTCCCATCCGTTGATACGCTGCGAAGAACATCCAAATACGGCTCGTAATGCTTCCAAAGATTGGGGTAGTTGGGAAGATACTCGTCAACCGCCGCAAATGAGCCGGCATTCAAGAACCTTCCGCGCGCTTGTCCTGCGCCGATCAAATCGGGATAATCTCCGCTGGCGATCATGATTCCGACTTTCTGCTCCATGTCACCTACAAGGAATTCAAACTCAATGGTGACGCCTGTGATTTCCTGAAGCTTCTTAACGATTTTGTTGTCTTTTGGAGGAGGTTCTCCAGGACCGGCGACAAACATGGTAAACGTAATTGGGTCAAGCTTTTTCTCGCTCGGTGTACTGGAAGGTTGCGAGTCTTGCCCTGAAGAAGAAGTTGTGGTGCTTGGTTGAGTGTCACTTGGTTGCTCTTCGCTTGCCGGCTTCGTACATGCCGATAAAGCGGTAACAACCATGGCAACAACCAACAGCAGTGCGAGAAGTTTGGTGTTTTTCATTATTTGATCCCCTTTCTTTATTTTTTTTGGGTTTTCAACATGTTAATCCATATCCCCGGCACATTCCATGTACTACAATATTCGGAAGCATGATCCGTATCCAGTTCTCTCCAACTTAGTTAACTTAGTTACCATCCCGGAAGCTCAACATTTCAACAGGATTTCACAGGTATAATGTTGAATATATGCAGCATTCAACAAAAATACCATATCCTGAGATGTGCCAATTAATTTCTCAATTCTGACTACCCTAATCAATCGTTTTACCACAATAATATAATACTATACAATCGTCCATTTGTCTATATATTATGTATAAAATTCCTCAGTTATTAAAATGGGAATAGAATACAAAAATCCATAATGTGACATGGGAGCGCTGTGACAGGCTCCTTTTAAGCTTTTAAGCCATGCTGCCGTATTCAGCGGGAGAAGGCAGGCGTCTTGAAAATACGATTTACCACTAGTGCATATTTTATTGGTTCATTTAGAAGTTTCAAGCAGTTTTTTCTAATTAATATATACTAATGCTCAAGTGTAAAAGTAAAGGCAGTATATTCATTTTCCACGCTTGCGGCATATATCTCGCCGCCCAGCCTCTCCATGATTGTTTTCGCAATAGATAACCCTAACCCATAGCTGCCTGTTTCCTGCGTTCTGGATGGATCTACCCGGTAAAACCTGTCGAATATTTTCGGCAGATCTTGTTTGGCTATCCCTTTCCCGCTGTTTTTTATGGAAAATTCAACATGACGTTTTGATTTAGCCAGGGATATATCGATCTGCCCCTTTTCATTTGCATACTTAACGGCATTATCAAACAAAATCGTGATAACCTGCTTAATTCTTTCAGCGTCGCTCCTGACAATTATGCCGGGCTCAATGGAACAGGTGAGCCTGATGCCTTTTTCCGCCGCTGCCGCTTCCATTGAGAAAATCACATCATTAACCGCATTGCTCATATCGAACGGCGCTTTTTGCATTTCAAATCTCATATCCTCCATTTTTGCCAGGGACAAAAGGTCGTTGACAAGCTTTGTCATCCTGTCGGTTCCGATCTTTATATAGTCAAGCCATTTTAATTGGCTCTGAATGGTTTCTTCACTGTTTGCCAATAGTGCATCGTAATTGGCATTAATAATTGAAAGCGGTGTTTTCAATTCATGGGAGGCGTCGGCTACAAATTGCTTTTGCCTCTCCCATGCTTCGGCTATCGGCTTTATTGCCCGGTTGGCAAAGCAATAGCTTATTATGAAAATAGCAAAAAGCATTACTAACCCGACGGACAGCAATGTAATAAGCAATTGAAACAGTGTTCTCTCATACATTGTAACATCCAGGAACATTATCTGGTACTTGTTTTCCGCGGCGGTATATGACTGCCCGTTCTCTTGGATAACCTGCTTTTTCATTTGGGCTATGGCATATTTCCATTGCTTTCCTTCCAAGGTTATGGCAGAACTGCTTTCTTTATTGTTCCAGGCAATCTCGGCAGCCTTGCTGTATGTTTCCTCATGCATATTAAAGGGAGAATCTATTTCCAAAATCCTGCCGTTTCCGTCTACCTGGATAATAAAAGAATAGGAATAATCCGGCGAAACCCTGCGGTTAAGGGTTTTAGGCCTGCTATTTTCCGTATCATCCGGCAATTCCGTTCCTTTTATTACAGTCTGCACTCCTGCTTGCGGATTCAATTTTTTGGCAATTTCCGAGTTTATGTTGTTATAGCTGATGATATAAATAACTGCAAAGGCAGCAGCCATAACTGTCGAAGTCACGGACATATTAAGGATGAGAAATTTGTTGCGCAGTTTTGCAAACATTTTAACAACCGTCCTTTACCGTTTTCAAGACATATCCCGCGCCCCTTACGGTATGGATGCGAACGCCGGAATCCAGTTGCGCCAGCTTTTTTCTCAAAAGGGATATATGTACTTCTACGCGGTTGTCTTCCGCATCGGTATCGTAACCCCATAGTTTTTCAATAATATTTTCCTTTGAAGCAATCATCCCGTTTCTTTTCATCAGCAGCTCCAGCAATTGGGACTCTTTTAATGTCAGCCCTGCTTCTTTGCCTCTGCACTCTAGCTGAAGGGTATGCGGGTTCAGTTTGATATCCCCATATTTGAGTATGCCGTCATTTATCAGTTCCGTCTTTCTTCTCCCCAATGCGCGCAAACGGGCTAACAGCTCATCGGTATGAAATGGTTTTACCAGGTAATCATCGGCCCCGCTGTCAAGACCATGCACCTTTTCCTCTGTTTCACCCCTTGCGGTTAACAGGATAACAGGCGCCTCAATTCCGTTTTTGCGTAATTCCTTAAGTATGCTTATCCCGTCCAGTTTTGGAAGCATGATATCAAGAATGATAATATCATAAATGCCTGAAAGTCCGCAGTCCAGTCCATCTTCACCGTTATACGCCAAATCGACGCTATAATTATTCTTTTTCAGCACTTGGGCAACAGCTTCCGCCATGTACTTCTCATCTTCAACCATTAACAGCCTCAATTGCGTACCCCCTTGCCTGCCGGTATAAACCGCTTGGAATAGTATACCCTCAAATAGCATGCACATAGGAGCCATGGTCAGCTCCTATGTGCAGGAACGTTTCCTTTTTTACATCCGTATGCGTCTGCATTTTTGCATTAATTGAACTAATCATTTTTTACTTTTATGAACACGGGACCATCTTCATCAACTATTACTCCTTCAGGCGCCGTTTGTCTCCAGCTCTTGCCGCCATCGACAGAGTAGTACCTGACGCCGTCTTCCGTTTTGATCAGCATTCCGGTCCCTTCACCGCCCTTCGGGAAAACACTGTTGGTAATTGTAATTTTGCCATCTTCTTCGCTGACCGTTACACCGTCAGGCGCATCCTGGCTCCAGGTCCTGCCGCCGTCAGTAGAATAGGTCCTAACCCCATTTTCCATCCTAACCTGCAAAAAACTCATTGATCTTGCTGCGAAGACCGTTCCGGCGCCCAGTGCGGCAACAAGCACTATACAGAGAACAACAGCGCCTGCTTTCTTTTTCGTTGTGTCAAGCTTTGAAAAAATCTTGCTGTTCATGGTTATACCTCCTTATGATAATTTTTGCAAGCGGCCGCCTTGCATTTATTATCATAAGCCATCCACCTTTAGCGAACCTTTAGTGGGAAAATAATCATTCTCCAAGCCGTTTATTCGGCACTGCTTCCCAGGTTTTTGACCTTAACCGTTCCGGTTGCATT
The DNA here is from genome assembly GCA_050261495.1 of Bacillota bacterium. GTDB lineage: Bacteria > Bacillota > Clostridia > Acetivibrionales > DTU013 > JBMNKL01. The sequence continues at coordinate 16,093 of JBLNDI010000101.1, forward strand.
TTTACCGGTGATCCGTACAGCATATTTATCCGTTTCAGATACTGTTACGGTGAAAACAATTGACTCACTTCCCGGAGCCAGGCTGATCCCAGTTGACTACGACAAAATGCTTCTCCAACTCCGCCAGTTCGTGCCGCACCGCCGCCATCACCTCCCAATAAAGAATCAGCTGTATTTCAGATCACATTACTATCGTAGTAATCGAATCTTTCATACAGCTGAACCGAATCTATAATTAACCGTAAATTTATCTCAAATTAATCTTAAATTGTCGGGATTGTAATTCTGAAGGTACAACCTTTGACGCCGCTTTTACTATGCGTCAGATAATTTTTTCCTTTTATTTGGTTAATCGCTTTCCTTTTTATTTATTCTCCCGGACCTCATCCATCCGGGCAGCATCCTGAAGACGCCTTTTTCCCGAATAGCAAGAATCACACTCTGAAGCAAAATAAAGAAGCATAGCATAAGACCGGTGGTAATGCTCTGGTAATATGGCTTTGTAAGTCCCGATGCAATTACGATATTCGTAATCGTCTTTAATGAAAGCATTCCGAAAAGCGTACCTATTGCATTTCCAACACCGCCGGTTAACAGTGTTCCGCCTATGATATTGGAGGCAATTGCCTGCATTTCCGCCTGTGTAGCGTTGGCAGCGTCGCCTGCGCCCGTATGCAGCAGATAGACATAACCGCCGATTCCCGATAGTATTCCGGCCAATAAATAGGCATAGAATTTTGTGCGCTTTACATTAATACCGAGCGTTAACGCACTGTGACTGTTTCCGCCCACCGCATAAAGGTTGCGCCCGAACCGGGTCCATTTCAGGGTTACCGCCACGGCTATTACTATAATTATTGCTACTATTACTCCCAGCTCGATTTGGGCGGGAATGAAAATTCCGGTTTTTCCATAATAACCTATGCCCGGTATCGTGATGCGTAAATTCTTAAGACTGAGAAAAGCTTCATGTGATGCCGTACGCGGAGCGATGCTGACTATGGTTACCATACCCCTGGCAAAAAACATGCCTGCCAGGGTGACAATGAAGGGCTGTATCTCCAGGTATGCTATTATTATCCCGTGAAGCAGCCCAAAGAACAAGCCTATACCCAAAGCTAAAAATATCGAGCCTATTACACTGCCGCCATGATCTTCAAAATAAACAACGCAGGCCATGGTCACAAGAGCGGTTACGCCTCCGCCCGAAATATCTATTCCGCCTGATATCATAACCATGGTCAGCCCGCAGGCAATTATAATCAGGAACGCATTGTTATTGAAAAGATCAAGAAACTGCTGGGGATTCAGGAACCCGCCGCCCAGCGCAAGCATGGCAATTACGTACATACCGATGAAGGTACATACCGTTATTGTCATGAGCAAGTTCGTGTTGGAAATAGGCTCCCTGAGTTTTTTCCCAGGTATTACAGCTAATAAATCCTTACCATTTCTCATATCATATTCTCCATTACTTCATCGTTTATTAACAACAACTTTGCATCGGCTTTTCAGGCTTTGAGCTATATGTAGGAAGTCTTTACCGGAACTTCTGTTTCGGCCTGTTTTTTAAACAATTTTTTGTGTATTTTAACGGCAAATTCTTTTGCAACCGGCGAACTAATTAAAACGATAACAATAATAACAATAGCCTTATAGGCTTTTACCGCCGCTGAAGGAACCTTCATTGCGTATAGCGTGACTGTCAAAGCCTGAATTATGTACGCTCCTATAACTGAACCATACAAGTTGAATTTCCCGCCGCTTAGAGCGGTTCCACCGATGGCAACTGCCAGGATAACGTCCATTTCCGCATCCAAAAGCAGAGTTTCATGGTTGATCAGCCCTATTCTGCATACGGTAATACAGCCTGCGGTAACAACGCAAATTCCCGATATCATGAATGCTATCATTTTTATCCAGACAGGGTTGATTCCGTTCAAGTGGGCGGTTCCTTCATTAATTCCGACCACTTGCGTATATAGTCCAAGATTGGTAAACCTTAAAACAAGCGAAATTAAAACCAGGAATACAACCATGATAATAATGGGAGTGGGTATGGGGATTCCCGGAATAAAGCCTCCGATACTGGATAGCAGCGGACTTGAAACAGTGGGCGTTGCCCCGCCGTTTATCCAGTAAGCGATGGACCGCCCGGCAGAAAACAGTATTAGTGTTGCAATCATCGGCTGAATTTTGAATACGGCAACCAACACCCCGTTAAATGCGCTGAAAAGAACGGAAACAACACATCCAAACAAAAATGCAAGAATAATTACCGGTATTGTAATTTCATACGAGCGGAGCACACTGACAAAAACGCTGCCCGCTATTGCCGCTACCGCCGCAATGCTTATATCCTGTCCTTTACACGATGACGTTATCAGCGTCATGCCGATTGACAGTACGGCAACTGCCGACGCGCCGTTCAGGATACTGATCAGGTTCCCCGAAAGAACAGTATTCCCTTGGTTATTGGTTTGAACGGTTATTGAGAAAAATTCCACATCCCTGATCAAGTTAAAGACAACAATTAGAAAAAGCGCAAGCGATGGTAAAATCAATTGGGATCTGGCGAATTTCTTTAAAACATTACCCATTTATACTGCCTCCCCTGCTATCGTATGCATGATGTTATCCTGTGTCATTTCCTCGCCCTTCAACTCGCCAACTATCTTACGGTCGCGCATGACTATGAGCCGCGAACAAGTACGAAGCATCTCCTCAATTTCCGATGAAATAAATGTAATGCTGACGCCTTCCTCGGCCAGCTTCAGTACAAGTTTTTGTATTTCAACTTTTGTACCGACATCAATGCCGCGCGTCGGTTCGTCCAGGATTAGATATTGCGGATTTGTAAGCAGCCAGCGCGCCAATATTGCCTTTTGCTGATTCCCGCCCGACAGCGATTTTATTGGTGTATCCATCGAGGCAGTTTTTATCCCTAACAATTTTATGTACTTATCGGCAAAGGCTTCGGCCTCGGCTCTTGAAAACGGCCTGAAAAAGCCCTTCATTACCTGCAGGGCAAGTATAATGTTTTCACGCACGGACAAATCCTCAACAATACCGTCCCGTTTTCTGTCCTCGGGCAAGTACCCGATGCCATGCGTCATAGCGTCTTTAGGCCTTTTGATTCTTACGTCTTTACCGTTTATTTTCATTTTTCCGCTAGTGATTTTATCGGCGGCAAAAATGGCGCGTACGCTTTCGCTGCGGCCGGAGCCGAGCAGCCCGGTAAACCCGTTCACTTCTCCCTTTGAGATTTTAAAATCAAACGCATTGGCGCATTCCAAACTGGATAATCCAACTGCCTCGTAAACCGGCGGTACATCCGGCTTTTCATCCAACGACTTCCGCTTCTGCAGCGCCGAAACGTCCTCAAGGTCTTTGCCCATCATCTTGGAAATAAGCTGGACGCGCGGCAAATCCTTTATTTCATACTCTCCTACCAGCTCACCGTTTCTCAAAACGGTTATCCTGTCGCATATCTCATATACCTGTTCAAGAAAGTGCGTAATAAATATTATGCCGACGCCGCGTGACTTCAGATCACGCATCAGGGAGAAAAGCTTTCCCACTTCCTGCTCGTCCAACGAGGAAGTCGGCTCGTCCAGGATAAGAACTTTGCAGTCCATATCAACAGCACGGGCAATAGCCACCATTTGCTGTACGGCTATCGAACAAGTACCAAGCTGTTGAGTGGCTCTCGCAGGGATATTTAATCTCGAAAGCAGTTCCGTTGTCCTCTTTTTCATGGAGCGCCAATTTACCATGCGGTAATTGCCCCGCCCGATAAACATATTCTCGGCAACCGTAAGATTAGGACAAAGGGTTATTTCCTGGTAAACCGTGCTGATACCCAAATTCTGAGCTTCGTGAGGCGATTTTACATTTATCTCTTTGATACCGCCATTTGTATTTAAAAATACTTGCCCCGAGTCTTTCGGATATACTCCTGTCAAAACCTTGATCAAGGTTGACTTTCCGGCTCCGTTTTCACCCATCAGGGCGTGAATCTCGCCTTTTCTAAGAGTAAAATCTACATTTTGCAAAGCTCGAACACCCGGAAACGATTTGCTAATATTTTTCATTGATAAAACGACGTCGTACTGCATGGCTACCATCCTTAATGTGTTAGAAGTTTCTTATAAATAGCGATGCAAGTATGCGGCAATATCCGCATACTTTACATCGCGCGAACTCGATAAAACTTCCTATTTGCAGACGAAGCAACACTTGTTCTTATTCGCCGAGACCATACTTGTCAATATCTTCTTGCGTAATAGTCCTTGCGTCAAAGAATGTTTCTTCATTGATAACGATCTTTTCGGAAAGCGTCTTGCCAGCTTCAAGATCCTTTATCATTTTGTCAATTACGTCAGCCTGGAAGGGGCTGCACTGAACGTCCAGGTTCCAGTTGCCTGCTTTCAATTCCCTGAGAGCCCACTTGTTGCAGTCGAAGCCGATTATAATGACTTCCTTGTCAACGCCGTGGGTGATACCCGCTTCATCCAGTGCTGCTACTGCACCTTTAGCCATGCCGTCATTTTCAGCGTAGACAACATTGAATTTTTCGCCCGAGTTGATTACTGATTCAACAATCTGCTTGGCTGTAGCTTCATCCCAGGTAGCGGTCTGCTGGATGACGCATTTCATTGTGCCTTTTTCGAATTGTTCATCCAATGGTTTTGTACGTCCAATCTGAGCATCGCTGCCCATCGCTCCTTGAATATGTACAACATTATATTCGGGAAGTTTTTGATCCAATAGCCACTTTACAGCCATTCTTCCCTGTGCTTCCATGTCGGAAACAACAGCGGCTTCAAACAGGCTCTGGTCAACGTTCATCATACGGTCGAAAAGGAATACTTTTATGCCGGCTTTCTTTGCGTTTTCAAGGACATTGGTCCATCCATCCGTCGCAGCTGCCGAAATGAGGAGATAGTCCACACCGTCGGTAATAAATTGCTGAGCTGCGTTCAGCTGCTCATCATTCTTAAGGCTGTAGAAGGTCGAGGCCTTGTATCCGTTTGCTTCAGAGAAGACTCTTTCAAAGTCTGCCACGTTTGCGGCACGGTAACCGGACTCTGAAGGCGGATTGTTAACAATACCAATTTTGATGAGACCACTGTCGGCGGGCGCATCTTTGGATGCTGCAGGTGTATCCTTGGATGCTGCGGGTGTTGAACCACATGCTGCCAATCCCAATGTCAACACCGCTACCAAGGCTAAGGCAATGATTCTCTTCATTTTTTTATTCCCCTTTCATTTTTTATCTTATGTTCAAATCATATAATTTTTGGGTAAAAAAAAACAAGTTTTTAGTACGAAGTGCATAAAATATTCAACCAATTCATTTAAAAAATAAACAATTCAAAACTATATATTCTTAATGTTCTATTTATGCGATATATTATCTTAAAATTTCCAACTTTTATATTAAAATATCTAACTTCAACCATTCTGTCAATTATTTCCCGAGTAATAATAAACCGGTGGAACCTGTGCCTATAACTAAATCAGCCTGTCCTTGCGAAATCCTGCAGTTATAAAACGCCATGCCGCCTTTCTGTTTGTCAGCCAGGCAATCTTGGCGCCGTTCCTGGTGTTGCCGAGTATTCTTGGTATAAAAAATTCAGCGACCGTTTCAGGTTTGTCGGCCAATATGTTGAATATTTTTCTGAACTTTTCATCAGTGACGACCTCCGACTGCTCCCCGTCAGGTGTTTTTGTGATGAAATCGGTCAGCATCATTCCCGGCGATAATCGCCCTGCTATAACACCGGTACCTTTCAGTTCCCTGGCCAGTCCCTTCATAAAGTAGGTTAATGCACACTTGGTGGTTCCATAAAGGATCGTCTTTACCTGTATCATATTGTCGGAGCCCAGGCCCTCCATACTGTATATCGCGCCGTATCCCTGCTTTAGCATTCCTGCCGCCGCAACCTGGGATCCATATATCACACCGAGAATATTGGTGTTTATAACGTTTTCGGTATATGCTTCACCCGTTTCCCACGAAAACTTGTACGGTGTGTTTTGCCCCGCGTTATTGATCCATACATCTATGCTGCCCCACCTCTCCAGGGAAGCATCCCATAGGTTCTGCAGGCTTGCTTTATCCTGGACGTTGCACCGGATATAGATGTATTTCCCCTCATAAGGCATCAGTTCGGCGCGAACTGTTTCCGACAGGGCTTCTCCCCTTCCGGACAGCGTTACATTGCATCCTGCCCGCAAGAACTCCTTTGCCATTGAAAAGCCAATGCCGCGGGTACTGCCGGTTATTACCACATTTTTCACAAAACACCACTCCTATTTCAATATAGCCAAGTTTTAAAAAATTATCCTACTACCTTCTCTCTCATCTTTTTTATTAGCTCCAGTATTCCGGCTTCCACCTTAATAAGGTCCTTTTCCCCTGGCGCCCCTTCAAACTCCACGGATTCAATGAAGTCCCAATTCATCTTGTTTCTTTCCATTATTTCCTTCAAGTCCTTCTCCGCGCCGCCGGACCATCCGTATGACCCAAATCTAAACGCCGCCTTCCCTGTAATCTTTTTTCTGCCAATCTCATCAATAGCTGCAGCAACCGGCGGGAAAAGCTTGTATTCATATGTAGGCGCTGCAATAATTATCCCTGCGGATTTAAAAACAGCTGTAATCATTTCACTGTCACTTTCCAACGGCATTTCCAGCTTGTTGTATTTGACGCCTTCCCTCTGAAGTATGCTTTCGGCGTAATCAACCGCTTTTGCAGTCATGCCATACATGGAGCCCCACAATATGGTGACTTCATTTTTGCCTGCCCCTTCGGCATACAGCGAAAACCTGTAATAATCATCTATGATTTTTTGAGGATTTTTTCTGTAAACCGGGCCGTGGCCAGGCGCTATAGTATTTATTTCCAGTGTTTTTGCTTTCTCAATTGCCTTTCTCAAGCTGGGCGTAAAAGTTGCCATTACATTGGAATAATACCTTATTCCCTCAAATTCAAAGAAGTCTGTCTCTTCAGGCGTCAGCTCATCATCAAAACAATGCCCGCCCATTCTGCCGAATGCTCCAAACATATCACATGAGAAGAGGGTTTTCGTGTCTCTTTCATAGGTATACATGGTATCCGGCCAGTGAACGTTTGGCACCGGATGGAAACTCAATACCTTGCCCTTTCCAAGGTCTAATGTATCCCCTTCCCTCACAATCCTTATTTTGTCTTCCCCATAAAAGGAGGTTACCATCTTTGCAGCCTTATCGGTACATATTACCGTAAAATCATCCTTAATTTTCCGGAAGTTTGAAATCCAGCCGGAATGGTCCGGTTCCATATGATTAACAATCAAGTAATCGATATTTTCGGGTTCAACACCTATTTCTTTCAGGTTTTCATAAAGTGTTTCAGGTATTCTGTCCCAGCCAATTACACCGTCGATTATTGCCGTCTTTTCTCCCTGGACTATATAGGAGTTAAGAGTCACTCCGTTCGCTATCTCCCAGATTCCCTCAAACAGTATGTCCTCAACATTCATGGTAAGCATATGTATCCCGTCTGCAATCTTCAGCTTCTTCATACCCATCCTCCCTGAATTATAGTATCGCCTGTCAATCTGATTTTCGCCATTTTAAATATATTTTTATAGCAATATTTTACTGTCCCCGTCATATTCCCCGATTCATTCGAAACGTATTACAGCTTTAGTACTCCCGGTAAATAAACTAAAGTATTCCGCTATTTAACCGGTAAAAAAGCAGCAATTACAGCAAGCACAATTGCCGGAAGCATATTGGCAACCTTTATTTTTTTACCCAATACAAGGTTCATCCCAACGCAGAAAATAAGAATGGAGCCGACCAGTGAAAGGTAATTCATAGCCAAATCTGTCATTATCGGTTTCAATAATGATGCAAGAACTGTTATCAGTCCTTCAAATACTAAAACCGGAATGGCAGAAAAAATGCAGCCTTTCCCAAGGGAGCAGGTCATTACCATAATGATAATGAAGTCCAGTATTGCTTTAGTTGCAAGTATCGACCAGTTGCCCGTTATTCCATCCTGGATAGCGCCGACAATCGCCATAGCTCCGATACAGACAGTCAATGACGATGTCAAAAAGGCATTCACAAACTTGCTGTCTTTTGAATTTCCGGTTTTAAGCTTAAGCCATTCGCCAAATCTTTCAAATATACGTTCAATATTGGCGATTTCACCTATCAATGCACCAAGTGTAAGACATAGAGTTACAAGCATCGCCTGACCGCTGCTAATAACCCCGTTATTGATGGTTAGCATTCCTTCCATAGCCCCGGCAATGGCTATAAACAGAACACTGATTCCGCAGGCTATTATCAAAGATTCCTGATGACGATTCTTTAGCAATCTACCGGAAAACATTCCCAATAAGCCGCCGATTACTATGCCTGCCGTATTAATTACTGTCCCTAATCCAATCATTTGTCACCTCATCAAATACAAGTTTATCTGAACATATCAAGCAATAATTTAAAGTATATGATTTTGGCCTATTTTATCATAAGATCAAAGCCTTGCTTGCGAATAACGTTCAGTATTTCCTGGCGCTTGGGATTATACTGCTTAAATCTGCTGACCACCTGGTTGCTGAAACTGTCAACCGGTTTGCCGGGGTCTCTCAGGTCATAGTAAGTACGTATCTCTTCATCGTATTCCTTGATTTCATCAAGATAATTCTTAAAATCAGTATAAGTATTTTCAAAAACCCTGAGCCTCATTTCCATTCTGGGTTTAAGCTGCGGATTTTGATTGGGGTACCCTAAACCAAGACCTATTACGGGGAAGGTTAATTCAGGTAGTTTCAGAAGTTCACAGATTTTCTCGGAATCATTAAGGATGCTTCCCAAATAAACTGCTCCCAAACCCATAGATTCAGCAGCAATTACAATATTCTGAGCCATTATGCATGCATCGGTGAATGCAGCAAAAAAGCGATCCATATCTTTTGCGTTTTCTGCAAAATAATTCTTTTCTTTTGCAATTTGGTTGTTCCTATATTGATCTACAATGAAAATGAGGAGTTCAGGAGCCCTTGCCACATAATCCTGCCTGCAAACCCCGGCGATCTTGTTTTTGATTTCCGGATCCATAACACGAATAATTGAACATGCTTGCATACCGGTAGACGTTGCCGTACGTCTTGCGACTTCCATTAACAGTCCGAATACCTCGGTAGATATCTTCTGATTCTTAAACTCCCGAATCGTGCGATGTGCAAGTTGAGTTTGAATTGTTTCATTCATATGGTTCATTAAGACCCTCCTCTGCTTTTTGTCTGTGTTTATCCAGTTAAGATATATTATAACAGCTTTTATAGATAATACCCATCATTCCCGGCAACTAACCGTTGATGCCCGTAAATAGAGCATTCGATTTTTTAGTTTGACAATGTGACCAAGTGGTCATGAGTATTTACTGTCGTATAATTTGAATTATGTTTACTTCAAAGAATCCTGCTCGTTGGTTCTATTCTGAATGAATAATGTATCCTTTTTCTTGGTTTATGTATATTATTTCTGCTCGTCTTCTTAATCTAAAGGTGGAAAATACTCGTTTTATGTTAATATAAAATTAAGAAATTGTGATAAGGATGTGACATGCTATGGATTTCTCTAATAGAACAGTAATTATAACAGGGGCCGGAAACGGAATTGGGAAAGGCATTGCCATGCATTATGCAGAAAAAGGAGCGAATGTCGTTGTTGCAGATATAGATGCAGCAGCAGGAGCCCAAACGGTTGCCGAAATCAAAGAAAATGGCGGAGAAGCATTTTTCGTACAAACAGATGTAAGATCGGAGGCAGATATCGTCCGATTAATGGAAGCAGCCTTCCAAACATATGGTCATATAGATATTTTAATCAATAATGCAGGAAAAACAGCCCATAAGTCTCCGTATGAATTACCGCTGGAAGAATGGGAAGATATTATAAATACGAACTTAAGAAGCGTTTTCTTATGCTCGCGTGAAGCAGCTAAATATATGCGGCATAACAAGGAAGGCGGATCTATTGTAAATATTGCCTCCACGAGGGCTATTATGTCTGAACCGGACTCAGAAGCTTATGCCGCCTCAAAAGGCGGGATTGTTGCACTTACACATGCGCTTGCAGCTTCATTAAGCCAGGACAGGATTACCGTTAATGCCATTTCCCCGGGCTGGATTGAAACAGGAGATTATACAAAATTGAGGAAAATTGATCATGAACAGCATCTTTCAAAGCGCGTAGGAAAACCGGATGATATTGCACGTGCTTGCCTTTACTTAACAGCCAAAGAGAATAATTTCGTTACAGGCGTTAACTTGGTTGTAGACGGTGGGATGACGAGAAAAATGATATATGAAGAATGAAATTCATCGAATCGTCATTTAAGGGTAATATATAGGTAGGTGTGATACCAGGACTGTGGATATTTGTATTACAAGATTAAGAAAGAAGATTGAGGATGACAGCAGCAACCCAAAGCACATTTTAACCGTATATGGCTTCGGTTACCGGTTTGGGGGTGCGTGAGGTGAAGCTTAAGGAAAAGCTGACCATATATTACCTGTCAGCAACATTCGTGATCCTGTTCTTTGTTGGCTTTGCTGTTCTTTATGCAATCAAAAGCCTGGGCATAAATACGATCGAACAGCAGCTAGTGGCTGTGTGAAACTTTTTCTGTAAATTAACTTTCTATGATAATTTTCAATGGGGCTTGTAGGCCAGATTCTGGCTTACAAGCCCTTGGTAACAATATAGTGAAAAGCAAATGGCATGTC
>JBLNDI010000102.1:0-5488 GCA_050261495.1 Bacillota bacterium
TACATCAAAACAGGAGCGCCTTCATTTTCCTCTCTCTATGATTTTGATATGGACATTATATCCGTCATCCTTTGGACAGGCAATACCATCAGCTTACTGACATTTTGCGGCGGCGTAAACATGATAGCTAAATCATATGCATTATAAAAAGCTTTTGTTAATATCCAAGTAGACATATTTACATCTGTGCCTTTTTCTATTTTATAATAAGTATTTGGATTAGTAATATCTTTTGGTATTTTGGGATTAACATGGCGAGATACATATTCGCCTTCGATTACTTCAAAATATTTAAAGTTTCTTAATGTACCATTGATCCAGTCGTATGTAGCTTTTAGACTTCTATCTTGCATTAAGAAATCGTCTGGTTTTGGAGCAAAAAAGTATGTCTTTACAAGTCTGCTATTTGGTATTAAGCTAGATAGTTTCTGAGGGAAAATAGTAAAATCTAGATTTGGGGTTTTAGGACGTTTAAGTATGTTGCAATAATAATTAATAGTGGATAGTTGGAAATTAAGATAATCTATGAACACCATTACGCGTACCATAAAAACCCCCAATAAAGTTTAAAGAGCACTAGCTATTGCATCGTGCCCTTAAAGAATGTTTATGTTTAATTTGGATTTTAACATCCAAATTAAAACTTTTCAACAACTAGATACTTCCATTTTATGCGATATTTCGGTAAGTGTTATTAATTTTTCTTTAAATATCTCCCGATATCACATTTTTAGTTATACCCGTTTTATTATTAAAATAAACATACATCATAATAAATGATAATATCATTTAGTACTTGTAGCACAAAAGCTATAAAAATTAAACTTTTTTCTTCGCTCAGAAAAAAAGTATCATAATTCGACAAGTTTTTTCTGTAAAAAAGATGAAATAATTAGACTTTGTATGTCATACTAAATTTCTTTTTTTTATTCGGGAGCATTGACGGCATGGCTCGTCAAGGTACCGGCGCGTACTCGTCGATTGATATCTTCACTATGTCATATATTACTTCTCCGCCGGGAGTCTTTATTGAAACCCTGCTGCCGGCAGGCTTTAAAAGCAGTGCCCGTCCTATGGGGGAGAGGCAGGATGCAACGCTCATATCGTGAGAGGAGCTGCTTGCCAAGGGAAGCACAATGCGGTAGCTGAAAGCCTCCATATCAGCCATATCCATTACTTCAACCGTAGAGCCTATTATTGCTATCGGGCAGTGATCCGGCCCGTCCGGTTTCACTTTGACATTTTTCAAATAATTCTTAAGCCCGGCAATGTATTCTCCGAAGAATATCTCGCAATCCGTGCCTGTTGCGATATTATCGGAATAGAAATCTTTAACGGCCGGTTCCTTTTCCCTCTCTATTAAAGCTATATGGTCGGCAAGGATTTTATACATCCGTTCGGACAATTCTGTCTTTCGCATTTTCATCTTCCTCTCACAAATTACATTCAGCCCGAAATTACATTTATTGGAGATACTAAAAAAATATAAAAAGACATTTCGCGTGGTTTCAACGAAACGCCTTCATATACATGTTAACATAATTGTAAAGGTGTGTCAATGGTGGTGACGGTTTCCATTAAGTGGAATGCTGCCATCATGGTATTGCAGCAGGTAAAGAGAATAGTATATGCCCCTCTTGGCCAGCAATTCCTGGTGATTGCCGGATTCTCTCACCTTGCCCTTGTGCAGCACTACGATATTGTCCGCATGCTGCACCGTAGACAACCGGTGCGCTACTACTATTGTGGTGCGGTTTTTTGTGAGCTTGGCCAGGGCGTCCTGTATCAGGGATTCAGTCTCGGTATCGATATTTGAGGTTGCCTCGTCCAGCAACAGTATGGCAGGGTCAAACGCCAACGCGCGTGCAAATGCGAGAAGTTGTCTCTGGCCTGCGGATAAGGTTGAACCCCGCTCCGTTATTTCGGTGTCGTATCCAAGAGGAAGCCTGCTGATAAAGCCGTCCGCATTGACGTGTTTTGCCGCTTCCTTTATTTTTTCGTCGCTGATGCTTTCTTCGTTTAACCGTATATTGTCCTTAAGCTTTCCGCCAAACAGGAAAACATCCTGCAGGACAACCCCTATTATCCTTCTCAGGTCATCTTTCCGGATATCCTTTATGTTGATTCCGTCAATAAGAATTTCACCTTTCTGTATTTCATACAACCTGCTCAACAAGCTGATAATCGACGTCTTGCCCGCGCCGGTGGCGCCCACGATGGCCACTGTACGGCCTGCCGGAGCTTTGAAGCTGACGTCGCGCAGCACCCAGTCATCCTCGTTGTAGGCAAACCATACGTTTTTAAATTCTATTTCGCCTTTTACTTCTTTTATAACTGTAAAATCCCCGCCTTCGGAATATTTTGCGAATAAATTATCCTTGATGGAATATGTGCCGTTATCCTCCTCGGTTGGTGAGTCAAGGATAAGGAATATTCTTTCGGAGGCTGCCATGGAGGACTGAAGGATGTTGTACTTCTCGGCAAAGTCATTAATGGGGAAAAACAGCATGCCCATATAATTTATAAAAGCATACAGAATGCCGAATTGAAGCGTTCCCTCCATAACGCTTGCGCCGCCGTACCAAATTAACAGGGCGAGGATAAAGGAAGACAGCATTTCGATAACCGGGCGGAACAGGCCGAATGTAACGATTTCATCCATGACAGCCTTTTTATACTCTTCCCCGGTTTCATTGAATTTCCTGTAGTTTTGATCCTCCCTGCCGAACAGCTGGATTATGCGCATTCCGGAAATGTTCTCGGATATTGCTGAATTTATCTTTGCCAGCGCTATCCTGACGTTCCTGTATACTTTTCTTATCCTGATCCTGAACAGTATGGTAAGCGCCGCAACAACGGGCATGGCAGCCAGGGTGATCAGGGATAAGGAGGTATTGAGGCTGAACATGATAATAAACGTGCCGATAAATATGGCAAGGTCCTTCAATAGGGTGACCAGCACATTTGTATACATGTCATTCAGCGTTTCCGTGTCGTTGGTTACCCGTGTAACAAGCCTGCCGACCGGGTTTTTGTCGAAATATGACAGCGGCATTTTCTGAAGGTGGGAAAAAACCATCTGCCTTATGTTGTATATTATTGATTGACCTGCATAGCTTAGTATGTAGATTTGAAGCAAGTTAAAAATGAAACCCGCCGCAATGAGACCCAGGAAATAAAATCCCATCCTGTTAAGCGATGCGGCGTCGTTATTTTTAATATACTTATCAATGGTGACGCCTATAAGGTACGGTCTTGCCAGGTCTGCAGCCGTCGAGGCGAAAACCATGATTCCGGCGAGAAAGAAATAATGCCAGTACTTCGACGCAAACTTCAGCAGCCTTTTCATCAACCGGGAGTCGTATGCCTTTACATCCTGTTCTTCCTCAAGAAAACCGTTGTTATCGGCATTATTGGCGGCCAAGCTATTCCACCTCCTCTATCTCGTCGGCAAGCAGCTGGCGTTCATACAAGCCGCGGTAATGGCCGTTCAACTCAAGCAGTGAGGAATGCGTGCCGCGTTCTATGATCATGCCGTCATCAATAACTATAATTTCGTCGGCGTCCTTAACCGCCGATATCCTATGCGATACGATAATGCTGGTACGCTGCTTCATCAATTTTTTCAAGTCGTTTAGGATATTCTCCTCGGTTTTTGCATCCACCGCGGACAGGCAGTCGTCGAGTATCAAAATCGACGGTGCGCCAAGTACCGCCCTCGCAATGGCGACACGCTGCTTCTGGCCTCCCGAAAGCGTGACTCCCCGTTCTCCCACGACAGTTTCATATTTATTCGGGAATTCGATGATATCATCATGGAGGCGTGCAATTTTGGCCGCATTCTCAATTTCGTCCATGCTAAAGCCGCGGTAGAAGTCAATATTATTTTTTATAGTATCCGAGAAAAGGAAGATATCCTGTGGAACACAGGCAATACTGCTTCTTAGCGCCGACAACGGAATATCGTTGATATTTACCCCGCCTATAAACAGCGTGCCGTCGGGAACCTGGAAAAGCCTGGGGATAAGGTTTACGAGTGTGGATTTGCCGCTGCCGGCACGTCCGATTATTGCAAGGGTTTTGCCTTTTTCAACAGTAACGCTGATGTCCTTCAGCGCAGGACGGGCAGCGCCCGGGTATGTAAAGGTCAGGTTTTTGAATTCTATGGCGCCGCCATGAAACGGTTTGTCCCATGCAACGGCGCTTGCCGGCGTTTCACGCAGGAGCCCGGCGTCACCGGCGCCCGCGGTCGCGGACTCGCCGGACTGTTCTCCTGCTGCATGCCTGTCGGCTATTTCAGGCTTTTCATCCATTATGGCATTGATTCTCTTCAGCGAAACCGAGCCCCGCTGGAATATGTTTGCAATCCAGCCCAATGCCGTAATCGGCCATATCAGCATGCCGAGGTAACTGTTGAATGCAACAAAACCGCCTAAAGTAAGAGTACCTTCAATAACAAGCATTCCGCCGTACCAGATGGCAACAACATAGGAAAGGGATGATACCAGCATCACGCTCGGGAACATCATGCTTATGAGCCTGACGAATCTCAAGTTGGCCTGCATGTTGATTTTGTTGACATTTTCAAAACGCTTTATTTCCTTTTGACCCTGCGCGAATGATTTTACAACCCTGATGCCCGAGAAATTTTCCCTGGCGCACTCCGTCAAGTTTGAAAAAGCCTCTTGCTGCCTTTGTACGGTAGATTGCATTATTTTCATGAAATAAAAGATAACCATGGATAAAAAGAAGATCGGCGTGAAGCTTGCCGCTGTTAAATTGAAACCTGCCGTTTTCCACATCATAACCAGGGATACAACCGGGATCATGAAGGAATCTATTGCGAAGATAATGCCCTGTCCCGTGGCCATGGTCACATTATTCATGTCGTTTGTGGCGTGCGCCATCAGGTCGCCTGTCTTGTGGGTGTTGAAATAGTTTGCCGACAGCTTTTGCAAATGCCTGTAGAAACGGTTTCTGAAGGATAACTCAATTGACCTTGACACCCCGTACAATGTATACCTGAATAAAAACCTGAATACTGCGATGCCGACTGCTATCAACGCTATGATGACGGCGTATTCCGCCAGCCTGTGACGCGTGAGGGTTCCGCTTTCAAGCGCGTCAGCGGCGCCTTCCAGCACCTTGGGCATCACAAGCTGCAAAGTGTCTACGCAAAGCAGAAAAAGCACACCCAGTATGTACCTGTATTTGTACCTGAGCAATAAATCCTTTATATACCGTAAAACGCCCAAAAATACCACTCCAAAAATCTCTGCCCAACCCGGGTTCATCCGGGGCATATAATTTCCCACGAAATAATATTATATCATATCTGCCTGTCAACTTTTATTGCATGGCTGCCTCTGGTATAACCCGAGTTTAACAGTTCAACAGGGTAAAAATCTCCTGTAACCGTTGATATTACAGGAGATTTTAGACGTGTAAAGAAGTATAAAATTATAGTCACATAACAGACGCTTTATCA
>JBLNDI010000103.1:0-14306 GCA_050261495.1 Bacillota bacterium
CTCCGTACCCCTGTCTACCGAGTTCAATATGTTTACAATAGCCTGCACGCCGCCGGCCGCCGTAAAGTCCTCGGTGACCAATGTAGACAGGTTTTTCTCCAGTATGCGCTCCACTTCCTTGATTACCTCGGGGGAAGTCCTGTCCATCAGTGCAATCCGCCTGGCGACATCAGCCTGCTTGTCCTGCGGCAGGGCTGCCAGTACAACCGACGCCTGCTGCGGTTTCAGGTATGCAAGTATCAGCGCTATCGTCTGGGGATGCTCCTTTTGGATAAAGTTCAACAGCTGGGACGGATCCGCTTTTCTGACAAATTCAAAAGGCCTTACCTGCAGCGACACCGTCAGTTTGTTTATAATATCTAGCGCTTTTTGCGTACCCATTGCCTTTTCCAATATTTCCTTGGCGTATCCAATACCGCCTTCGGCGATGAATTGCTGGGCAAGACAAATCTGGTAGAATTCCTCCAGAACCTTTTCCTTTTCTTCCGGAGTCACTGTCCTGATATTTGCGATTTCAAGCGTAAGCTGTTCTATTTCCTCTTCCTTAAGGTGTTTGAATATCTCGGCTGATCTTTCAGGACCGAGGGTAATCAACAGCATTGCGGCTTTTTCGCGGCCTGTGCGTTCAGATTTGCCGATAACTGATCTCGCCATACCATTTAACCTCTCAATAAATTCATTCAGCTATTCCAATCATCCGACAGCCAGTTGCGCAAAAGCTGGGCTACCGAATCCGGTTTCTGCTTTACGAATTTGTCGATTTGCTTCTTTATCTCCGATTTCTCCTCAAGATCTATCTCCGGCAACGCTTCTTCGGGCTCAGGCACAACAAACCTCGGACCGCTCGGAACAGCCGTCTGGACCTGCTCCTGTTCTTTCCTGCGAGGTATCCCTATAATAATCAATCCGACTGTCAGCAACAGCATAAGCACGAAGAATCCGTAATCCCGGATAAATTCATTAATCTTTTCTCCCGTTGTCTTTTCTATAACTTCCGGCGGCAGGAGCTTCATCTTGTTCACGGTGATGTTTTTCTCCGGTATGCCTGTTGCAGTACTCACCGCGGCTTTTATACCGTTGATGAAATCATCTCCCAGTTTGGAATCATCCTGGATTTTCCTTCCGTACCACAAGCTTATGGCAATGCCGGACTCCTCCGGTATAAGCTTCCCCGTGGCTTTCTCATGCTCCCTCAACGTTTCGTCGTAACCGTAATTTATTTCTTCCTGTAAGTTGGAGTAATCAGACCCGGATCCTTCGCCGGTCTGGTACGAGGGAGCGTTTGCATCGCCCGGGTTCGATCCGATTCCCGGTTCTCCGCCCTCTGCACCATTCCTGATCGTCTCTTCACTGGTCCTGCTGCTTATAATGGCGCCGCCGTCCATTCCCTGGGGATTTGTTATTGTTTTTGTCTGTGACTTTTCCTTGTCAAAATCCAGCGTCACGTTGGCAACCACCCTGAGCGTGTCAAAATTGTCAAACTCCCCGCCGCTGAAATAGTCCATCACTTTTTGCTCAAGTTCGCGTTCTCTTCTCTGCCTGAGTTCTTCCTGGCTGTTTGCCGCGCTGATCGCATCGTCCGAGGACGACAGGTTCAGGATGTTGCTGTTGTTGTCAACAACCGTCACATCATTGGGGTCCAGGTTTTCCACGCTTCGCGAGACAAGCATCACTATGCCTTGCACCTGTGATGAAGTAAGTTTCTGATTCGGCCGTACCATTACGTAAGCGGTAGGCCGCGGCTGCTGCTGGTTTGCATTCAGGAATATCGACGTCTCAGGCGTCGCCAGTGTTACGGCTGCCTCGTCGATATTGTCAAGCATTTCTATTTTTCTTTCCAGGTCGGAAATCTGCTGCCGTTTCCAGATATGCTTCTTGTCCTGCTGGGTCGTGGTAAT
Organism: Bacillota bacterium; assembly: GCA_050261495.1. GTDB lineage: Bacteria > Bacillota > Clostridia > Acetivibrionales > DTU013 > JBMNKL01. Next base: position 1,899 of record JBLNDI010000103.1, read on the forward strand.
CCCGATACTCGAAATGGCATCTTCAAATGTGAATCCTTCCTTCGGGTAACCGGCCTGGGCAAGCACGATCTGGGCCTTGTTGTTGTCTTTTGAATTGATTACTATGCTTGTACCGTTGTTGTCCACGGTATTCTTTATCCCGTTGTCGTTCAGGATATTTACCATTTCTCCGATTTGTTTCCTGTCGGAATTAGAAAAAAGCACTATATATTTGGGCCTGGCGATTATGAAAATCGATATGCCTACAACTACAATCACAATCGCAGAGGTAATGTACAACCTTGTTTTTTGGGACTTGTCGAGACTGTTCCAAAATTCCTTGAACTGATCCAGATACTTCTTAATGAAATCCGGCATGGTTTCACCACCTGTCACAGTATTCATCATTTGTAAAATACTATCATATCTGCATTCTCATGATTTCAGAGTAAGCATCCAGGATTTTATTCCTAATCTGCATTGTAAACTGCAGGGCGATATTGGCTTTTTCGGCAGCAAGCATTACCTGGTGAATATTATCCGTTCTGCCTGCGGCAAAATCGTCCGCAATTTTATCCGCCTCAAGCAGCAAACTGTTTGCATTATCAAGCGCCTGGCGGAAGTAGTCCGCAAAAGGAATCGATATTCCGGCTGCCGAATCACTTTTCCCGGATTCGAAAATAGACCGTGTTGGCGCCAGGGAACCCGGAACCCCTATTTTATCAACAGCCATGCATTACACCATCCTTACCTTCCGATTTCCAGCGCTTTCAACGCCATGCTCTTGGTTGTATTCAGCGCTGTCACGTTTGCTTCGTATGCCCTTGACGCCGAAATCATGTTAACCATTTCAGTGATGATATCGACATTCGGCATTTCCACATAGCCCTCCGCATCCGCGTCAGGATGCCCGGGATCATAAACTCTTTTGAATGGGCTTTCGTCCTCCACGATTTTCGCCACCTTGACGCCGCCGCCCATGAAGCGTTCCCTGCTTACGGCTGAGAGGCATTCCGAAAACGGCACTCCGGCAGATTTTCTTTCCTGGAATATCACCAGTCTTCTTCTATACGGAGTACCTTCATCCGTGCGCGTTGTGCCAGCATTAGCTATATTCTGGGAGATGGTATCCATACGCAGCCTTTGAGCCGTAAGCGCAGAAGCGCTTATATCAAGCGCGCCGAAATAACCCATTTACTATTTCCTCCCTTCGCTTATAACTGATAATAATCTTTGATACCCACTGCTTATACTTTGCACAAGCGTATTGTATCGTATGTTGTTTTTGGCCAGCGAAGCCATTTCGCTGTCTATGTCCACGTTATTGCCATCGAGTCTTGTACTGAGATTCCTGTAATTTTTCGTCACCCTGATTTTAACACTATCCGCGTCTCCGCTTCCTATCTTTATATGCCTGCTGTCCGTTGTAAATCCTTTGAATGAACCGCTTCCCAATGCGTTTTCAAGGTGCTCTTCAAATTCGACGGTACTCTTCTTGAAACCCGGCGTATCAACATTTGCTATGTTATGGGCTATCACTTCATTCCGGAGCCAAGCTGCATCCAGCGCTTTCTCGCGGAGCCTCAGGCTGCCCGTTAGCTTTTCGAACATGCTGACTGCCTCCCTTTTGTGTGCAAGACACACTCTTCTGTAAATACATATAATATTTCGACATAATATAGCTATACCCTTTAGTCATAAAAAAGATATACCCATACATATTATTCCATTCCATTAATCTGATTTTAGCACATAAAAACAACAATTACAACAATATAATGTACTTTATTCATTATTGTTACAATATGTTGTAGCTTTTTTTGATATTTTTTTCATTATACAGACGTGCCACGCAATGAACTTGAAAGGTATATCATATAGTAAGCCCCATAGGTAAACAGGGCTTTAGTCAAAAAGCCCCTATTTTGTTTATTTGATGTCGGTATAAAAATCAGGTCTATCCGCCTCTTATAACACGGATTTCTACATCCTGCTTTTCAACTTTTTCTTTCAGATAAACGATATCTTCCATTGTCTTGGCTACTGCCTCGGTTATTACGTCTATCTTTTTGTTTAACTGCCGGAATTCCTCTTTGTTGCTTTTATCCATCAATCCGATTCGTTCGTTGACAGCCGCAAAGCCAGTATCGGTCTTTCTTTCCAGGTTATTTAACTTCTCAATAATTTCCTTCAATACTTCTTCCACACTCACACGCTCCCTTACTTATTTTATCAAACCATAGGCGAAAATACTACATTATTTCCGTCAATGTTTTCACATACCATGGGAAGTTCTTCTAGTTTATGCTCTAAAGATAATTGGTTGGCCAAGGCCCGTATGATTTAATGATATTTTAGTATTATACACGCATCGCACGAAGCATAGAGGCGATTATATCAGCGTGTTGCAGGGCGTTTTGCACCATATGGCTGTATTTTTCTTTTTTGTTTTTGATTTTTAATTCAGGAGCTTTTATCAGGCCGAAGTTTGCATTCATCGGCTGGAACTTGCCCGTTACGCCTTTTGACACGTAGGCCGCCAGCGAGCCGATTGCTGTTTCCCGGGGAAAAATTATTTTCTCCTTTCCCAGGCATTGCAGCGCGGCATTCACACCGGCGACAAAGCCTGAAGACGCCGACTCTACGTATCCTTCCACTCCGGTAATCTGGCCCGCGAAATAGATACACGGCTGCGACGTCATCTCATACGTTTCGTCAAGCAAGCCAGGTGAGTTTATATACGTATTCCTGTGCATTACTCCATATCGCACAAATTCCGCATTTTCAAGCCCCGGAATAAGCCTGAAGACCCTTTTCTGCTCGGGCCAAAGCAAACGCGTCTGGAACCCTACAATATTGTAAAGCGTGCCTTCAATATTATCCTGCCTTAACTGCACAACGGCATACGGCATTTTGCCCGTACGGGGATCGACCAGCCCCCGGGGCTTGAGCGGCCCATAGCGAAGCGCGTCATAACCGTTCTGCGCTATGCTTTCCACCGGCATGCAGCCGCTAAACAGGATGATTTTTTCAAATGGCTTCATTTGCGCCGTTTCCGCGCTGGTAAGTTCATTATAAAAGATATCGTACTGCTCCCGGTCCATCGGGCAGTTGATGTAGTCATCCGTTCCCTTCCCATACCGTGAACCCCGGAATACCTTGTCCATGTCTATGGAATCGTAAGTAACGATAGGAGCAGCCGCGTCATAAAAATAAAGGCCTTCTTTGCCTGTAATGAGCGCTATGCTTTCAGATAACGCGTCTGTGGTCAGCGGGCCGGTTGCAATGATGGTAATGCCGTCATCCGGAAGCATGGTTACTTCCTCGTTTATTACCGTAATGCCCGGATGTTTCAGTATCTCGCTGGTAACCGCCTTCGAGAAAAGAATCCTGTCAACTGCCAACGCGGCTCCCGCAGGCAGCCTGGCCTCATCGGCGCATTTTATAATAAGGGAGCCCATGCGGCGCATCTCTTCCTTCAGTAACCCGGACGCATTTTCCAACCTGTCGGATTTAAGCGAATTGCTGCACACCAATTCCGCGTATGTCTCAAGATTGTGAGCCGGCGTGTATTTTAAGGGCTTCATTTCATAGAGCCTGACTTCTATCCCCATCATGGCCGCCTGCCATGCCGCTTCGCAGCCGGCCAGCCCTGCGCCGATAACGTTGATGAACCTTACAGACATTGTTGCGACCGTTATCCTTCCTTTCAGGCTTCCTTCACATAGTTGCAGCCTTCATTGCTGCACTTGACCGTTGCCTTCTTTCCCGAGTATTTCTTAATCATAAAGCTGCCGCAGCGCGGGCAGTTTTCACCCGCAGGCATATCCCACGTCATAAAGCCGCATTCCGGGTTGTTTTCACACCCTAAATATTTTTTCCCCTTCCTTGTTTTCCTTATCATGACCCTGCCGCCGCATTTCGGACACGCCACTCCCGCTTCTTCCAGGATAGGTCTTGCGTTTCTGCATTCCGGGAATCCCGGGCATGCAAGGAACTTTCCAAACCGTCCGTTTTTTATCACCATGTTGCGGCCGCATTTCTCACACTTGATATCCGTCACTTCATCGGGTATATCGATATGGCCTATTTTTGCCTCGGCCTTTTTCAGCGTTTCCATGAACGGCCCGTAGAATTCCCTTAAAAGATCGGTCCAAACTTTTTTTCCTTCTTCCACGTTGTCAAGCTTCTCTTCCATCTGAGCGGTAAATCCGACATCCACAATATCGCTGAAATTGTTTTTCATCAGGTCGTTGACTATCCTGCCCAATTCGGTCGGTACCAGGAATTTCTTTTCTTTTTCCACGTAACCCCGGGCAAGTATGGTTGTTATTATCGGGGCGTAGGTGCTCGGCCTGCCTATCCCTTTTTCTTCAAGGGCCTTGACAAGCGACGCTTCCGTGTAACGTAACGGAGGCTGGGTAAAATGCTGCTTGTCTTCCAGTTTTTTTAGATCCAGTTCTTCATTTTCCTCCAGTTCCGGAATTGAAACGTCTCCTTCTTCGGATTCTTCATCCTTTCCTTCCGTGTATACAGCCATGAAACCCTGGAATTTAACTTTTGACCCATTAGCCTTGAAAAGCAGTCCGCCCGCAAAAATATCAGCCGCAACCGTATCGTAAACAGCCGCCGCCATCTGGCTCGCGATAAACCTTGACCAGATAAGCTTGTAAAGCTTGAACTGGTCGTTTGTCAAGGAATCTTTCACGCTGTCGGGATCAAGTTCTATATATGTGGGTCTGATAGCCTCGTGCGCGTCCTGGGAGGCCGACTTGTTCTTAAAAATCCTGGTTTCCTCGGGCAGGTAAGACTGACCGTATTTTTGACCGATATATTTCCTTGCGTCCTGCTGCGCCTCGGAAGATACCCTTGTAGAGTCGGTACGGATATAGGTTATGAGACCGGCCGCTCCGTGACCTTTAACCTCGATCCCCTCATAAAGCTGCTGCGCCAGCATCATGGTTTTCTTCGTAGGAAACCCGAGCTTCCTTGCAGCTTCCTGCTGCATGGTGCTGGTAGTGAAAGGCGGCGCCGGGGCTTTCTTCTTTTCGCTCTTCTTAACTTTTCCGACAATGAATTTCTTGCCTTCAAGCTGCTTCAGGATTTCCTTTACCTGTGCCTCATTTTTAAGCTCAACCTTTTCGCCGCCTTTAAGCTCCCCATTTTCGCCGGCCATACCGAAAAACTTGGCGTCGAACGAAGAGCCCGGCTTTTTTTTCTTTGCCAGCTTCGCCGTTATCGTCCAAAATTCCTCGGGCTTGAAATTTTCGATCTCTTCCTCTCTGTCGCATATGAGCCTTGCGGCCACCGATTGCACGCGTCCTGCGCTAAGCCCTTTCCTGACTTTTCTCCAAAGCAGAGGGCTTATCTTGTAGCCCACAATCCTGTCAAGAACGCGCCTGGCTTGCTGTGCGTCGACCAAGTTCATATCAATCTTCCTGGGAGCCTTAATTGCATTTCTGACAGCATTTTTTGTTATTTCGTTAAACGTTATCCTGCATTTCTCATTTTCGTCGATATCCAGGAGGCTGGCAAGATGCCATGAAATGGCTTCTCCTTCGCGATCGGGGTCGGTAGCCAGGAATATATTGTTCGCTGCCTTGGCTTCTTTCTTCAGTTTGCTTATTATATCGCCCTTACCCCTGATCGTTATATATTTGGGCTTGAAATTGTCCTCAACGTCCACGCCCATCTGGCTTTTGGGCAAGTCCCTGACATGTCCCACCGAAGCTACGATCTTATAATCCTTTCCTAAAAATCTGCCAATTGTATTCGCTTTGGCAGGCGATTCCACGATAACCAGGTTGTTAGCCATCTTATCCTCCAAGTTTTCAATTATTTTATATTCGATGCTAGTAAACAATTCCCGCCAGTATAAATACAAATCATATATTAACACATTTTCAGATAAAATCTACAATATATTTATTATTTTACTCAGATAATTTATAAAATTTGCCCGGTAACTGCTCCACAAAGCCGCTCAACTCCAGCATTACAAGCACTGATGAAACCACCTTCGGGCTTATGCCGCAATCACGCGCTATTACGTCGATGTGCGCGGGACCTTCCGTTAATCTTTGTGCTATTGTCCTGCTTTCCATGCTTATCTGCCGTTCTTCAGCGCCAAGGTTTATCTCTGGCGGTTTTTTTGGAAAACACATTTCATTTCCCATATTACGCCTTATGTTGAGCTCATCCAATATGTCGCCCGCTCCTGTCACGGCTATGGCGCCATCCCGGATAAGCCTGTTCGTTCCAAGGCTATTTATCGAGTTGATATTTCCGGGTATGGCAAACACATCCCTTCCCTGCTCCAGTGCGAAATCCGCCGTAATCAGAGAACCGCTTCTTGCACCGGCTTCAACTATTGCTACACCTCTAGACAACCCGCTTATGATGCGGTTTCTGGCCGGAAAGAAGAAAGGCGCCGGCCAGGTACCGGGCAAATATTCCGATATCACGGCTCCCGACTTAATAATCCTGTCCATCAGTTCCCTGTTTTCAGGCGGATACACTATATCGATGCCGCAGCCAAGGACGGCAATGGTTCTTCCGCCTCCCTCAAGCGCGCCAAGGTGCGCCATCGAATCAATGCCCCTTGCCAGGCCGCTTACAATGGTAACGCCGTGCTTCGCAAGCTCCATGGATAGCTTCCGTGCCATATCCAGTCCATAAAGCGAAGCCCTCCTTGAACCAACCACGGAAAAGCAAACCTCGTCCTTTACAAGTTTTCCCCTTACATACAATACAACCGGAGGGTCCGGTATATACTTAAGCATTTGCGGGTATGACCGGTCATGCAGCGTAACCGCAAAGGCATCGCAGCGGTACATGTTTTCCATAAGTCCATCTGCGGCGTGACGGGCTTCTTTATCTAAAATGCAGCCGATCATGCGGGGCGCGCAAAAACCAAGTGATTTAAGTTCGCTCTCGCCTGCCTCCCACAAATATGCCGGATCGGTGAAATGCTCAAGCAGTCTCAGGCGCTTTTTCAACGGCACTTTAATCAATGAACTCAGCCAAATCCAATATTTTAAATTGCCGCTCATCTCAATCCACTCCATAATTCAATCTCATATATTCCAGGCCTTCCTGTCAAGGCTCCTGTACTGGATGGCTTCGGCAATATGAACAGGCTTAATTTTCTCGCTTAAGTCCATGTCGGCAATGGTTCTCGCAACCTTGATTATCCTGCTGTATGCCCTTGCGCTCATACCCAGCCTGTCAAAGGCATTTCGCAATATTTCCCTGCATTTTTCATCCAGCCTGCAAAACTTTGGGAACATGGCATGCTGCAGCTGCGAGTTCGAGTATATGTTCATGCCCTTATACCTTTCCAGTTGAATTCGCCTTGCTTTTTCCACCCTCTTCCTGATAACCGCGGAACTGTCTCCCGTTGGACCGCCGTCCAGTTCTCCGAACTTGACGGATGGAACTTCAATGTGTATATCCATCCTGTCCAGGAGCGGCCCGGATATTTTCCCGAAATACTGCCTTATCTGCGCCGGAGTGCATGAACAGCCTCCCTCCGGATCAAGAAATCTCCCGCATTTGCATGGATTCGCAGCGCATACCAGCATTGTTTTTGCAGGGTACGTGAGGTTTGCATGGACCCTGGATATGGTGATGATTCCGTCTTCCAACGGCTGTCTCAGCACTTCCATCGACTTCCTGTCAAACTCGGGCAGTTCATCCAGGAAAAGAACCCCGTAGTGCGCCAGGCTGATCTCGCCCGGTTTGGGTATGGAACCGCCTCCGGCCAGCGCGGTATTTGATATTGTGTGGTGCGGACTCCGGAAAGGCCTGTTGTTTACCAGCGGCGTCCCCGGCGGAAGGATGCCTGCTATACTGTGAATCTTAGTTACTTCCAGCGCTTCTTCGAATGTCATGGAAGGCAGAATCGTCGGCAGCCGCTTGGCAAGCATGGTCTTTCCGCAGCCAGGCGCTCCTATGAGAAGGCAATTATGGCCGCCCGATGCGGCGACTTCAAGCGCGCGCTTCACGCTTTCCTGGCCCCTGACGTCGGCAAAATCGACGTCATAATCAGCTTTTTGCCATAACAAACCGGTATCATCATCGTTATACGGTTCGATCTCATGGTTGCCTTTTATGAATTCAACAACCTCCCTGAGATTACTCACGGGAAAGATGACAATGTCCTTCACGATATTGGCTTCCTTTGCGTTCTCCCTTGGCAGGAACATATGCCTGAAACCTTCCTGACGCGCGCAGACAGCCATTGGCAGCACGCCCTTGACTGCCTTTATCCCGCCGTCCAGCGACAGTTCCCCTATGAACAGCGAATGCCTGACGGCGGAATAGTCTATGATGCCTGTGGATGCAAGAATTCCCAGCGCAATCGCAAGATCAAAAGCCGAACCTTCCTTTTTCAGGTTGGCAGGCGCCAGGTTTATGGTAATTTTTCGGATAGGAAATTCATACCCGGAATTTTTTACGGCTGAACGCACACGGTCCCTGGATTCGCGGATAGCCGTGTCGCCAAGCCCTACGATGTCAAAGGAAGGAATCCCGCTGCTTATATCAGTTTCTACTTCTGCTATATATCCATCTATACCAAGAATGCCACAACTCGCAATTTTTGAGTACATACAACAATGTCTCCGTCTTTTTGCCGGCAATTTACTAGTATATATTGTTTGGCATTACATTTATTGCCATCAATATATTACTATAATTTGCCAAATTTGTACATACCCAAATTTTTATCTCAATTACCGTTTTTATTTACCTGTCCTTCAGGAGCTTTTTAAGTTCGTCCATGAAAGTGTTGATATCCTTGAACTGCCTGTATACCGAGGCGAACCTTACATAAGCGACTTCATCGATTTCTTTCAGCCTTGACATTACCATTTCGCCTATTTCCTCAGATGTGATTTCCCTTTTCAAGGTGTTGAGCGCCTGCGCTTCAATCTCATCCACAAGCTTTTCCAGCATATCGACGGACACCGGCCTTTTCTCGCATGCCCTCAGTAAACCGTTGAGTATTTTTGCCCTGTCGAATGCTTGTCGCGTCTTATCCTTTTTAATTACCATCAACGGGACGCTTTCAACCTTTTCATAGGTTGTAAACCTCTTCATGCATTTCAGGCACTCCCTGCGCCTTCTTATTGCCGCGTTTTCTTCAGTCGGCCTTGAATCGATCACCCTGTCCTCATTATAACCACAAAAAGGGCATTTCATAGATTTACCCTCCTCCGGTTTTTAGCCGGAACAATTTTATCTTTCGTATTAACATTACTAATATATAATTTTGTACTTATATTACTAATATAATATCGGAAGGATTTATACAATGGTTTAGCCAATCAGTCGAAATATTTCCTTATAAAACGCTCGTCAAGGTCCACCAGTATAATATCTTCGCCTATTTTAACTATTTTATCCCATGGTATGATAAACTCGTTTTCCTTCCCGAGCAGCCCGAAAAGTCTGCCAACCCCGGGAAGTATTATAGCGTCGATTTTCCCTGATTCAAGATCGATTTCAACGTCCGACACAAAGCCAAGGCGCTTGCCGTCCGTTATATTTATTACTTCCTTTTGCCTGAAATCCGATGAACGGTTCATACCGGACCACCTAACATATCTGCCTGTTCTAATATATGAACCATACGGATTAATAATTATCAAAATAATTTTTTAAATAAAAAGAAATATTCGCTAAATCAATTCAGATATATTTCCTCATGTGCATTAGGGCGGTTTTCTCCAGCCTTGATACCTGCGCTTGGGAGATCCCGATTTCTTCTGCGACTTCCATCTGTGTCCTGCCTTCGAAAAACCGGAGGTTAAGTATGAGTTTTTCCCTGTCGTTCAGTTTGCGCATAGCTTCTTTCAATGATATGCCTTCAAGCCAGTTTTCATCGACATTCTTTTCATCGCTCACCTGGTCCATTACATAGATGGCGTCTCCGCCGTCATGGTATACGGACTCAAATAACGAAATTGGATCCTGTATGGCGTCAAGGGCGAATACCACTTCTTCTTTCGGTAGCTTCAGTTCTTCCGCTATTTCTGATATCGTGGGCTCTTTCGAGTTTTTATTCGTCAGCCTTTCTTTTGCCTGGAGCGCTTTATATGCTATGTCTCGCAGCGAACGGCTGACGCGGATTGAATTATTGTCACGGAGATACCTTCTTATTTCGCCTATTATCATCGGAACGGCATAAGTCGAAAACTTAACATTCTGCGTAACATCAAAATTGTCTATCGCTTTTATCAAGCCGATGCAGCCTACCTGGAACAAGTCGTCCACGTATTCGCCGCGATTGTTGAACCGCTGTATGACGCTTAATACAAGCCTCAGGTTTCCGTTGATAAACTCTTCCCGGGCAGAAGTATCTCCGTTGTGCATTCTTTCAAATAAAACCTTTTTTTGTTCATTGGATAGAACCGGCAGCTTGGAAGTATTTACACCGCAAATTTCCACTTTGTTGATCAGCATATAAAAACCTCCCGTTGCAAAACTTAGCTAGTTACATTATTGCCATGGAGGTCTTTTTTATACTGCCGACGGACTTAAAATAAATTTTCGAAAGGCCTTGACAACGGCGACTTTTAAAGCTATACCATCCTGTTGATTTCTTTCCTCAGCCGGCTGATAATCCTCTTTTCTAGCCTTGAGATGTAAGATTGAGATATGCCGAGCATATCGGCGACTTCTTTCTGTGTTTTTTCAACCCCGTTTACCAGCCCGAAGCGCAACTCCATTATTTTTTTCTCCCTCGTTGACAGTTTTTTCATCGCCGTATTTAAAAGCTCCCTGTCGACTTCATCTTCCAGGCTTCGATAAATTACATCATTTTCTGTGCCCAGGATATCAGACAGAAGCAGTTCGTTTCCGTCCCAGTCCACGTTAAGCGGCTCGTCTATGGATATTTCCGTCTTAATCTTGTTGTTTCTCCTGAGATACATCAATATTTCATTTTCAATGCACCTTGAAGCATACGTGGCCAGCTTGATATTCTTTGAAGGGTTGAATGTATTTATGGCTTTAATCAGTCCTATGGTTCCTATCGATACAAGGTCCTCCACCCCGACGCCCGTGTTTTCAAATTTCCTGGCAATATAGACAACAAGCCTGAGGTTGCGTTCAATCAATATGCTTTTGACGCCATAATCATGCTCCTCAAGCCTTGCGAGGAGATAGGCTTCTTCATCCAGGCTCAGAGGAGGCGGTAAAGCTTCGCTCCCGCCAATATAATACACCGGATAGCCAGTTTTTATCTTTAATTTTTTAAGCAAATTCAGGAGGCTTATCCTTATAAACAATCTAAACCTGGCAACAATCTTCATTTGAAATCCCCTTTCTGCCGTATGGAATAGCGCAGGACGTCCGGGCCAACGGAAAAGCCTTACATCAATTCCGGGTTCACCAGCGCCCTGTATTGCTGGTTCCTTGATAAAGCCCTGTTGTAGATCCCGACAATCACATCGTTAATATCCTTCTTTTCGCTTTCATTGTCTATTTCTATATAATCAGGCCTGAACCCGATCAGCATTCCATTTTCCTTTCCCAGTGAAGTAAACGGTATCAGCCTGAACCTTGAAAGCCATTCGGAACCGGATATCGCTGCGGTAACCGAATTCAGGTCGTTCTCAAAGTTCCTCTCGAAAATGTTCTTGATATCCTCCGGGAGCAAATCTTTAATTGCCGAAAACTCAACTACAACCACGGGCATGTTTGTGAGCGGATCATGCAGCGAATTGCCTGTATCCACAAGGGCGGACAGCCCGATATTTTTCTTGTCAAAAACGATATTAAGCCTGACAAGCAGTTTTTCACGAAGGAATTTATTCTGTACGGCATCCCATACAATACGCGCAATTATCAGTCCGACGGCAAACGCCAGCAGCAGTTCCGACCATGTCGTGTTCAGAAACGACATCACCAGCACTCCGTTCCGGATGACACTCCTTTCTTTGTTGAAAAACATCAATGCGAATGCCGCCCCTGCAAAAAGGAAAGTGGTTGCATAAAACAAGGCCAGCGTTTTTAAAAATGACGCAAGTTTCTTGATGTTAAACGTAACGGCGACCATTACCAGCGATAAAAGAAATTTTGAAAGTACGGTAGTATATATTTTCTTCTCCGGCAGTAAAATTGTAAACGCCAGGTAGGCCGCTCCCAGGACTGATCCCAGGAAAAGGCGAAAACTGCTTGCCCTGTTTTTTGAAAACTTTGAAGTAACCAAAAGTATTAGGTAATTAATAACAATATTCTCAAGTATAACTATATCAAGGTATATTTCCAATGTATTACCTCACATGCCGTCTGTATGCCAGACATCCCCTATTTTACATATATTCATATGCATGTTCATTTATGATATTCCGCGCTTATAACCAAATTATATTTTATGCCCGGTGATTATTGTGTCACATGGTACTGTAGAAATAGGGAAAT
>JBLNDI010000104.1:0-6367 GCA_050261495.1 Bacillota bacterium
ACTCCTACACCAAGTTGTTTCAGCTCATTTCTTAAAAAATAGGCATAGGATCTTAAAGCCCATTTTGAAACTCCGTAAAGGGATCCATCATCAACCCTTATAGCGGCTGTTGACCCGATAATTATAATACGCGGATATTCACCTTTCTTCAGGATATCTATAAAGCCCTGAACCAATTGATAATTTGAAACCAAGTTAACTTCCATCAACTCCCGCAGCTCATCGGCAGAATGCTTCAGCACCGACTTTTCGGGACTTCCAAAAGCTGCCGCATTCAGCACAATAACATCCGGACAGAATTTATTCTGTTTGGTTCTCTCTATTAAAGCATCTACTTCCCCGGCTTTTCCCAAATTACATGTGATGCCGTCAACCCTGATGGAAAAACTGTCTATCGCATTTTTAAGCCTTTCCGGATCTCTTGCAACCAGGAAAATTTCGTGTCCGGCCGCGTGGAGTTCCTTTGCTATTGCCAGCCCTATGCCCTGGCTCCCGCCTGTAATAAGCACCTTCATTATTATCCCTCCCCGCATGATGGAAAAGGCTAAACCCTTGCTATCACAGCTTCGTCCAGAGTTTTTCTCTGAGGCGCATATGGAGTTTGATTCGGGTAGCCAATATCCACATAAGTCACTAATTTTATATACTCCGGCAGACTAAAGAATTTACTGATTCTATCAATCATCGCATCGTTAAAAGTCAGCCAGACTCCCCCCAGCCCCAGTGCGTGGGCAGCCAGGACCATATTCTGCGCCGCCGCTCCCACGTCTATCAACCTGTTTCTTACGGGGTTCAACGGGTTAGCCCTGTATACGCGTTCGTCCTGCAGCACAACCAGATGAACCGGGCCTCCCGGCACATCGCTCCCTTTAAACAAGCCCGGAGTTGTTTCCTCTCTTACAACCAGGTATTTTATTGACTGCAGGTTGCAGGAATGTGCAGCCCACAAACCGCTTTCAAGTATTTTGTCAATAAGCCCGTCCGGAACCCTGTCTTCTTTAAAATGCCTTACCGACCGCCTTTCCTTGATTACTTTAAAGAAGATATTTATATCCTCATCGGATAATTTATATGGTTCAAATTCAGACAAATTCAAATTTTCTCCTTTTAACAACTTCTCGGAAAAATCAATCAGCTTTTTTGCATATACATATTCGGGCAAGTCCCTGGATAAATTTCTCTTTTCCCAAAGCCTGACAAGCCTTTTAGCCGTATCATTTTGATTTTCCGTTAAAACCATGTCACCGTTTGCAGCCGCATAGGTTTGGATCTCCAGGGTATGATGGACCCTCTCGCGGAACCTGGCCCGAAATTCCACCTCATCCATATTCAAATATTCCTCGTCCGATAAATTAAATTGTCTCAATACGTTATTTGACATTTTAAATCCTCCTTCTGATCATATGTTGTATTCAATTTCATCTTCATGGCCTTCCGGATTATTAAGGCAGATATAAATCTTCTCAACAATCCCCAGCATACCCGGATTATTGCGGTTGCGCGGCCGGTCAAAAGGAACGTCAAAAATCCGCTGGATCCGCCCCGGCCGGGGTGTGAGCAGTACTATGCGGGTTGAGAGGTAAACTGCCTCGGATACGTCATGAGTAATAAAAAGTATGGTTTTCTTCTCCTTCTGCCAAATCCGCACAATCTCATCCTGAAGCGTAAGACGGGTTAAGTGGTCTACCGCGCTGAAGGGTTCATCCATCAGTATGCAAGCAGGATCGTTGACAAGCGTGCGCGCAATCCCTGCACGCTGGCGCATCCCTCCGGAGAGTTGGTGTGGATACTTGTTTTCAAAGCCATTTAATCCAACCATTTCGATTGCCTTTTGCACCTTTTGCGTGCGTTCATCCTTGTCCTCTCCCGCTATCTCCAGGCCAAACTCGATATTTTTCCTGACGCTTCGCCACGGGAAGAGAGACGAGTCCTGAAAAACAACGCCTATGTCACGGCTGGTACCGGACTGGAGCCTGCCATCCAGCAAAATTTCTCCTTCGGATTGGGGTAAAAGGCCGGCTGCTATTTCCAGGAGCGTGCTTTTTCCGCAGCCGCTTGGTCCCAATACACAGACAAATTCTCCGTCCTTTACCGTCAGGTTGATATTTTTCAGTGCTGCCGTTTTTTCGCCTTCCAAGTTTTCGTAGTATTTTGTTATATTGCGAAACTCAATCGTAGGCATGTTCTATCCCCCTTCCCGCTAATAACGAGCGCAGTCGTATTTTATTGATCTTTTCCGTCGGCATATTTGCCAAGTTTTAATTTCCTGGCAATCTTTTCGGCAAACCGGTTGTCGACCACTCCGTCTACCGGATAGGACTCGCGTTGCATTCCATACTTGGTTAAAAGATCTTCGGTTACTTGCAGACGCTTCGTATCTACAACAGGATCGTTTTCCCAAAGCACAATTTCAGCTTCAATGGCTTTACGGGCCGTCTCCTCGTCAACATTCAGATATTTGGCCGCCCACGGGATAAATTCATCCATGTTGTTTTTTGCATAATTATTGGCGTAGAAATAAACCTCAAGGACACGTTCAACCACATCAGGCTGTTCATCAATCATTTTCTGTGTCGCTACAAGGACACCTGTATGATAACCGGGAAGATACTCCCATGTTTTTGCCAGAACACGCCCTACGCCGTCTTTTTCGGCAAGGGTGGCATACGGCTGGTGGATAATTGTAGCATCAACTTCGCCGGAAGTTAGTGTAGCGTAAGCTGTCTGGTAGGAGCCGTTGGCAATAAGCTCAACATCTTTATTGGGATCTATCCCGTTTTGGCTCAGTACTTCCATAAGAGTAAGCTTCATACCGCCTGTAGCATGCGCACTGCCGACCTTTTTGCCTTTCAGATCGGACCATGACTTGATCTCGGGTTTGGCTATTATCCAATAGGCGCCCTTGTTTCGCCACATATTGCTTATAATTTTTATTGGTACGTTATTTACTATAGCCGGGACATAGGTTCCGGGATCCCCGTCGGCTATGTCAACTTCACCTGCTCCGAACGCCGACACAGGATTCGGTATGTCAATAATGCTCAAATCAATGCCTGCCTCCTTGTACCAGCCGTTTGCTATGGCAAATTGGTTTGCTATGCCTGTCATTCCTTTTAAAAAACCGGCGCGTACAGTAACCTGCTTATTCTCCCGTCCCTTCCATGGAGCATCGTCGGGGGATGCAATAAGCTCATCAGAACTGTTTGTATTCTGGGTTGTTGATACACTGTCAGTGCTCTGTGACTGTTGGTTTTGATTGTTTGTTGATGTGCATGCCGCCAAGGAAAACGCCATGATGGATGCTGCTATCATAGAAATAAACCTGACTGATTTTTTAATTTCTTTTTGTTTTTTCATTATCCTCACCTCATATATTTTATTTTGCGGTTAACTGGTTAAACAGTGCGCCAATTACGGCACATCACGCGTTCAACCAAATTTACAATGCTTACGAACAAAACTGACAGCAACGTTACAATAATAACCACCAAGTACAGCTTTGGCGTATTTAACACGGCTTGCGCTTCGTTAAGCAGATACCCCGCACCGCCCTTTGAAGCTGTCATTTCGGCAAAGATCACGCCTGTAATTGCTGTTGCCGCAGTGACGCGAAGCCCTGTAAATATGCTTGGCAAAGCCGAAGGCAACATAACTTTGAATACTATCTGGGTCCGTGATGCCTTAAACACCTGAGCCACCTTCAAATGCTCGGTCCTTGTCTGCTTCGCGCCTGAAACAGTATTAAACAGAACCGTGAACATGCAGAACAGGAATACCATTATTACCTTGCTTTTAAACCCGATACCGAACCATACTATTAAAAGCGGCATGACGGCTGTCTTGGGAACGGCCATTATGGCGGAGAAAAACGGGGCGAATATCGCCTCAAGCTTTGGAAAGGTCACAAACAATACTCCGATCGTTATGCCCGTCACCGCGGAAATGCCATATCCTACAATAGCCTCCTGCAGCGTAAGTATTATTTGCGGCATCAGTTCGTTTTTCCGAAGCATGTAAACCAACTCATTGGCGATTTGTGTGGGAGAAGCCAGGAAAATCTTATTAACATATCCATACGACACCGCAATCTCAATGCCCGCGAATATCGCAACAATTATTCCCAGCTGAGACGCGGTAACCCATACAGGCTGTTTACGTCTTATCCTTTTTGTTTTTTTCTCCATAGCTCAAAACTCCTTTTAATACTTGTTCACTTTCGAAATATTCTCTCTTGCAGGACTCGCCGCCGGTCAAAACGTTCTCCGTTATCCTGTGCGACAAGCGCCGGGTAAAATTCTCCGCATTTGTCGTGTCTATAACATCGCAATACAGCGGGGCAATTTCCTTAAACCACGGATATTCATCGAAGTATTTTCTCCAGACCTCCGCATAAGGGCAATGGTCACGGCCGAGTTCCTTTATCCAGCCGATCATCGGAAGGTCGGTTATCTTCATAAAGTTTTCCATGGTACATTCAAGGCCTTGCTTTAATGCTTTTTCCCTCAACTTGCCCGAACGGTCGACGGCAAGCTCGAAAATTGCCTTTTGTATCAGGGGCTTTGCCTTATCTTCGCCAAATTCCTCAACCAGTACCTTTGAAAAGTGAAAATACAGCATTGCAAACTGGCGGCAGGCTTTCCGCACCTCATTTACCGCATCCTGAAATTCCATCATGTTCTTTTCACTCATTTCCGAATTCCCTCCTTTCATGGCGGATCAGGCTGTCCATAAAACTCAAATATTCTTTTTTCGTATACTTGGGTTTATAGTTTTCAACGATTTTTCTGGAAGCCGCCGCCCCTTCTTTGAGAAGTTTATATGCGGATAGTGCGAAAATTTTTGCTGTCACGACGTAGGCTTCCTCCTCGTCGACAATACGAAAATCCTTCGAATGCATGGCTCCTGCAATTCCGCCCGTATTAAACTCGAGCACAGGCATGATATGCTGCAAATCGCCCACATCCGTCGAGCCCCCTCCATGGGAAGCCGGATCGGCCTCCGTTACTTTTCTGCCCGGCGCGGCTTCCCTGGCAGCTTCCACTACATACGGATTTGCGGGTTCCGGAAGTCTTGGCAGGTAGCCCGGCACGGTGGTGATTTCTATCCCTGCTCCGATTGCCAGAGCTCCTGCGATAAATGCACGTTCCGTCTTTTTATCCGCATCAAGTATAGCCTCGGTATTTTTAGCCCGCACAAGGATTTCGACAACCGCTTCACCAGGAATGACGTTGACAAGATTTCCTCCCTTCGTAACGATCGGATGGACGCGTACCGAGTCCTCATCCCTGAAGGTTTCCCGTTGATAAGCAAGGGCTGACAAGCCTAAGGACGCCGCATTCAGCGCATTAATCCCCTTATCGGGTTCCGCCGCGGCGTGGGCTTCCCGGCCGGTATACCTGATAACCTTGGAAACGAAACCGTTTGTAGTACCGTTTCCAACCCTGATGCCGTCCTGGGACGAATGGTGGACAATGCTAAGGTTTATATCATCAAAAGCCCCTATTCTGATTAGCTCGCTTTTACCGCCTCCATACAGAATTTTTCCATCTTTCCGAAGCCGGTTTTTAAATTCGATCTCACCATATTCTTCCGCAGGAACGGCGAAAAAAATGACATCTCCATCCAAGGAAGCGGAAACTTCAGGGTCCGACAGGGCAAGAGCGGCGCCTATAACGCCTGCAAGCTGCGCATTATGTCCGCAGCTGTGAGCCGCGCCGGTTTCAATATTGACAGACGGGTGGCCGGGTATCCTTAAAGCATCCATTTCTCCGATCAGGGCAAGGGAAATATCGTGCCGCTTCCCTTTTAAATAGCCTTTTACACCCGTAATCGCCAGTTTTTCCCGCACATCGATATTTAGTGATTTCAAGAATTCGGCGAATTTTCCTGATGTTCTGAATTCCTTATATCCAAGCTCCGCATTGAAAAATATATCCCTGCCAAAATGAATTATTTTTTCCTTGTTCGAGTCGATTATGCCTATGATTCTTTGTTCCACAGCATCCATATTCTAACCTCGTTTCATATAGTCTGGTTTCATCCCGCAACAGGCTGCTTGCAACAATGTACTTTATCCGAGGTTATCCAACTGCTGTACGTTCGAAAGCCTTTTGACTTGTAAAAATCATACCTTGCTTTATACATTTTTACGCCCCTTTTAAAACATAGTATTTATATATGTTTTATATGATTTTTATTATTATATATTGAATCCTTTTTATTTGTCAATAGCAGGTATAAAAAAATTGTGTTTATCGTGTGATATTGTCACCCTATCAATTATCGTGAGAAAATGTCACCATGGATAGGAGAATTACAATGTCACAAAAAAAATTAAAGCATGCACACATTTTGGATAGGCTTGTGA
>JBLNDI010000105.1:0-6923 GCA_050261495.1 Bacillota bacterium
TGATAAAGCGTCTGTTATGTGACTATAATTTTATACTTCTTTACACGTCTAAAATCTCCTGTAATATCAACGGTTACAGGAGATTTTTACCCTGTTGAACTGTTAAACTCGGGTTATACCACATATGTCAGGGGGACGGGGTTTTTGACAATGTTCATCGGCATACTCCTTCTTTTCACTTCTATACAACATTTTCCTTACTAATTATAAGCATATATTACCTATCCTTACAGCCGGCCGCCTAATAGAATAATTATTAGACTATAATCATTTCGGAAATGTCACTATTCAAAGTATCGTTACTGTAGGAAATAGCCTGGGAGGTATGGAACATGAAGAGGACCATTGCTTTGCTTTTGATATTTTCATTGGTATTTGCCGGGTGTTCCGGTATAACCAATAGAAGTAAAGATTCCGATGATGATGGCTACCGTACAGACATTAAAGCCGGGCAAACTGTCGAGTCCAATAATATAGATACAGATGCGGATGTGGATATAGATATAGATATGGATGTCGAAATTGTGGACACCCCTCCGGAGCCAATCAGCCTTTCGGACAAAAGCCTGGGTAATGCCACCTTTACTGTTGACAAAGAAAAAGCCGCATCCTTGCAATACACTGCCGACGGTGAAGAAAAAAGCATCAGTGTAAAGGATGACTCGGGAATTGAATGGACTCTTTCGATTCCCGGCAATGGCCTGATTGAAGAAGAAGAAATTACAATTACTCCGCTTGACAATATAGAGGTGGATACCATGCCGGGCTCAAAGCTTCATGGAATTATGCTGGAGCCTGATGGATTGGATTTTTTGAAGTGCGCAACCATTAGCGTAAAAAAGCCGGGAGAATCAATAAAAGGTGCGTTGCTTACTGCCAAACATGATGGCTCGGAGCTTGTTTTCTGTCCGGTGGAAACTCATGACGGCGGAATAAAGGCGCCAATAGAACATTTTAGCACCGTGGTTTACGTGCCTGACAACGATCCGTCAATAGATAAGTTAAAGGAAAAAGCAAAAAAACAATACGATGAAGCCGTTGAAGCTGCCAAGGAGTTGCTAAAAAAGCCAATAACCGTCCCCCCGCCTCCATCCATCAGCTTTGAATGCATGAATGACCAGAAGATTGCCAGGGCCAAAGAATATGCCGAATCAGTAACCAAAGAAGAGGAAGAAGTAGCGGGACGCTTGTTATCGGCAGACAAAGTTTTATTTATTCTGCATGATAATCACAAATCCGATTTTTCTTGGTTAATCAAGGTAATGGAAAGAATGGATGCCAAGGTCAGAACGCTTATACGGCAATACGAGCCGGACCCGGAGAAGCTTTTGGCCGTTTATCATGCTGCGTACAGGGCTTGGAAACCATTTGCATTTTTTACAAACGATGATAAATATGATATGACGTATTTTATTAGCTGGACAGAAAAAGCAAGAAAACACTATTTGGATAAATTCACCAAGGAACACGAGCATAAAGCTTTCGGCGCTGCATTTATTCTTGACAAATATTCCAGTGCATTGGGAGGGTACTCTAATCTCGATGAAATTTTTAAAACCCTGAAATTTAAACTAACTGTTGAAACAGTACTGGATGTGCCCGGTTACCTTATAACTGTAAAAGGCGAAGGCACGCTTAGGGCTTTGGAAATGACTGACGATTATGTTGAGACAGGATTGAACCCCATCTTCTACCCGTCGATTGATGAAACACTGCTTGTTCAAGGTATTGGTACGTTTGGATACAGGTATGACGGCGCGAATCCGGACTTAACCATCCTGCCCGAAGAATTTCCTGTAAAAATACAGGTGAGGAACTGGAAACCATGTGAATCCAATAAAATAAACATTTTCATAGAATCCCTGGGTTCCGATGACGAGACTCACGTATATGAGACTACTGCCGGCAAGATATCCTATAACGACCCTATTGTCAACGATTTTGCGGAAGGCTTCTTTGAAGAGGAAAGGACAAAAGTGGCTTTTATCGACCCGAGTGGTACAATTATCGGAACGGATATGTTTAATTTCGAAGTCGACCTTAGAGACGGCACGGCTCTCGTAGCCGTTAAAACTATTGACAGGAAGCAGCCGGGCACGGAAGCAAGGATAATGGTCCATTTGCAGCTTGAACATACCCCTGAGTAATGTCACGGAGGCGAGGGTTTGTCACTATCAGTGTTACGGAAACGTTGGTGTCAAACTCCCGTCCCGCTAACACACGCGTCTATCTGACACTCGCCAGGCTTTCTCCTAGAATGCGAGCTTCTTCAAGCTTTTCTCCGCAGGCTGACACATGCGAGGAAGCCGAACAGTAGCGCAAAACATGAAGCTTTACGCCCGCCCATTGCGCAATATCTTCAAACATCATCAGGACAGTTTTTTCACCGACCGCGTCTTCAACCCCGTAAGTCAATATAAGCACGAGGGTTTTGCCTTTGAAATTGGCAGTGTTATCCCAGCGCAGCAGAGCCTGGAGCCTGTCGATAAGCAGCTTCATCTGTCCCGTAACGTGCCACCAGTAAATAGGCGTTGCGAATACTATTATATCCGATTCCAGAAAATCCCTATATACTTTCTGCATATCGTCATTAATTACACAAAGCGTTTCCAATGATTCCTGGCACTTCAGGCATCCCTGGCATTGCTTGATATTCATTCCGTTCAGAAAATATTCCGCAGCTTCGTTTTCCCCATTATTTACCCATCCATTTATAAAGCTGTTTGCCAGTGTCGCCGTATTGCCGTCCTTCTTTGGACTTCCCTGCAGTATGGTTGCTTTCATCTTTATCCCCCCGTAAAATCATAAAATTGGCATCAAAAATACAATCAAATTATACCATTCAAACATGACAACAGTATGTCATATATGTTCGCTTAAGATCTCTGAACCATCCGACCCATAGTTTATTCTTTGAAGGACTTTTGAAGTAGTACAGAACACTCATTGACGACAATATCCCTGCATCGTTAATAAAGGATATTTCAAGCCTGACCCCAAAATCACCTGACAGGGCAGATACCGTTCTCGCAGCCTGTGTCCTGGATATCAGCCTCAAACTTCTCTTTTTCGTACTCCGCGAGCAGTGACGGAATAAACGGCTTCATCGCCGAAATTCGCCGCCGGTACTCCTCAGCGGAAATGCTCTCGTATGGCAGCAGCGGGTAAAAACTATCATCCAGCGCCAGGAAAGAAACGGCAACGACCTCGTCCCAGTTTTCATACAGCCAATCCTCAACTGCGTTCCATTCATCGCTTTTTACCGTGACGGTGATCGATGCGTTATGATCTACATAATATCTCATGAACCGTTTATAAGTCTCAAGCTGCTCCAAAGCGGATACATCGTATTTTGTCCTTTTCACCGGCGATCTCTGCGGGAATTCAACCACCTTGACCGAGCATGTCATCGGATTCTGCCCGTTTTCCGGCAGCACCGGGTAGCCTAAAGCCTCGCACACCTTCACCAGCGGGTCTCCCGCGTTGATGCGGATTCTCCTGATATAGTAGGGTGAATGGGAATGGTGCAGTCCGCTTGATACGCCGGGCAGCAGTGAAAGCGTCCCCTCAGGCTTAATGGTGCATATCAGCTTTGGCGCAGGTATTTTCAGTTCAGCGGAATACTTCGCGGCTTCCTCATGAGCCGTCTTTCTCAATAGCTTCAGCAGTTCTTCCTCCTGTTCCGTCGAATAGCCCAGCATGCTCATGGCATCCTGCCAGCCTGTGAGGCTGACTCCAAGCAGCCTGTCCTCCTTTTGGACAGTATCCCATTGATACAGTTCAAGATCCACACAGGTCATCCTGATGCCAGCCCTCACCGACAAGCGCTGCGCCTCGGTCAGCCTCTCCAGGTCCAGTTGCCCGTTTTCGTCAACGAAAGCGGCCACGTTTACCGTGGTCAGGTTGCAGAGTCCGCGGTCCCTTAAAAGTATCTCCGCACATGGATTGATCCCCTGGAAATCAGCCCGCCTCCTGCGTGCAGCCTCCGCATTGATAAATCCCGGCTCTCCGCTCTGGCGCATCTGTTTAAGCTGCCATCTGAGCTGCTCCCTCGACGGCCGTTCTTCATAAAAAATGGAGTTGTTGCTCATTTTCCTGTGCGATATGCTCTTGTTCTCCACCCATTCCTTGCGGTCATTCAAATAGTACAATTCGGATTTTGCTCGAATGCATTCCTCGTCGTCCGCCCCGATGATACCTACCTCCGCAGTTCTTCGAACGCCGCCTACCACAACGTTTTCTCCTATGATATTGCAGATATCGAGACAGTGTATCGGCCTTAGTTTGCAGCGTATCTTGTTCTCCTCATGGCCGAGCCTGCTGATAACTTCCGTGATTTTCTCAAACATCGTCTTCAAGCTTTCATGCCCGCTGGCTGTGCCTCCGAACCTCTTGAGCCTCTCTCCCCTGGGCCTTACATTATCATAATTCAGTATGATGGTATGTACCATCTGATAGCTGTGGCTGTACAGAATGGAGAAAAAGAATTCCAGCGCTTTCGTCCATCCTTCTTTACTGTCGCCTACCGTAATTTTAGCGATATTCCTGTCAAAAACAAGCGAAGTATAGTCCTGCCTCTCTTTGGGAGGCAGCGGGTTATAGTATTCATGAATAACCTGGGCGTTCGTCCGGACAGGCGGCATTTTCTCCACATCGGATTTAAGAATCCTGAAACCAACGCCCGTCCCGATCATCAGCAAGTAAAACAGTTCGCTGAATTTCTCAAATGAATCAATGATGCAGAATGCGCAGTTGTAATTACCCGTCCCGTACTGTTCCGCAATCTCCGTACCACCCAGCCACAGCGTTCTCCCGCTCAGGAATTGCCTCAGGTTATATATGTTGTCATAAAGCTTTTCCGCTTCTTCTGCCGTAACCCCGTCCACGAGCCTGCAGTTGTATTCAACTGCTCTTCTTACCGTCTCCCACCAGTATTCGCGGCGTTTTGAATCATCAAGCCACCTTGAATAAGTCCGGTAATAGACAAATTCGCCAAGCGGCTTCATATTTGAGGGCCGATGCTTGTATTTTGACAAAAAGTCATCCTTCAGCAGCCCGTTTTCCCACCGCCTGGCTCTTTGCCGGGCACGGTCCCTCCGGTAAAGTATATACTTTTTTGCAGCATCCTTTCTGTGGCTTGCCATCAGGGCAGCCTCCACAAGGTCCTGGATGTTCTCAACGTCCATCCTGCCTCCGTTCTCAGCCACCTTCCCGGCGATGGAATCGGCTATCTGTTGTGAAAGACTGCTGTCAACCCCGTCAAGTGTTTCTGCCATTGCCTTGTTTATCGCATCAACTATCCGTTTGGGCTCAAAATCCACAATGCGCCCGTCCCGTTTGACTACCTTCATAGCAACCCTCCAATAATAAAAAACTATATATTGTATCATTGTTATCACATGATGCAATATATAGTATATTATAAGCCGTCGATGCACAAATTTATGTGATATAAATCACATAAGGATTAAATTGGGATAAAACCGGGTACATACCGGGTACATATCAAGGTCACACCGGGATCTTGTCCGAGAAATTGAAAATCATAAGAATCATATATGGAAGAGTTTCAGATATACTATATCATCCGTAAGAATCCTATAGCGTACCGGCGAGTGCATCCTCATCCAGGATCAGTATCCTGCGTTTCCCCAGGATGTCGATTATCCCATCCTTCTTGAGCAAAGCCAGCTTTCTGCTGACAGTCTCCCTTGCCACCCCGATGGAACCGGCCATCTCCTCCCTGCTCATGGGAAGTTCTATGAGAACCGCCCCGTTTTCCCTCCTGCCGAATCTTTGAGACAACTCCAGCAGCAGCATGCTCACCCTCGAGTCGACTTCCCTCGGACTAATCCTGCAGAACATCGACTCCATTCTCTCCAGCCGGTCACACAGCACTTCCATGATTTTCAGGCTCATCGCAGGGTATTTGAAGAGCAAGCCCCGGAATCTTTGGCTGTCTATGGTGCATAGGACGGTGTCCTCCGCAGCCTGGGCAAAGAACCCGGCTTTCTTGTCCCGCACAAGGTTCCTTGCGCCAAAAAAATCCCCTTTGTTCAGCACGTACATGATCTGTTCGCGCCCTTCGGGAGAGTAACTGTACACTTTGATCTTTCCGCTGTTGACAATGAAAAAATCCCGCGGAATATCGCCTTCCCTGATAATGAAAGCGTCCTTTTCGAACCTTTTCTGTACGATAATCTCTGTAACCTGCTTGAGCTCCGAATCGTCAAGCGGGGCAAATATCGGCACACGCCTGGCACACTGCATATGATCGCCATCCGAGCATGTATCGGGGTTTATTTCCTTTTTCATTTGCATTTCACTTTTCCTTTTCGCTTTCTCAAATCTCAAACATAAGCGCCGGTTCATCAACAGTTGGGTACCTATTATTTATTCCACTTAATTTCCGGAAATAACTAAATCCCCTCCCTTTATTATATTTCTTTTCCCGATTACATCAATTTTATTAATGCAGCGGCGTTCTCTCCCCATAGCCGAGCTTGCTGAGGAATACGGTAAAAGTCCTTTGGATATGTATCTTCAGCTCTGCCAGGAATCAAAATTCCAGGGTCGCGTAAATATGGGCCCTTATACGACCGAAGAAATTATCCATGACTTTGAGAAGAATGACCTCTGCTGCTATATGACGGATGCCTGGGTAGAAGACTACGGTGTTCAGAATCCGGCAATCTACGATTGCTTCCCGAAATTCCTCCAGGATTCTCTCAAAGGCCTGGGAGATACCATGCCTAAAACCATCCGCAAAATGACGGGCGCCACGGCAGACCGTTTCATGCTCAAAAACAGGGGTGCATATTTCGGCCGCATCCGGACACTGATTCCGGCAACATCCGGACAGCGTTTCGGAATTATCCGGACAGCATAACGGCATATCCGGACACCTTGTCGAATGATTAAAA
>JBLNDI010000106.1:0-5335 GCA_050261495.1 Bacillota bacterium
AAGCTGTCCGATATGGCTGTGATGAGCCTTTACGCTGATAATGGCTGGATATATTATCAGAAAAAATCAAACAAAAATATATACAGGATGCGCACATCGGGGACGGATGTCATGCAACTGACCAACACCGTCGGTGTAGACAACCGGATTATACATATGCGCGGGGATTGGATCTATTACTCCGGCGCGGCAGGTTCAATGCAGGGTATATGCAAAATGAGAACCGACGGCAGCGGAAAGAAGTTTATTGTCGATGTTGAATTCGGCGGCATAAATATGGACGAGGAAAATATATACTGCAATGACTACGGCGATCTGTACAGGATTAACGAGGAGAAAAAAGAAAAAATCAAGATAGGCAGCGATATAGGAGAAGCAATAAATATCTGCGGCGACTGGATATATTATACCGTAACGGACGGCTTAAGAAGTCCTCTTCTTCCTTATCTTTATAATGAAGAAGAAGATACATCGGAAGAATTCCGGCTCAGTAAGGATGGATCTGTCAAGCAGATTATTGTTCCAGGCAAAGACGGCAAAATAACTGACATCTTCAGATTACCCGCAATGGGCTTTTATACTCCCGTACCGATATATGCACCGGCTGCTTCATCCGGGTATACTATCAAGACCGCCAAGGAAATTGCCAGGCAAAAGAACGCCGTAGTATCGATCAAAGTATACGATGAAAAAGGCAATCTGAGAGCATCAGGGAGCGGCTTCAACATTGAGTCCACCGGAACGGTCGTAACAAATTTCCACGTCATCGAGGGAGCTTCAGCTATAAAATGTTCCTTCGATAACGGTAAAACATACGACACTGATTATATTTTGAATTACAATTATATAAAGGATATTGCCATCCTGAAGCTGAAAGATGCAAGCGGACTGCCGGTGGTAACCCTCGGGAACTCGGACAGAGTAGAGTTGGCGGATGATGTCCTGGCGATTGGAAATCCGATGGATATGCAGAATACCATATCGGACGGATTGATCAGTGGTGTCAGAAGTATTCTTGGAATAAAGTATATACAGACCACCGCATCAATTTCATACGGAAGCAGCGGCGGACCGCTCTTTAACATGAGTGGAGAGGTTATTGGCGTGACTTCCATGACGCTGATGGATTCCCAGAATATGAACTTTGCGGTTCCCATCAATTCAGTCAGAAAGCTGTTTCATTCAGCGCGCTGTATTCCGATTCAGGCTGTCAACAACTATGATATAGAGGTTGTGGAGTTTGAGGACAATGACAGTATAGCCAAAGCCAACAGCCTTAATATGGACAGCATTATAGATGCAAACCTCTACAGCAGCCAGGACAAAGATGTTTTCAAATTCGAACTGAAAACGGATGGAAATGTTACATTTACGGGAACATTTGACTACCATTATTTGGATACGGAACGTATCTTTGAAATAAAGCTGCTGGACCGCAATGGAGCAGTCTTGAAAGAAAGTGAGGAAATTCTTGTTGAAGAAACCCGTTTACAGTCCGTTACGGCAGATTTGAAAGCCGGAACATACTATGTTTCCATCTCGGGCAAACCCGTGATCGATTCATCCGGCAAAATCATGCCCGGCTACACGGTCCTTTGTATCGAGAATTAGGGAAATCGGCGGAAGAAACAGCGGGATTTTTACTCCATGGACCATCAACAGCCCCCTTCAGGCAGAAAGAAAATGCACACCCCCCACAGACGAGCAACAGCTCAAGTACGGGGAATGTGCATTATTCTGCGGGATATTATGGTCTATATTTCAGTATTTAATGAACTTATCTCCCGATACGCCGCAAATGCTGCATTTTCCCGGAACAGCTTTTTCAATATTTCCGCAGACCGGGCAGAGATAATAGAATACTTCCTCTGCCTGGTCAAGGTTCTCCAGCGCTTCCTTGTAAAGCTTTGCGTGGACCTCTTCCGCTTTCATTGCAAAAGTAAAGGACATGAGTGCAGCTTTGTTTCCCGCAGCTTCAGCCTCCTTTACAAACTCGGGATACATATCCTTATATTCATAAGTTTCGCCAACAACGGCATCTTTCAGGTTTTCGGCGGTTGAGCCGATTTTCCCTGCGACCTCAAAATGCTTCAATGCATGTAAAGTTTCAGCATCAGCTGCTGCCCTGAACAATTTTGCAGCATTAAGCTTTCCTTCTTTTTCAGCTTGTCTGGCATATGCCGTATACTTCCTGTTTGCCTGGGATTCTCCGGCAAACGCTTCCATTAAATTAGCAAGGGTTTTGTTTCCATTCATCGTTACTCCTCCTCCTTTTTATTAAAGATTTTATTAGTTTTTCCACTGCTCCTCGCTGATATTTGATAAGCATTCCGGACAGAGTCCTTTGAAATATACATTTTTTTCGTTTATCTTAAATCTGCTCAAATCTCCGGGGATCAAAGAATCCATATCGATGGTAAAATCGAATATTTTTCCGCAGGATTCGCATTTAAAATGCCCATGGTTTTTAGTATCAATATCGTACCTGGTTTCATTATCTTCGATTGTAATTACCCTTACCAGGCCCGATTCCTCCAGAATCCGCAACGTGTTATATATAGTCGTTTTCGACAGCGTAGGTATATCATTTTGGAGGCCGGTAAAGATTTGCTCCACGGTTGGATGGCAGCGATTTTGGGCAAGATATTCAAGTACCTTTAGCCTTTGGTATGATAGGCTGATATTCTTTTCCTTCAGTAGCTGTTTTATGTGTTCAAATGTAGTTTTCATCGGCTCATCACCCGCTCTGTTGTATTATTTATTATATTGTATTTATTACATTATTGTAATCATTACAATATTAATATTACTTCAATCAAATAAAAAATGCAATAGCAAAATAAAAATTTTTTTGTGAATAACCAGATTATCAAGGACAATTTTTGTATAAGCATATAAGAAGCATGCGACCGGCTGATATGCTTCAAAGAGAGCAATTTCCTCACTATGACGACAAAAAACTAAAAAAGGCGCATGGTAAACATATCCATGCACCGCCTATTATATGTTATTGTTACTATTTACTATCGGCAATTCAGTGCATGCGCACCGGGTTCAGCCGCAGGCGCGGCGCTTTTACGAATCCTGTGCCGTGCATAAAAGAAGCTTCCTACCTGGCCAAGCCCTGCCAACCCCCATGTAACCGGGTAACAGGCAAAAAGCGTAACAACCGTGGGATTCCAGGCAAAAATCGTTGTCAGCCAGACGATACGCATGAGACATGCTCCTATCAGCGTGCAAATCATGGGCAATATGGAATAGCCCATACCACGGGTCAGACCTGGAAATACGTTCATAATGCCGCAGGTAAAATATGCGGTCATTAAAACTTTCATGCGCATCATGCCAAGCTCGATAACCTCGGAATCGGACGTGTACATGCCGAGCAGCGGTCTTCCGAAAAGCAATATACTCCCGCTTATAAGAATCCATGTAGCAAAAATCAGTACCGTAATTACCTTTGCTATTGTATCAATCCGGTCATACTTCTTCGCGCCCATGTTTTGCCCGGTAAAAGTAATAGCCGCATTGTAATAGGCATTCATTGTGGTGCCGACAAACCCTTCCACATTGCTTGCAGCAGAGCTGGCCGCCACCATGGTGGAGCCGAAGGAATTGACTCCCGACTGGATCAGTACATTGGAAATGGAGAACAACAGGCTCTGCAGACCTGCAGGCATGCCAATCCTCACAATTATCTTCAGCTTATTCCTGTCAATGCGTATCTTCCGGGGTTTAAAGCGTATGCCTCCGTTGCTCCGAATCAGGCAGATCATAACCAGCATCATGGAGAAGACCTGGGATATGACCGTAGCCCATGCTACACCATCGACGCTCATATGCAGCGCCACTACAAAAAACAGGTTAAGTATAACATTCACAATTCCTGAAATGACAAGGTAGTACATCGGCCGCCGGCTGTCTCCTATCGCGCGCAGGATGGCCGCTCCGAAGTTATACACCATCATGGCGGGAACTCCTATGAAGTAGATTTTCATATACAGTACCGCCAGGTCCAGTACATCCTCCGGAGTACCCATCAGGATCAGCAGCGGTTTGCAAAAAATCAATCCAATTACCATAACAACCAGCCCACTGATTATGCTGATAGTTATGGAGGTGTGAACAGAATCGCTCAAGTCCTTTATTTTGCCGGCTCCGTAGTCCTGCGCCACGATGACTACCGTACCTGCCGACAGTCCCATAAATGTGTTAACTATAAGGTTTATAAGAGCGCCTGTAGCGCCTACTGCAGCCAGTGCTTCCCTGCCCGAAAAACGCCCGACAACAATCATATCTGCGGCATTAAACATCAGCTGCAATACGTTCATTGCTATGATCGGCAGTGCAAAAATCAATATCTTGCTGAACAGCGGCCCGCTGCACAGATCCATATCATGGTTTTTTGACGACATAAGAGCATTCTCTTCCTTTGTATTCATTATTTCGACTTGAACTGCGTTTTTCCCTGCTTACTTGTTTATATTTGAAACGGCGCCTCTAAACTTCACTCATGCAGCCATGGTTCCGGTAAAAGCAGATAAAAGTCCTCGTATATTTTTTTAACCAATAATAGTTATTATAGCACAATCAAAAATATAATCAAAAAAGCAATACCGGCAGTAGCTGCCGGTATTGCTTCGTGTCCCCCTGATTGCTCCTGATTAATCCTGATTACCCAGTAGTAATTCATGAGCGTCCTGCCCACGCGCCCGTTGCCGTTATACCTGCCTCTAGTTGCTATATAGTTTTTTTAACTCCATTAAATCCATACCCCATAAAAGCAGTAATAATACATAATACACCTACAATAAAAATCAGCCACCATAGCCATCTTGCGATATTACCGTTTTTTTGAAATCTATTATTCTTTATAATAGAATAATAATTAGTACAGGCATTCCATATACTATTAAAAACGCACAATATTCCTAAAATCATTCTTGATGCTATTCCAATATAATATACTTGAATCCTGTTAGTAAGAAAAATTGCTGTAATAACTAAAATCAAGAATGTGGCAATTATCACAATGTTAGCAGAAAGATATAGCCATTTAAATCTTGTTAATTCCATTACCCAACCTCCAACACTAATTCTTATATAGAGTTATATTCCAATTATAACACAAAAGCACTCAATATTGTTCACATGTGAACCTCACTTATGTTACGGTTAACCTTTTTATATGTCCGGCCAGAATGCCGGATCATAATCGACAAGCGCCATGCAACCGGCTGCTTCTTCGTCCAGGTACGCTACATAGAAGTCTTTTGCCGAATATTATTGCGACAAACTCCTCCATGAAACCTGCTCTTTCGTCCACAGCGAATTG
>JBLNDI010000107.1:0-13630 GCA_050261495.1 Bacillota bacterium
AAGTACAGTCCGCAGAGATGATAGCGCGGAAGCTTATCGATACAACAACTCAAAAGGATAGTCTGCGCGCGATCAGAAGCGTGCTGAACCTGTGCCACAACCTGGAGGACAAGATAAACCGGATCGCGGAAACGAAAGAATACAATTCCCGCGAGGACCAACTGGTAAACAACGTTTATATACTGACCGACCTGATCCAGGAGTACATGTATACCTACCTGTATTATGAAGCGGTGCATCTTGGCGCCTTGCAGGCAACCATGATACGGAACATGGTTGTCCTGATGAGCGGGGTTGTTGTTTTATCCCTTTTGCTGCTGTATTTCCTGCTGAAAAAATCAAAAAAGCTAAGCCGCAGGATAGTCGATCCCATTAACAAGATTTGCGAGCGCCTGGAAGCGATCGGAAAGGGAAGCCTGCTCGTATGCGAGCCGGTCCAGGCCGATGTGGAGGAAGTGCAGATTCTTTCGAATGGAATAGAGAGCATGGTGGGGCGCCTGAAGCTGCAGATAGATAAGAACACCGAGCAGGAAAAGCAGCGCCGGCACACCGAATTGGCGCTGCTGCAGGCCCAGATCAATCCCCATTTTCTCTATAACACCCTTGATACCATTATCTGGCTGATCGAGTCGGGGGAAATCGAGGAAGCTGTTACAATGGTCAGCAGCTTGTCGAATTTCTTCCGTTTTTCACTGAGCCGCGGTAAGAACGTGATTACGCTTGCCGAGGAGGAACAACACATCAGGAGCTACCTGGAAATCCAGCAGATGCGTTACCGGGACCTGATGGAATACGAAATTGACATTCCCGACCAACTGAAAAATTTCATATTGCCGAAGCTTACACTGCAGCCGCTGGTGGAAAATGCCCTTTATCACGGAATTAAAAACAAGCGCCGCAAGGGCTTTATCCGTGTGACCGGCAGGAGGCAGAACGAACGCATAATCCTGGAAGTGGCTGACGACGGGGTCGGAATGACTGATGAACGGCTGGGCGAGATAAGGGCATCGCTGGAGGACGGCAGTGGAGAAGGATTCGGACTGAAAACGGTGCACCAGAGGATCAGGATATTATTTGGCAAAGAATATGGATTAACCGTGGAAAGCACGTTGGATACCGGTACGAGGGTAATCGCGACGATTCCCACGCAAACGGCCGAAGAGTCCGTCGGTTGATTTGGAAAATTGAAGCGGCAGGAGATGAAAAGCATGAAAAGAAGAAAACTTGCCATAATCGCTTGCATTGCGGCTTTGCTTTGCGGCTGCGCCAGGGAAGGGCAGACCACGGCGGGTGAAATCAAGGATAAACTTACCGTGGTAGGGTTTTCACAGGTAGGCGCGGAATCGGAGTGGCGGGTGGCCAATACCGAGAGCATCAAGGCGGCGCTGTGCGAAGAAAACGGGTATTACCTGATATTTGACGATGCCCGGCAGGAGCAGGAAAACCAGATTCGGGCGATACGCAGCTTTATCCAGCAGGACGTTGACTATATCGTGTTTTCCCCGAAGGTCGAGACAGGCTGGAAGACCGTGCTTCAGGAAGCAAAGGATGCCGGCATACCTGTCGTCATGATAGACCGGGATATCGAACGGGAAAGCAAGGAACTTCTTACGGCATATATCGGTTCGGATTTTCGCAAAGAGGGCGAAAAAGCTGTTAAGTGGCTTGAAAACCTGTTGGAAAGGCAGGGGAGGAAGGCTGAACCAATCAGGATAGTCCATATCCAGGGGACTATCGGCTCCTCGGCGCAAATCGGCCGGACCGTCGCACTGGAGCAGGCGATTGCGCGCAATCCCAACTGGGAATTGGTTGCGCAGGAATGCGGCGATTTCACGAGGGCCAAGGCTTATGAGGTTATGGGTGAAATTCTGAAGCTTACAAAAGATATTGACGTCGTTTATTGTGAGAACGACGGTGAGGCGCTTGGCGCTATCGATGCGATGGAGGAGGTCGGGCTGAAATGCAATGCTGAAGACGGTGTGATAGTTATCTCGTTCGACGCGACAAGACTTGCGCTTAAGTACTGCCTGGAGGGGAAAATAGCGCTGGATGTGGAATGCAATCCTTTGCAGGGCCCCTACGTGGACAGGATAATCAAGAAGCTTGAAAGCGGCGAGCCGGTCGAGCGTGAAATATATATCGAAGAGACCCAGTTTGACTGTTTTACCATAACGCAGGAGATGATTGACAACAGGAAATACTGACGTATTAATTTATTGTCGATTGATTTAAAGCTAAAGGGAGCGATACATCATGGCAAACGAGCGAGTATACAAAATGGCGTTTTCGAAAATTTACCCGCTGCTTGTACAAAAGGCGGAGCGCAAAGGGCGCGCCAAATCCGAAGTTGATACCGTGATCTGCTGGCTGACGGGATATGACGAACCGGGCTTGCAAGCGCAAATCGCGAGGAATATTGATTACGAAACCTTCTTAAACGAAGCCCCGCGGATAAACCCGAACGCCGTTAAAATTACCGGGGTGATTTGCGGGTATCGTGTAGAGGAAATAAAAGATCCTCTTATGCAAAAAATCCGCTGGCTGGACAAACTGGTTGACGAATTGGCAAAAGGCAAGCCAATGGAGAAGATCCTGAGGAGTTGAGGGTGAACGGCCTGGACTTAACGGCGTTGAACTAAAATAAGTGGACACATTTCAGCAGGATGAATCCATCTTTTTAAGCCCGCAAAGCGGTTGCCGAATGCGGGTTTTTGCATACTGTTTAAGTTTTTCAGGTTGGTTTTCAGGTTTTTCAGGTTGTGGAATTCTTGCTTAAAAATCTATTGACAAAACTAAGCAGCGGGATTATAATGACTATATCATATTAAACATATATGAATAATAAATACATGTTAATTTGAAAGATCAAACGCAAAATAATGAAAGAAAATGAGGGAGGCTGTACTATGTCAAAAATCTACAGGAGCTTGACTGATCTTATCGGAAGGACCCCGCTTTTGGAACTGGTGAACTATGGAAAGAAACACGGGCTGAAAGCCGTAATTATTGCGAAGCTTGAGTACTTTAACCCGGCCGGAAGCGTAAAGGACAGGATCGCAAAGGCGATGATCGACGACGCCGAGGCAAGGGGGCTTTTGAAACCGGACTCGGTTATCATCGAACCCACCAGCGGCAATACCGGCATCGGCCTGGCGTCAGTTGCCGCAGCCCGCGGTTATCGCATTATCCTTACCATGCCTGAGACAATGAGCATAGAACGCCGGAATCTTTTGAAAGCCTACGGAGCGGAGCTTGTTCTGACGGACGGTTCAAAAGGCATGAAAGGCGCGATTGCAAAGGCGGAGGAACTCGCGAAAGAAATCCCGAACTCCTTTATACCGGGACAGTTTGTAAACCCGGCGAATCCCGCCGTGCACAAGGCGACGACCGGGCCCGAAATCTGGGATGATACCGACGGCAAGGTGGACGTTTTTGTTTCAGGCATCGGGACGGGGGGCACCATTACGGGAGCCGGCGAATTTCTCAAATCAAAAAATCCGGGCATAAAAATTGTCGCCGTCGAACCGGCGAGTTCCCCGGTGCTTTCAAAAGGCACGCCCGGTCCCCACAAGATCCAGGGTATAGGCGCGGGTTTTGTGCCTGAAGTCCTGAACACGAAGATCTATGATGAAATCATTGCCGTTGAGAATGAAGACGCGTTTGCGACCGGCAGGGAGCTTGCAAAGACGGAGGGACTGCTCGTCGGCATATCATCCGGCGCCGCGCTTTGGGCCGCAACCGAGGTTGCCAAACGTCCGGAAAGCGCCGGCAAAAATATTGTCGTTGTGCTGCCAGATACGGGTGAGCGTTATCTTTCCACCCCGCTTTTTTCCGAATAAAGGCGGACGCGGGAAGCACGGCCTCCTAAAGCCCAGGTCGACAGGGGAAAACCGCAGCGGTCATGGCAAAGGCAGACAACTGGCTTGTTGTCTGC
The DNA here is from genome assembly GCA_050261495.1 of Bacillota bacterium. Classification (GTDB taxonomy): domain Bacteria; phylum Bacillota; class Clostridia; order Acetivibrionales; family DTU013; genus JBMNKL01. The sequence goes on from JBLNDI010000107.1 coordinate 3,935, forward strand.
CTTTACTGTACCGGCGACGGTTATTTCCGCCTCAAAGGCGGATGAATTTTAATGCGGAGGGTAATTATCAGCGTGAAATTACTTCAAAGACCGTGCCCAGGTTGGAATCGGTCGTACTCATTGAACCATAGACTCCCAAAAACAGCCTGCTCTGATCCGTATTCGTTCCCAGGCTGACAAAAAACGCCGGTTGCTGTCCAAAATCATAATCTATGTCAATTGCATCGAAATCGTTTAATTTGCAATATGATTTCGGCCTGGTATACGCCAATACTCCCCTGGCCGGAGGCTGGTTATTCTCTTTCCGGGCCAAATCGGTAAATACTATGCTGCCGGTAAGTCCGGGAATCCCGCTTCCTATATACGGCTGGACTCCTGTAAGCGCTGTTCCTCCAAACTTGCCGGGCCGCGGGTCTTTATGAAAATAACAGGCCAGCGGCAGGATTCGGGGCTCCGAGGTTTCTATTGCTTCATCGTAATAAGCGATTGTTTTTTCATTCAAAGCCGGGTTTGCGGGACAGTTCCTGGCAATCGAAGCGGGAAAGGCGCCTTCCCAGCCCCGCCAGCCAAAATTGATAAATCCTTCAGGGTCAGGCTCAAAACCTGCTTGATAAGCCTTGATAAGTTGGGGGACGGGTATCGGATTGTACTGGATAAAAGAAAAAATTGACTCGACCAGGTCCTGGCCAACGATTCCGACATACTTGATATACTGGTTATAATGCCTTTGATATGAAACGCCGGTAATATTGCGGACTCCCTTGGCGATTACCGTCAACGTTTCCCGGACAGTCGCGGGAAGCTCGTCAAAACGCGTTGCTGCGGGATGATTTTGGATAAGTGTATTTTTTGTTATATCAATTTCTATTATTTTGCCGGCGATTTCCATATCGTCCTGGGCTAGGTTAAACGGATCGTAACCTGACCCGCCGTCTCCGGTTGTCAGGACGAGTCTTCCCGTTTCGGGCGAGAAGTTCAGGCTATTGACGCCGTTATGGTTAAAAAACGGTCTTCTTAAGTTCAGTAGTGTCCGCCTCTTTTGGGGTTGGCCATTCGATTGCAGAATCCACTCCTCGACCGTATCAATATGGTCATACCGGACCTCCCTGTTTACCCACTTCAGGTTCAGCGTCCCGGGATCGCACGGGTCAGGGTTGAAAAACTCGGGAAGGGCGCGATGCCCTTGTCTTATAGCCGCATGGAACAGGGCGCCGCCTTTGGTTCGGGTTGAAGAGGGATAAGCGCCCCTGCCTTGTAATCCGGCCGTGGGGGATGGAGCATTCCTGCCCTGCGCTCCGGCTGCGGGGAGAAGAGCACCCGGACCTTGAGTTCCGGCTACCGAGTAGTGAAGATAAAACAAGCCGTTATAATAAAATTGCGGATGGAATGCCAGTCCCAACAATCCCCTCTCATCATACCCGCCGTTGGAAACACCCAGTTTTATAATTCGCGGACGGATATCCAGGAAAGTTCTTATTGTCCCGTTCGCCACGCAAAAGATCTCTCCCGGCTGTGTCGCAATAAACAAACTTTCGCTTGAGTCGCCGGGGAGAATGGCTGTTTTCAAAACAGTGGGCAAGTTTATCCTGGCTGCGATAGGCCGTAAGCCGGCTCTGACTTTTATCACGGGTTTGCACCTCTGCTTTGTGTTTTCTTTATATATAAAGAATATGACCCGGCCGTCCCCGATAGTACCGAATAACGAATTGAAAAGTTTCAAAGCAGCATGAAAGAATGGATTTCCATTATTCATGCTTTTTTGTTTTTGATATAATACAAGTGATGATATTATTGCACGCCCGAAGCTCTAAAACCGGGAACCTGGCAGAATGGCGGAACATATTGCCGCAAGGTTGGTGGAATAAGTAAAGTATGAATATACTTGTTACTTTGAATTCAAACTATGTGAAACCTTTAAAGGTTATGCTGAAATCGCTCTTCCTTAATAACCCGGAAGAAAGCTTTTCCATTTACCTGATGCATTCAAGCCTTACAACTGAAGAACTGGAAGATTTAAACAACTATATCGATAACCACGGCAGCCAGCTGAAAATAATAAGCATTAATGATGAGTATTTTGCAGATGCGCCGGTCCTGCTTCATTACACCAAGGAAATGTACTACCGTTTGCTGGCGCATAAGTTCCTGCCGGAGGATCTTGACCGCATATTGTACCTTGACCCTGATATTTTGGTTATCAACCCGATCAGGGAACTGTATGACATGGATATTGAGGAGTATTTGTACGCGGCGGCATATCATGATATTATTTCCGTCAAGGAGATAAACAAGCTCAGGCTGAGACCCTACGATATTGACGCGTACTACAATTCAGGAGTGCTCCTGATGAATCTGAGGCTGCACAGGCAGCTTATCGAGGAGAAGGCTATTTATGATTTTGTGGAAAAAAATCATTATAAACTAATCATGCCGGACCAGGATATTATAAACGCGTTGTATGCCAAGAGAATAAAGAGCATAGACGAAAAATTATATAACTATGATGTGAGATATTACCGCTATTATAAAGTATTGAGCAACAACCTGTGGAATATGGACTATATTATTTATAATACGGTAGTGCTTCATTTTTGCGGGAAGAAAAAACCCTGGAAAAAAGACTACAGCGGGAATTTCCACTCCTTGTACAAGCACTATGAGAAGCTGGCATTTGCCCGCCCTTGATACCAAAAGGGGCTTCGATTGCCGGGTATAAAATCTAGAAATGCCAACCGGTTGAGATTAGCATTACATAAAATTTAAGACGGCGATTAAAAGACCAAAAAGGAATTATTTTCGGTAATCGAAGATTTTTTTTGACGTGCAAAAAATATACATCATCACCTCCACAATCTTGGAGGGAAAGCTATTGAAAGCGTCATGCGGAAAGACGCTGCTGAGGCCGGGGCAAATGTGGCGGAGGCCGTAAAAACGTCAGAAAAGATAATAGATATGTTTAAAAATATATTGCGCATCTCGAATGAAATGACAGAAGCCGGAGAAAGCGTATTTTGAAACTGCCGGGGATTTCGTTCCCTGGCGTCCACTTGATTTATTAAGCTTTATAAAATATTATTTAAATATCGACAGACGGATTTGAGAGCGGGTATTGGTATTTGGCCTCATTGTAAAAAGTGCCGTCCAAGGCGGCTTATTTCCGGTGACCAGCTTTTTTCGCGTTTGAAATTCTTATTTGAAGTGAGGTGTTTGCATGTTTAAGGAATTTAAAGAGTTCGCAATAAAGGGAAATGTTATTGACCTGGCGGTCGGCGTAATAATCGGCGGAGCATTCGGCAAGATTGTCACTTCGCTGGTCAATGATATTATAATGCCAGTTTTAAGCATCCTTTTGAGCATAGTAAATTTCAGGGATTTAAAGTACGTTATAACGCCCGCAAAAGGCGACGCTGAGGAAGTTGCAATTTTATACGGCTCATTTATACAGTCGGTTGTGGATTTCCTGATTATTGCTTTTTCCATTTTTCTGTTTGTTAAATTGATAAACTCACTGAAGAAAAGGGAAAAGAAAGAAGCTGAGGAAGCGGGGGAAGCGAATGAATCGGCGGAAGTTCCCGCTCCTTCGAAGGAAGCGTTGCTGCTGGAAGAAATACGCGATTTACTGAAGCAGAAATAGCAAAATCCTGAATTTTGATACGCCCTGCAAGGTTGACAACCAGGCCGCGCTGCTGAAGAAAGCAGGGGTTTTTTTCTGCCGAAATGGTATACCGGAAGGGCAACACGACGATAATAAAAGCCAAAAAAGCCTGAAGAAAAAATGAAATAATTGCAACATGCCAAAACGTTTTTACGCACTCGAACGTATTAATCATGGAAGGGGGAAGTCAGGTGCAAAGTTCTTTATTGCGTACGAGTGAAGAGCTGCAGCAGATATATGACCGCCATGCGGATACCGTCTACCGCGTTTGCTTCATGTTTATGAAAAACAGGCCGGATACGGAAGACATGGTTCAAAATACGTTTATCCGGCTGATGAAGGACAAAACGGTTTTTGAAAGCGAGGAACATGAGAAGGCATGGCTTATCAGGACTGCAACGAATTTATGCAGGGACCATTTCAGGCATTGGTGGCAAAAAACCGTGGGCATCAACCATGTGGCTGAAGCGGCGGTTGAGCAGCCGTTTAACATAGACAGCAACCTTGAAAAAGTCTTGGCGCTCCCTTCCAAGTACAAGACTGCCATATACTTATACTATTATGAAGGTTATTCGACTATTGAGATTGCGAAGATAATGAAAAAGGACCCGGCCACAATCAGAGGCTACCTTCATTATGGCAGGAAGCTTTTGAAAATGGAAATGGAAGGTGATTTTGAATGAAAAAAGAAGAATTGAAACTTTCTTTCGATCAAATAAAACCAAGTGAATCCGATAAAAAGAGGATGCTGGACAATATTCTGAAGCAATACGAAAGAAAGCAAGGGTTCTCTTTTATAGCGCCGTACAATTATAAAAAAGCCATCCCAGCGCTGGCTTTGGCTGTTGCGATTGTCGTGGGATCACTGGCTTATTACAGTATATCGAGGAATTCCAATTACGTTACGCCGCCCGGGGAAATTGCAACTAATGATGCCGGACTGACGGGAAGGGAGGACATGGCCGCCCCGCTTCTCAACCAGTTCCGGATCGACGACAGGCATTATATATTGCTATACGACGACATAAGGGCGGAGTATGGCTTGCCGGACACGATAAATGAAAGCGATATCGGGGAAAAGATTGCGGATATTGCAACCAGCCCCGATAAGAGCCTGATAGGCTGCGAGGTGTACAGCTATATTCCCGCAGGCAGCGAAGCGGTCGTAGCTGTAAAAAGGGAAAATGGATACCAGCTTTTCCAGTTCTTTGTGTTTGAAAGCTACAACAACAACCAGGATGAGGATTCGGCCAGGTATCTTGCCCTGTACGGCATTGACGAAGCGGATGATATCGCAAAAATCCAGTTTATTGTCCACTCGGAGCAAAGCAAGCTGGAAGGCCGGACGGACGTCAGGCAGGAAATAACGGACAGGGATGAGATAGAGAAGTTCTACGGGTTTTATTCCAAGTTGAAGAATTCCAGTGACAAGTATTTTGACAAGCTGTTTAACTTTAATGATGCGGGTGGTGGAAGTGCAGGCGGCGTTGAAATTGACGCTGTGGATCCCGGCTTGATGCCCCCGGAAGAATCGGCGCCGGATAGGAGGGTTCCGGCAGACAAGGCAGGGTCAGGTATGAGCGAGCCAGGTGATGCGGGCCCGGATATGATGGCGCCGGACAGGGCCGGTTTTGGGGCAAATGGTTTTTCCGAACCCCAGCCGCCTGATATGCCTGTAGGGCGTGCAGCTATTGCGGAAGACATGCCGCTGGTAATTACAGACGATGCTGAAACCGGTGCAGCATCAGCCAGTGGCGGCAGTACCGGCGTTGTTTCGGGCGATACCCCGGTATCAAGCGGCGGCGCCGGGTCGGAGCCTACACGGGGAATGATGGATATGGGCAATCCCGGCCCGGGAGCGGTTGAGCCCAGCCGCGGCGCTGCTATCAATGCGTTGGCAAACATGGTAACAATAAGGATATACAACAGAAACGGCATATTTTACGAATCCGCGTATTACGTAAATATCGGCTTCATCAACAGGTACGAAGTGAGCAAAGAGTTCGCCGATTATTTAAGCAAATATATAGGATAATAGTCAAATTCCGTACCATATCATATATTTTGAATGGTCTCAAAAAGGTAAAGGCAAGGGAGCGGCCAGTCTCCCTTGCCTTTGACGTTTAAAGCGGAGAATCCGCTTCACTTGATAGTTGTCCGGCTGCTTTTCCGAAGCTTGTCTGTAAATATAGCCAGCCGTCATTCCAGGTTAAGTCTTTGCTTCAGGATGGCGTTTGTTGCAATATACCCCGCTGCCGTTAATGCCGCGAAGACGGCGAAGATAACCAGTATCATCGTATTGATTTGAGCCGGCGTAGGCACAGTGGAACGGAGCGCGTTGGATAGTATCACATCCATAAAGAAAGGCATAACCAGCATGAAAACCATCTGGCTCAACGTGCTAATAACCACGTACATCCCGAACGACGCCAGGATCTTATGCTTTCTGAATAAATGCCCAAGAGCGATTGCCGTATACATTTGAATGATGCCCATTGCAACCGATGCCAGCACAACCAGCGGAATTGAAACATAGCCAACCGGTCCCACGTATTTTTGAATCAATGCAAGTAATTCGCCGAATTCCCCTACATTCCGATGTGTTATATGCAGCAGGATGGAACAAATGCCTATGATTGAGCTCAGCAGGTGCCAAAGCATTGTGACCAGCAGTTTGCTCATAACGAGTTTCCATGTCTTGACCGGGAGTGTGAACATCAGGTAACCTTCATCGCCAAGGAGGCTTTTATAGAATCTTTGTATACCCACCACAAGAGACACGACCATGATACCCATAAATAGAGAAACATATATGATCCCTGACAGGATACCGACAATTTGCCACGCTGTCATGGATATTTTGTAATCAAACGGGCCGACGGTGAGCAGGAACCTGTTTATCAGCGTAAAAATCAAAAGCGCGGCGTATAATGGAATAAACCAGCGGGCAGTTGCCCTGATCTCGTATTTCATCAATTTCCTTAACATTTAAATACCTCCCTGAACAAAGCGTCTACAGACTTTCCGTGTTCATCACGGATTTCATCCACTGTTTTCGCCAGGACGACCTGCCCTTCCCTGAGAAAAATAATGTCGTCCAGTATTTTTTCAATATCCGAGATAAGGTGTGTGGATATGATGACAGTCGCATTCTCGCTGTAGTTGCGTATAATGGTATCCAGTATATAATCCCTGGCAGCCGGGTCAACGCCGCCAATGGGCTCATCCAGGAGGTATAATTGCGCCTCGCGGCTCATGACCAGGATTAGCTGCACTTTTTCTTTAGTACCCCTGGACAGGGTTTTAAGCCTGCTGTCGGGGCTTATATTCAGTCTTTTCAGCATGTCATAAGCTTTTTCCGGGCTGAAATCGACGTAAAAGTCCCGGAAAAACCCGATAATCTCAGAAACCTTCATCCAATCGTTCAGGTAAGTTTTTTCCGGAAGATAGGATACTATCTTTTTCGTCTCCACGCCCGGCTTCATACCGGCTATCCGTACCTCGCCGGCTGTTGGGGTGAGCAGCTCGTTGCATATTTTTATAAAGGTGGTTTTTCCGCTGCCGTTTGGTCCCAAAAGCCCGACGATTCTTCCCCTTTCTACCGAAAGGTTTATATTGTCAAGTGCTTTTTTTGCGCCAAAGTTTTTCGTGAGATTTCTGCACTCAAGAATCGTATTCATTATTTCACCTCTTCCAGCATTGTTTTAACTATGCTTAATATTTCTTTGCTTTCAAAACCTAGTTGTTTCATTTTTTCCAGGAAATCACGCGCCTGTTCCAGCGCCAGCTTGTTTTTTACCTTGTAAACCACGTTCTCATCCTCCGTCACAAATCTGCCGCTTGTGCGGCTGGTATAAATAAGCCCGTCTTCCTCCAGTTTCGCAAGAGCTCTTTGCATCGTGTTCGGATTAACCGAGGCCTCCTGTGCAAGGTCACGGACAGAAGGGAGCCTGGAACCAAGCGCATAAACCCCGGAACATATTTTTAGTTCGATTTGTTCAATAAGCTGCGTATAGATAGGGCGGTCCGTTTTTAGTTCCCAAGGCATTTAATCACTCCTTTGTATTACTGTATTAAGCGCTTAATACAATAATACAATGGAGATTTTCTTTTGTCAAGCTAATAATGGAAAATTTTTATGATTATATGCTTTAGGTACTATTTTATGCCTTCCTTCTTATGCACCTTGCTGTAATGCCTGTAGCCTCCCGATAGGTTGTAGGTTTTTTTAAAGCCGTTATTGATCAATACGTTTTGTGATGCATTTGCGGTAATGCCCCTCGTGCAATAAACTACAGCCGCGGTATTCTTATCCAGCCCGGATACGGAAGCTCTCAGCTTATCATGCGGAATATGCAGCGCGGAATCAATATGGCCTCTTTTGTATTGAGCCGCAGGCCTGACGTCTATCAGCGTAAATTTCTCGTCTGAATTCACTAGCGTGTCCAATGTCTTTGGCGTCATGAGGCGCCTGCCCTTGTTAATATCATTGTCGAGTATCATCCCGGTGTACATGACAGGATCTCTTGCGGTTGAAAAGGGCGGGGCGTATGCCAGGTCAAGATGGAATAGATCTTCGGCCTTCGCCTGGAAAGTGATTGCAGCGGCAAGCACGTCAATTCTCTTGTCCACTCCCTCAAAGCCAACAATCTGAATGCCCAGCAGCCTGCCGGTTTTTCTGTCCGCTATGCCCTTGATGACCATCTCTTTGCCGCCCATGTATTCAGGCTTGTTTGGTTTGATATTGTGACAAACCGCAATATCATAACCCAACCCGGCGGCTTCCCGTTCAGACAGCCCGGTAAATGCAACGGTCATGTCAAATACCCTGAAAATACCGGTGCCCAATACTCCCCTGAATTCCAGCGAACCTCCCGTTACAGAATCACCGGCGATCCTTCCCGTTTTATTTGCTGTTGAGCCCAACGGCTGGTATACGGGCTTTCCTGTCACGGCATGAAATAGCTCGATGCAGTCGCCGCATGCGTATATATCTTCGAGGTTTGTCCTCATTTTCTTATCCACCTTGATGGCTCCCGCGACTCCGAGCTCTATTCCCGCCGCTTTGGCAAGCTCCGTGTTTGGGCGTACCCCTGCCGATAAGAGCACCATATCAGCATTGACATTGTTGCCGCCGGATAATGCCAAGCCGCTTGCGGTAATTTCATCTACGGAAACGCCGGTCAAAACGGTTACCCCGTTCTTTTCAAGGTGATCTTTTACGTATACGGACATGTCGGCATCAAGCACGGGGGTCACCTGGGGCAAAATTTCAACCATTGTTACTTCAAGTCCAAGTCTTTTTAAATTTTCGCACGCTTCAATTCCAACCAGTCCCGTGCCGATAACGGCGGCCGATTTGGGATGATTTGCGTCGATAAAGGCTTTGATCCTGTTCATGTCGTTTAAATTGCGCAAGGTGAAAACATTGGAATTGCCGGCGCCTTTTATCGGAGGGACAAACGCTCTTGCGCCGGTCGCAATTATAAGCTTGTCGTAGGTGTCCGCAAACACTTCGCCCGATGCAAGGTTTTTAACTTGCACGGTTTTCTCACCCGGATTTATGGATAGCACCTCGTGCAAGGTGAAAATATCTATGTTATACATTTTCTTAAAATATGCCGGATCCCGCGGCGCCAGCTCATCTGCGCTCTCAACCTCTCCCCCGATGTAATATGGCATGCCGCAGCCGGAGTAGGAAATGAAACTATCCTTTTCGTATATGACAATTTCAGCTTCTTCGGAGTTTCTTCTTGCTTTTGCCGCGGCGGAGGTTCCTGCCGCCACCGCGCCGATTATTACCAGTCTCATTTTATGACCCCCGTATCAGAAAATAATTCGTGTCTATATTTTTACGTCATATTTATATATTTATATTTATACTACTTTTCACTATTGTAAACAGGATATTATTTATAAAAAGAAGATAATCGAAAAGTAGCTGGTAATTTTGCTGAAAGGCAAATTTGAAGCATAAAACAAGTATAAAAAGCAATAAAAAGCAATATTTGGATGACGTTCCTTGAAAACCGCATATAGTT
>JBLNDI010000108.1:0-2803 GCA_050261495.1 Bacillota bacterium
AACACTAAAAAATGAGTTTTTACACTACAACTTTGTGATAAAAATGAAAAGCCCGTAACCGTTCATACATAAGCGGTCTAGGGCTTTTTTCTTTCATTTTGCTGCAAAACTCAGGATTATATCCTAAATCCGGGCAATGTCAACGGTAAGTCATCAGTCGATTTTTCAAGATACTCGTGTATCTTAACGGCTTCGTCAAAGGCGTTTCGGACACACTCCGTCCCGCTGGTGAGCAAAACGCTTGACATGCCAATTTTCTTCGCTATCTCCCATGTCAAAACGTCGCCGATGATCATAGAGTACCCCTGCTTCATCAAATAATTCAGCAATTCATCTATATCATTGTCATTTTCTATTGTGAACACGTCAAAAGCATAATTCAGAAGCTCGCTCGCAATGTGCGCGCAGTTTGCAATATTTGAGAAGCATTTACTGTTTCCAGGGCTGAATTTGTTATTTGCCTTGTCAGGCTGCCATCAGCATTCGTACGTCTTGGCCAGCTCAAATTCATCCAGTATGGCCTTTTCAGGTTTCCCGGACAACAGCGATACCAGAACGATGGCTATACAGGACAGCACGAACGCCGGCAGCAGCTCGTATATGTCCAGCAAACCGCCCATCGGCCTCACCAAAAGCTTCCACACGAACGTCATAATGCCGCCGGTCAGCACGCCCGCAACAGCGCCTGCCCTCGTGGTCCTTTTCCACAGCAGCGAGAAAAGTATTATAGGACCGAAGGTCGCTCCGAAACCAGCCCACGCAAAGGATACAACCTTGAAAATTATGCTGTTTTCATCCAAGGCGATTATTATTCCAAGTATGGACACCGCCAGCAGCGTAATTCTTGAAATAATCATTACCTGCCTGTCTGTCGCGTTCTTCTTCAGAATTCCCTGGAAAATGTCCTTTGCTAAGGCCGACGAAGATATCAGGAGGTAAGAGTCCGACGAACTCATCGTAGCCGCAAGTATGCCCGTCATAACAATGCCTGCAAGCAGCGGCGGCAGCAAGCCGGTCGACATTATTATAAAGATATTCTCCGAAGAGGTCTGGGTAAGCAACTCGGACGGGTAAAGCGCCCGGCCGATCAATCCTATCATAACCGCGGCAAACAGTGAAATAACGCACCAGATCGTCGCAATCCTTCTGGAGCGCTTCAACTCGGAAGATTTTTTAATAGCCATGAACCTTAATATAACATGAGGCATCCCGAAATAGCCAAGCCCCCAGGAAAGCGTCGACAAGATGGTCAAAAAGCCGTAACTGCCCGCAGGGCCGAACAAGGGCCTCCCGGCCGCGTCAAGCTGCTGGACGCCGTCCGCCAGCTGGGGTTGGGCAATTCCAAAGAACTCAAAAAACCCCGGGATGCTTTTGATATTTTCCAATATGGCCGGTATGCCGCCGGCAGCGGGTATTCCCAGGAAAAAAACAGCGCACAGCGCCAGTATCATGATAATGCCCTGGATAAAATCGGATACGCTTTCAGCCAGGAACCCTCCCAGGAAAGTGTACAGGATAACGATTACTGCGCCGATTATCATAACCGGTTGGTAATCTATGTTGAACAACGTGCTGAAAAGCTTGCCGAACGTGACAAAGCAGCTGCTTGCATAGACGGTAAAGAAAACCAGTATGAACAAAGAAGAAATTAACAGCAATACCTTCCTTTTTTCCTTGAACCTGTTGCTGATAAACTGGGGGATAGTGATTGCGTCTCCCGCGACAACCGAGTACCTTCTCAGCCTTTTGGCCACCACAAGCCAGTTTATGTACGTCCCGGCGGCCAGGCCTATGGACGTCCATATGGCGTCGCTAAGCCCGAACCAGTAAGCCACTCCCGGCAGACCCATCAAAAGCCACCCGCTCATATCGGATGCTTCGGCGCTCATCGCCGTTATCCATGGGCCAAGCTTTCTTCCCCCGATAAAAAAGACATCAGTGCTTTCACTTGCCCTCTTCGTATAAAAAATGCCGATTATGACCATAGCGAGCAAATAAAAGCCCATAGCAATAATTATTTGTACTTGATCCCCACTCATACGCCCGTCTCCTTACGAATTTTTTCATTAATTATATCAGAAATATGCCGCTTGGAAAACGGGCATTTTTCAAACTTACAAAATGCAGCCGTTATGCCCGGGCTGAGCAAGCGGCTTTTATCACATGCTTTGCAAGAATGGACGATGTGACCGTACCGACTCCACCAGGTACGGGAGTGATAAAATCCACGATTTTTTCAACCGCGTCGAAATCCACATCGCCGCAGAGGTTTCCATTTTCGTCGACGTTTATGCCCACGTCCACCACAACCTGCCCGGGATACACATGCTCCGCCGTTACCATCCTGGCGGCTCCTGCCGCGGCAATCAGTATCTCGGCCGACTTGCAGGTTTTTTCAATGTCCCTGGTTTTCGTATGACATATGGTAACCGTCGCGTTTTTCTTTAAAAGCAGCATTGAAAGGGGTTTGCCCACGACAAGGCTCCTGCCGATGACAACAACGCGCCTCCCTGAAACGTCGATTTTATAATAGTCGAGCATTTCCATGACAGCAGCCGGAGTACATGGCGCAAAACCGGTCTCGTCGCCTTCAAACACTTTCGCGACGTTTACCGGGTTTAGACAGTCTATATCCTTTTCAGGGCTGATAACATGCTTTATAACATTAATATCGAGATGTTTCGGCAGCGGCCTGAAAAGCAGGATGCCATGAACGCTCCTGTCGCCGTTTATTTTTTGGATTTCCTTTACCAGGTCTTCCTGCCCGATATCCTCCGGGTACTCATTAATCACGCATTTGATG
>JBLNDI010000109.1:0-8001 GCA_050261495.1 Bacillota bacterium
CTTTCGATATAACCGACCATACCGGTTCCCTCACCGTAAAGTTTTTTTTGCCGGGGAATGAATACGAAACCAGGTGCGGGCAGATAAAAGAAGGCCTGTTTTTCAAGGTGAGGGGCGAGGTGCGGTTTGACAAGTATGCGCAGGAACCTGTCATCATGGCGTCCGATATCCTCCGTGTTGATGCCTGGACCAGGACCGACGAAGCCGAAAGCAAAAGGGTTGAACTGCACCTGCACACGCAAATGAGCGCCATGGATGCCGTCACGCCGGTGGAAAAACTCGTGGAACGCGCCATGCTGTGGGGGCACAGGGCTGTTGCCATTACGGACCATGGTGTGGTGCAGGCGTTTCCGGATGCTTATAAAGCGGGCAAGAAGTATGGGGTTAAAATAATATACGGAGTCGAGTGTTACCTTATGGACGACGAGCCCTCAATTGTGTCCGGGAATGACGAAAAGCAGGCTAATTACCCGCTCGACGGGGAGTATGTCGTATTTGACATAGAGACTACCGGGCTGCACGCAATAAGTGATAAAATTATCGAGATTGGCGCCGTCAAGGTAATAAACGGCGAAATCGGCGATACGTTCAGTACATTTATCAACCCGGGCGTCCCGATACCGGCAAACATAACAAGGCTGACAGGAATAAACGATTCCATGGTTGCCGGCGCGCCTTCTGCGGGGCAAGCGCTTGCCGCATTTCTTGAATTTGCCGGTGATTTGCCCGTGGTTGCACACAATGCGTCATTTGACACCGGTTTTGTTAAACACGCGGTGCGGGCTCTTGGCAGAAAGTTTGACAATATTATCGTCGATACTCTTGAGTTGAGCAGAAAACTGTTCCCGGAACTGGAAAGGCACAGGCTGGATGTTGTGGCAAAGCATCTCGGCGTCAGGCTCTCCAGACATCACAGGGCCGTAGACGATGCCATGGCCACGGCCTCGATACTTGTGAAATGTTTTGAAATACTCCGTGAGAGAGCTGTATCAAGCCTGGGTGACATAGATAAAGCCCTGGCCGGGCGTTCCAATCATTCCAGGGCGGAGTTGTACCACGCAGTATTGCTCGCCAGAAACGGCGCCGGCCTGAAAAACCTTTACAAGATAGTATCGGAATCCCACCTCAAGTACTTCTATAAAAAGCCGAGGGTTCCGAAAGCCCTTCTTAATGAATACCGCGAGGGAATTATCGTGGGAAGCGCGTGCCGGTCGGGAGAATTATACGGCGCGATGATTAACGGCCTTGGCGATGAAGAAATCGAAAGAATAGCAATGTTTTATGATTACCTTGAGATACAGCCGCTGGGCAATAATGAGTTCCTGGTGGAAGAAGGGGCGGTAAGAAGCCGGGAGCAGCTGAAGGAGCTCAACATGAGAATCGCAGGGCTCGGGGAGAAGCTCGGAAAGCCCGTGGTTGCCACGTGCGACGTCCATTTCATGGACCCTCACGATGAGGTTTACAGGCGGATACTCATGTCCGGGCAGGGCTACGATGACGCCGACAGGCAGGCTCCGCTGTATTTCAGGACAACGGAGGAAATGCTCGATGAATTTGCTTATCTAGGCAAGGGAAAAGCCTTCGAGGTTGTTGTTAAAAATACAAACATGATTGCGGACATGGTGGAAGAGATAGCGCCGATACCGCCGGGGACCTATCCGCCGAAAATTGAAGGCGCCGAGCAGGAAATTGAGACGCTCGCATATGAGAAGGCACATGAAATATACGGCAGACCGCTCCCCGAAATAGTGTCCGCAAGGCTTGAAAAAGAGCTGACTTCAATTATTAAGAACGGATTTGCCGTAATGTACATCGTGGCGCAAAAGCTGGTCGCGAAGTCAAATGAAAGCGGCTATATAGTTGGTTCCAGGGGCTCCGTCGGCTCTTCGCTCGTGGCTACGATGTCGGGGATAACGGAGGTCAATCCTCTTCCGCCCCATTATGTATGTGGGAAATGCAAATATTCCGAGTTTATAACCGATGGTTCCGTAGGGTCGGGATTCGACCTGCCGCGCAAGGATTGCCCGAGGTGCGGCTCGACGCTCAAGGGCGACGGGCAGAACATACCGTTTGAAACTTTTCTCGGGTTCGAGGGCGACAAGGCGCCGGATATCGATTTGAATTTTTCGGGCGAGTACCAGTCGCAGGCGCATAAATACATGGAGGTGCTTTTCGGGAAAGGGAACGTGTTCAGGGCCGGGACGATCGCGTCAATAGCGGAGAAAACCGCATACGGTTTTGTTAAAAAGTATATTGAGGAAAAAGGCATTATCACCACCAATGCCGAGATCAACAGGCTGGTAAGGGGCTGTACCGGCATCAAGAGGACCACGGGTCAGCATCCCGGGGGCATCATCGTTATTCCGGACGGGAAGGATGTATACGATTTCACGCCGATACAACGGCCTGCCGACGATACGGAGTCCGACACTATAACTACCCATTTCGACTTCCACTCGCTTCACGATACGATATTGAAGCTGGATATCCTCGGGCATGACGATCCTACCATGATTAAGATGCTTTGTGATTTGACCGGCGTTAATATAAAAGACGTCCCGGTCAACGATGAAAAGGTGATGCAGTTGTTTTTATCAACCGAGCCGCTTGGCGTGTTGCCGGAGGATATCGGCTGCGAGATAGGCACGATTGCCTTGCCCGAGTTTGGCACGAAGTTTGTAAGGCAGATGCTTCTTGAAACAAAGCCCAGGACTTTCTCGGATTTATTGCAGATAAGCGGCCTGTCGCACGGCACGGACGTCTGGCTCAACAACGCGCAGGAACTGGTGAAAAACGGCACCTGCAGCATATCGGAAGTCATCGGGACAAGGGACAATATCATGGTTTACCTGGTGTACAAGGGGCTTGAGCCGAAAGTTGCGTTTAAAATAATGGAAGATGTAAGGAAGGGAAAAGGCCTTAAGCAGGAATACGAGGAGGAGATGAAGAAGCACTCCGTTCCGGATTGGTACATAGAATCCTGCAAGAAGATCAAGTACATGTTCCCCAAAGCCCATGCGGCGGCATACGTGCTGAATGCATTGAGGATAGGCTGGTTCAAGGTTTACTACCCGAGAGAATTCTACACGGCGTATTTCACAGTACGGGCGGACGAGTTTGACGCGGCGCTGATGATATACGGGAAGGAAAAGGTTGCGAGAATGATCGAGAATTATGAAAAGGCGGGTAATAATGTTTCAGCCAGGGAAAGGAACATTTTGACCATCCTGGAAGTCGTCAACGAAATGTATGCCAGGGGCATCGGGTTTTTGCCTGTCGATCTGTACAAATCGGACGCTGTCAAGTTTCTTATAGAAGACGGCCGCATCAGACCGCCGCTTGCCTCGCTGGCCGGGCTTGGGTCAGCGGCGGCGGCATCGATTGCGGAAGCGCGATCCCAGGGTGCGTTTGTTTCGGTAGACGATTTGAAAATACGCGCCAAGGTAAGCAAAACCGTCATTGAAATCCTGCAAGAAAACGGGTGCATGGACGGTATCCCGGAAAGCAGCCAGATAAGCCTATTTTAGTTCGAGTGCCAAGGATAAGACAGGGGACGGTCCCCTGTCTTATCCTATTTTTATGTTCAATTTTGTTTCCTTGATATCCAGAATGCGACAATCGAACATTCGGGCATATTTCAATAAAATTCTTTGAAATATGCCTTTTTATTAGTGTTGACAAAGAAAAACCCAAGTGATAATATATAAACAAAAGAACATTTCCAATGAAAGAATGAACGATTTGGATCGGTGATCTGAATGACACGGGAAGCCAGAAGACAAGAAATAATCCACATGCTTCAAAGCAACGTTACCCTTGAAACCAACAAGCTGGCATCAATGTTTGGCGTTTCCCCGGTAACTATCAGAAGGGACTTTGAATACCTGGAAAGAATGGGCCTTGTTACAACCATATACGGCGGCGCCATGGTGAACCGCACGCTGCCAGATATAGAGATTGACCAGCCCCGCCAACGGATCCATGAAAAGCGCCTGATAGCCAAAGTTGCCGCCGAACTTATCAAGCCGGGGGAAACCGTGTTGCTTGACGCGGGGAGTACGGTAAAGGAACTGGCGATAGAACTGTTGTCAAAGTCAAACATAACCGTGATTACAAATTCAATACTTGCATTGAACGTATTGGCGCAGGGCGACAAGGATATTTCATTGATAATAATGCCGGGATACTTCAAGAAGACCACCATGTGCTTTCTTGGGGCGGCTACTCTCGATTATTTGGATTCAGTGCACGTGGATTATGCTTTTATAGGTATTTCGGGATTATCATACGAGCACGGGGGTACAATTCCGGACCCTGAGGAAGCATATATAAAAAAGAAGATGTCAAAGGCCGCGAACTGCACCGTAGTGCTTGCGGATCATTTCAAAATAGGCACATCCTCATTGTTTACCGCGTTGTCAGTAAAAGACATGGACATGCTAATCACCGGGAAGACGGAAAACCAGCAGATTCAAAAAATCCGGGAGGCCGGGGTCAGGGTAATAGAGGTGGATACTTCGAAACCCGCAGAGCAAGCTAAATAGTTATGGCTTATTATCGCAGACTATATTTACATACCACCGAGGGCAGGCTAATAAAGCGCAAAGCCATAAGAAAAGCAGGAAGGAGAAAATAATGGCAAATACGGCGTGCATACTGAAAACTGAAAAGCTATGCAAGGAGTTTGATCATGTGCGCGTTCTCTCGGATGTCGACTTTGATTTGCGGGCGGGAGAGATCCACGCGCTGGTCGGGGAGAACGGCGCCGGGAAATCCACGTTTGTGAAAATTCTTTCAGGCGTGTACCAGCCCACCTCCGGGTCCTTGATGATAGATGGCAAAAAGGTTAATTTCAAAGCTGCAAGTGACAGCGAGGAAGCGGGAATATACACCATTCACCAGGAGATCAACCTCGTTCCCTATTTTAACGCGTACCAGAATATTTTCATCGGCAACGAACGCGGCAACCGGTTCGGGCTGCTGAAAGACAAGGAAATGGCGCAGAAAGCCAAAAATGTCCTGGCGAGGCTGAACATCACCCTGGACGTTAAAAAACCTGTAATGTATTTCAATACGTCATTGCAGAGGATTATCCAGATAAGCTCCGCCCTTGTATATAATCCCAGGATATTGATTTTTGACGAGCCGTCAACCGCTCTTGGCGAAGAGGAGCGCGACAGGCTGCTGCAGATAATAAAAGACCTGAGCAATGAAGGTATAGGCATAATTTTTATTTCACACAATATTGAAGAGATAGTAGCAATATCCAACCGGGTGACCGTATTCAAGGACGGGCTTAAAGTGGGCACATTGGAAAAGGATGAAATCGAAGCCCATAAGATTGTCAGCATGATGATCGGCAGTCAGCACTACGAAGTATTTGTCCGGGAGCGCAAAACGGAGGAGCAGAAGGAAGTACTCAGGGTTGAGCATTTGATCAATTCCAAGCTGAAGGATGTATCGTTTACATTGCACAAGGGGGAGATACTCGGCGTTGCCGGTGTGATTGGCGCCGGAAAAAGCGAGATTGCCCGTGCTATTTTTGGAATAGACAAGATCCAGAAGGGCGACATTTTTATTAACGGAAAGCAATATAAGCCAAAAAGCACGTCGGCCCTGGAACGCGGGCTGGCATTGGTGCCGGAGGAGAGGCGGCTCCAGGGTCTCGTAATCAATTTTACGGTTGCGGAAAATATTTCGTTGGCCTATATGGATAAATTCGCTCGCTACATATTCCTTGACAAAAAGAAAGAGTTTAAAACCGCCGAAAAGCACATCGAAGCCTTGTCGATAAAGACGACGGGTCCGCGCCAGATCATTCGCTATCTTTCGGGCGGCAACCAGCAGAAGGTTGTACTTTCCAAGTGGCTTACAGGTGAGTTTGATATCCTGATACTCGATGAGCCTACGAAGGGTATAGATATCATGGCAAAGCGTGATATATACAAACTTATCAACTCAATCGTTGAAGAAGGCAAGTCGGTGTTGTTCATGTCATCTTACCTGCCTGAGCTGCTGAACCTGTGCGACCGGATCCTGGTTGTAAATGACGGCGCTGTAGTCGGTGAATTTTCATCCTTCGGCCCGGACGCCAAGGAAAGAATTTCGCATGCGATGTTGGGAGGCAAAATAGAATGAATGCGTACATTACTGAAAAAAGCAAGAATATACTTCGCAAGTGCGGCACGGTTATCGTCGCGTTGCTGGTATTCATCTTTTTCTCGTTCATGACCGGCGGCTTTTTTACGACAAAAAACGTGATGCTGCTGCTCAAGCAAATGTCGGCGCTGACTATCATTTCCCTGGGTTTTACCTTTGTTATGGCGGTTGGCGGATTTGATATGTCGGTGGGATTTGCCACGGGACTTGTCGGAATAATTTTTGTCAGGATCCTGATGTCGACTACCAACTTTTTCCTTGCTTTGGCGGTAGGCCTGGTGGTCGGCGTGGCTATTGGCGTTGTAAACGGAATATTGGTTTCATATATAGGACTCCCCGACTTCATCGGAACCTTTGCCGTAGGCTCTATTGTATACGGCATTAAAATGATGATGACCGAAGGAAACCCAATATATGTAAAAGGCGTTGAGGGAAAAGGGATAGACATATTCAGGGCAATCAATTCCGAAATGGTTTTTGAAATTATTCCCATTATGGTCATCATAATGCTGGTATTCATAGTGATATGCTATGTACTCATGGAAAAAACCAAGCTCGGACGCCGCATATACGCCATTGGGGGAAACAGGGAAGCGGCAATGTTTTCAGGAATAAACGTAAAATTCTACAAATTTATAACATATGTGGTGTCCGGGCTTATGGTTGCTTTTACGGCCGTGCTTGTCTGTTCCAGGCTGAATTCCGCTCAGCCAACCTCGGGTGAAGGATACCTTATGGATGCTATTTCCGCAGTATACCTGAGTACGACCATGTTCGGCGAGGGACAGCCAACCATCCTCGGGACCGTTGTCGGCGCGTTTATTATCGCAATGCTCAGCAACGGCCTGACAATGCTTGGAATGACATACTACTTCCAGGACATTACAACCGGCGTGGTTGTCATCTTTGCGGTTCTCATGTCCGTTACGCTAAGCAAGAAGGGAAAATAATTCTGGTTAGGCAAAAGTTGCACTTTGAAAGGAGCGAATAATAATGGAAAAAACAATGAAAGCCATTATCTGGAACGGGAAACCCTGGTTCGAAGGGCTGTCTTACGGTGATTTCCCCATGCCTGAATACGGAGGGGACTGGGTCCTGGTCAGAAACAACGTATGCGGCATATGCGGTTCCGACCTGCATTTTTTCTCGGGAGCCCAGGACGGCAGATTTCCTGCAAAGAACCTGCCCGCAATTTTTGGGCATGAGAATGCTGCCACCGTGGTTGCGGCAGATCCTTCCACCGGATTTAAACCGGGTGACCGCGTTGCCGTTGAAGCAATACATTCATGCATCAACTTCGGTAAAACATGCCCCCGCTGCATGAGCGGCCAGTTCCACATGTGCGATGAAGGCATGACCCATATAGGGCTTCCTTACGTCCGCATGCTGCCCGGCGGCTATGGCGAGTATTCATCGGTCCACAAGGACAAGCTTGTCAAGCTGCCTGATAATGTAACCCTGGAAGAAGCGGCCCTGCTGGATATTCTTGTTGTGAATGTCCATGCGGCAAGGCTGGGCAACCCGCAGTTGGGCGACGTATGCGCCGTATTCGGGTGCGGCGTTTTAGGCCTCAACCTGATACAGGTATTGCGCGCTAAGGGAATCGGCAACGTGATAGCAATCAGCAAATATCCTTACCAGGCGGAGATTGCAAAGAAGTGCGGAGCTTCCGACGTTATCCTGTACAACAAGGATACCGTTGTCGATGATGTTATGAAGCTAACCGGCGGCAATGGCGCAGACCAGGTATACGAGTGCGTAGGCGGCACGTCAAACGCCATCGACGAGGCCATCCATTTCACCACCAGGCAGGGCAGGATTATTATGACGGGCATTTTCACG
>JBLNDI010000110.1:0-12642 GCA_050261495.1 Bacillota bacterium
GTATTATGCCGCACAAGGCAATCAGCGTGCCTTCCGTGAATTGAAGAATCAGCACCGCGGCATAGTTTTTCGTAAAAGCATAAAGCATCCATGCAACAGCCACCATCCCCAGGCTTGGATATAAAAGCTTCCTCTCGATATCCGCAAGCCGCGTCCCGGCATATTTCACAATCGCCATGGCGGAAAGGCTTGTTCCGTAATAGACGGTAATCAGGAGACTCCATCCCCTGGCGGTGACCTTGAGCACATCGAACGCGTAAGGATAAAATGATAAATTAATTGAAATAACACAAAACCCGATGACCATGTCAACAAAAAGCAATTCGCGGATAACAGGCGTGGTCCGGCAGTATTTGACCGCCTCGCTGAAGTCAGCCATCCCGCCCTGGCGTACTCCCGGCGACGGCTGTTTTCCGTGTCCGCCCATTGCAACGGAAAGCAGCGTGAATATACAGCAAGCAAGGCAACAGATGCTTGCGGCAATTATCGCACAGGCATGCCCCTGCATGTCGATAAGAAAACCTGCCAGCAACGGGCCTAGGATATAGGCTGCCCCGGCAGCGCCCGCCAACTGTGAATTTGCCTTCAGTGCCCCTTTCCTGCCGGTCAATCCCAGTATATATTTTCTTCTTGACGGCCCGTAGAAAACATCAAGAACAGATATTACCACCAGCAGCAGGTATAATTGCGCCGTGTTGCCGGCATGCAGGAACAGCGGCGTTATAATGAACCTCATAATATCGGTCAGGACAAGCACCCTGCTTTCATTTATCCTGTCGCCCAGCACGCCTGCAAAAGGCGACGCGATAATGCCCGGCAGCGCCGACAGGGCTGCGCCCGCGGCGGTAGAAATACCGGAACCCGTGGTTTTATAAATAAGCGTTGTTACTGCAATAAACCTGACGGATTCCCCCAGGCTCAAAATACCCTGACCCGCCAGAAAAAGCGGAAACGCGGCTGTCGCTTTTCTCCGCATGGCAAATTCCCCATAAAATCATCTTTAATGATATTATTCGGGAATAGCAGGTTTATGCATGGGATGCATGATATATAGCTATTTTCAGGGGCCTTTTTCAATTATATAGGGCATTGGCTTGTAGCTGCTGACGCCCATGTATTTGGTCTCCATGCTATTGCTCGTGCTGATTGTAATCCACGACCTGACCACGGCGCCGTCCATTCCTTCCAATATAATCTTCTCTTCGCCCGGCGCCAGTTCGTGGTTTATCTTATATTGCACCGGGGCTTTCCTTATCTCCACTACTTCATGAATCCATTTTACCTCCGGCCCCGGCTGGCTGCCGTATATCGCCATGTACAGCACATTGCCCACGCCCTTTGCCCATATCATGATATCGGACTTCGTATTGTTCATGAACTTTATGTCTTTAGAGCCGTATGATACCGTCGCATCCTGCCCGTACGGGACATAAGGCACCGGCATGCTGTGATTATGCCTTTCAACTATTTTGAGGTTTGCAAGCACTGCAACATTGTAGAGGGTAGACGCTACTTTGCACACACCGCCGCCAATTGTCTCGGTAAGCGTAGTGCCGATATAGGTAGGCCCTTTTTCGAAACCTTTTTCCTCGGTATACGGCCCTATGGCGGCATTCTGGGAAAATACCTCCCCCGGTTTTACAACCGTGCCTGCCAGCAAGCTCGCGGCAAGGTGCACATTATACTCTTCCCCCGGCAGCGGATCCTTCAACACAGTCCTGTAGCCTCCCAGGAGCACATTTGCGCCGTTTCTCAGCCTGGCCTTGATGAACTCTTCGTCATTTTCCCAGGGCATTTCGGCGGTAGGTCCCGAAACCATGTCTACGCTGACGCCCTCCTCAATTATCTCTTCCGTACTGTAAAGTTCCCGCCAGGAAAGTAAAACAGGCGCAGGATCATCGGATGCAACAGGCGCAAACCTGTCCATTGCCGCGGGCTCATGTCCGGAAAATACAACCCGCGCCAACATTGAACACGCAGTATGCTCATTCCCTGCAGATGCCGGTGCTGCTGGCGCGGCCGGTGTTAGCGGCGTCGTATGAATTGCAGCAAAAGAAGTAATAAATATCAATATCGATATCAATAATATACCAATTGTTTTACTCAGTTTCGTCATGTTGATATTTTTGTCCGTCCTTTTTGAAAAAAACCGATTAAATATATTCCAGTAATAATATAAAGTTTATTTTCATATTGTCATTTGGAAAGGATAGTAAAAAATGACAGGCAAAAATGGAGGTCCAAAAAAAATGGTTGTGCTTCTCTCGCTGTTCGGCATGATTTGCTGGGGTGTTGCGCCTGTCTTTGCAAAAGCAGCGCTGAAAAACATAGACCCGACAGCCGGCCTGGTACTCCGTACAATTTTTGCAGCCAGCGTCGTATCCGGATGGGTCATCATCAGCGGCAACTTTTCAAAAATCAACAGCATTCCGGCAAGCACATGGTGGCTGATCGGAACGGAAGCACTCCTGGCAACCCTGGTAGGGGACCTGGCATATTATGCGGCGTTGAAAAAAGGCGACGTATCGCTGGTCACGATTATCATGTCAAGCTCGCCTCTTATCACCATATTGTGCTCCGTATCGTTTCTCGGTGAGCAAATAACGCTGGCCAGGCTGGTCGGAGCAATCCTGGTCATAGCAGGGATCATTTTGATCGTCTAAAATTTTTATTTTATGTTCATGAGTGAATAGCCCCCTTGGCCTCACTCATACCTCAACGACTCTATCGGATCCAGGTCGGCGGCCCGTTTTGCCGGGTAGACCCCGAAGATGATTCCCAGGACAACCGACCCCAGGAAGGCAAGTATAATTACAGCAAAATCGATAACCGGGGGTATTTTTATCAGCGCGGATATAACGCCGCCCGCGGTAATCCCCAGAACAATACCTATCAGGCCGCTGATGCCCGTCATTATAATTGATTCGGTGAGAAACTGGAGAACTATGTCCTTTTTCTGGGCGCCCAGCGCTTTCCTTATCCCGATTTCCCTTATTCTCTCGGTCACGGAAACAAGCAGTATGTTAACAATTCCAATGCCGCCGACAATCAGCGTTATGATCGCAATCACGAGCAATATCGACGAAACGACTCCGAGTACGTCACTGACGGCTTTCTGTATGTCGGCCGAGTTTTGCGCAATATAAATGTCTTTGCCGCCATGCTTCATTTCAAGGTAACTGACAATCCTGTTTCCGACCTCGCGCAGCTTGTCTTTTTCGGTCAGCGTGACATCTATGGAGCTCAGCCTTTGACTGTTCGGGTACAAGGACTGGACCGTAGTGATGGGCATATATATTATCGCAGGTATCATGTCGCTGCTGAGCATGCCTTCAAACATGTCGTACCCGCTGTCCATCACGCCGATTACCTTAAGAGATACCGTATTCCCTGAGGACGTCTTCAATTGTATCACTTCGCCGACAATATCCTGCCCTTCCTTGTAGAACTTTTTAACAAAAAGCTCATCCACGACAACCGCCTTGGTCCTCTTGGCTACGTCGAACTCGTTAACAAACCGCCCGTATGTCATCTCGATGAGACCGAAATTTTTGAATTGGGACGACACGCCCATGACAACGGCGTCCTTGGTTTTGTCGCCGATTCTGAGCACGCCGCTTCTTTGTATGTATGTGGCTATATTTTTTATTTCGGGCGCGATTTCCTTTACGTAATCCAAGTCTTTCAATGTCAGCCATTCCCGTTTATCCACGTTGAAATTTTTATAACTGATACTTATCGTATTCGCGCCGATTTTTTCGAACTGGGCGTTCATGTATCCCTCGGTGGCGCTGCTGATGGCCATGATGGTAATAATGGAGAATACGCCCATCACTATTCCGAGCATGGTTAGGATTGAACGAAGCTTATTCACTTTCAGGCTGTCAAAAGCCTGCTTGAAACTTTCGGAAAAGTTCATGCCAGTACCTCTCTTTTTTTCGCACCGAAAAAAGCCGGCCGCCTATTTTTTAATCCTGACGCGCATTCCTTCCCTATAGCTCGGCTGGGGATCAACCACCACAAGGTCGCCTTCGTTGAGCCCGTCAAGTATTTCTACCTGCATATCGGAATTTATGCCTACGGCAACTTGCTTTTTGCTTATGGTCAGCTTGTCTTCGTCGATTACAAACACCATGAAGTTATCATCCTTGTCCGGCGTAATCGCCTCCATCGGGGCCAGCAGGACATCCTTCTTTGATATGGCCGCTATCTCGCATGTTACGTTCAAACCCGGCTTCAACGCGCCGCCCGCCCCGTCTATATCTATAAGCACTTCGACAACCGTTTCGTTTCCGCTTGCCGTCACATTTGTCACCGCAACCGGAGAAATGCTTTTTACGCTTCCGGTTACTTCTATATCTTTACTGATTGCATCGCCGGTTATCCTGACTGCCTGTCCTTTTGCGACATTTTTAATGTCATATTCATTAACTTTGGCTCTTACCTGCAGCTTATCCGGGTTAATCACCTTGTAAGCGGGCTGCATGCTGCCGGTAAATGCCCCCTCCTGCACGCCTATCCTGGCTATCATCCCGTCAATGGGGCTTTTGCAATCATTTTCGATAGCGGCGATTTTCTTTTCCAGGTCGGATATCTGTATATCCAGCACTCTAAGGCTGTCTTCCGCCGACTTTTTGGAATTCTTCCTGTTTTCAACCGCCGCGGCATATGCTATCCTGGCGTTGTGCAAACCGCTTACACCTGATTCCGCCTCCTTGAAAGCCTTTTCCGACATGTCCAGTTCCGCCTTGGATATCGCGTTTGCTGCGTATAACGCCTTATTATCTTCATAGGTTTTCTTCGCGTCCTCGTAATTGCGCTCTGCGGCTTTCAAATTGTTATATGCCCTTTCCACCTCGGCATCCAGCACTTTTGAATTAAGCGACATCTGCTGCGTGTTCCTGTTTACTTTCAAAGTCTCCAACTGGGAATACAAGGCGCTTAAATCCAGTTCAAGGATTTGCTGCCCCTTCGATACTTTTTGACCTTCTTCCGCAAGTACCTTCGTTACTTTCAGCGGCGTATCGAAAAAGATCTCGGCTTTTTCAACTTCTTCAACAACCCCGTCCGAGGATATGAGCGACGAAAGCTCCCCTTTTTCAATTCTTGCCGCATCGACCGGAACGGCGTTGCCGGAAGAACCGGCTGCCTTAATAATACCCACGGTTATAAGGGTCGCTGCAGATATACCTATGATCCCCCCGATAATTACCTTCCTGTTCATCGCAAAACCTCCGCGAAATGTCTTACTCGTTATGCATGTCCCTCTTTACCGGCGCCGTTATGTTGCCTACATAAACGCCTTTACCGCCAAAGTGCCGGCTATGCTGATAATCACACCGATAATGAATATTCCCGCAACAATACTATATACGTATTTCTTTTTTAGTTTGCTCACTTCGGTAAACCCTATCGCCATAACGGCATAATTCCATATGGACACTATATCTATTCTCGCCAGTATGGCGTAAAGAACGGTGCCAGCCATATCGGCGCTTGCCAGCGTTGCCAGGCTGGTAAGGCGGACTTCGTCATGCAGGCTTCCCGTAATAAACGATATCGGTATGCAAAGCAGCGTATACAATACGGGAATCAAATTGGCATGGACCACAACCGAAAGGTATGCTTTGAATTTCCCCTGCCCGCCAATCAATTTCAATATGGCAAAGAAAACAAAGGTAATGAATAAAATCACAAAAATCATCACCGGCGGGGTACCGATCAACCCTGTTTTTACTGACACCGGCAGGCTCGCTTCAATCATCTCCGGCGTCATCTCAAGGCCAAAGCTCTCATAAAACCCGGAATCCGCCTGCCTAAGCGCCTCCTCCCGAATCCTGTCCGTATACAGGGTCAGTCTCGATAAATATAATGTTGCCTGCGCCAGGGCGCCGGCTATCAACCCGAAAAGCACCCTCGGCTTTTCCGCCAGTTCCGCCGCCAGCCTGCCCGGTGATGTAAATACCCACAACAGCCTTTTGAAAAAACCCGGCCTCTTGCAGGCAACTACCTCGTTTGCGTTTTTCACCCGGATATCGGACATACCATCAACCTCTTTCTTTACTTGTTTTCGGGGATTAAACCCCTCCCTGCGTCACCCGGCATCACCCGGCATTCTCCCTTATCGACCGGCACCACCGGGCATAACCCGGCATTACAGGGCATAATGCATCTCACACAACCGCCTGTGATTTCAGTTGCTTTATAATCTCCCTTGCATCGACGGGCCGGTCAACCTTCTCGTCGCTTATTATCAAACCGTCCCTGAACCTTATGGTTCTCTTCGTATGCAGGGCTATATCCGGTTCGTGGGTCACGATGACTATGGTAACGCCTTCCCTGTTCAACTCCTGGAATACTGCCATGATGTCCTCCCCGGAAGCGGTATCCAGGTTTCCGGTAGGTTCGTCCGCAAGTATTATAGCCGGGTCGTTAACCAGGGCCCGCGCTATCGCAACCCTTTGCTTTTGCCCGCCTGACAGCTCGTTCGGTTTGTGGTCCATCCTGTCCGCAAGGTTAACCCGTTCCAGAGCCTCGATTGCCTTCGCCCTGCGTTCTTTCCTGCCCAGTCCCGCGTAAACCAGCGGTATTTCCACGTTTTGCAGCGCCGTTATCCTTGGAAGCAGATTGAATGATTGAAATACAAAGCCGATTTTCTTATTTCGTATCCTGGCAAGCTGGACGTCGTCCATTTCCGAAATGTTTATCCCTTCAAGCTCATAATGGCCGCTAGTCGACCTGTCAAGGCATCCGATTATATTCATGAGGGTTGATTTCCCGGAACCGGAAGGCCCCATGACGGAAACAAGTTCGCCTTTATCAATATCCAGGTTGATGTTTTTAAGCGCCTCTACCTGGACTTTTCCGGTGTCATATATCTTTCTTATACCCCTCATCTTTATAATCATGGGATTCCCATCCTTCTTTTTGCTCAAGTTTATAAAGGATGACCGTTGCCGCATCGTTTCCGCTTTTCATTTGCGCATGGCCAAGTAAAACAGTTTCATAACAATTTACGATTAAAATTTTAATATGTCTTTTTCAGAAAGTTTATACGCTGTCCATGTTAAAATACTCCCTGGCCGCCCGGATATCCCTTGCAATCTGCACCGACAGTTCCGCTGCGCTTCCGAATTTCTTCTCGTTGCGCAGCCTGGCCAGGAAAAACACTTCAATATCCGATTTATAGATATCCCTGTCGAAATCTAATATATGCGTCTCAACACTGGTTTTTGATTCGCCGCCGAACGTCGGCTTCACCCCGATGTTTGTCAGGCTGCCGTAAAATTCACCGTTATACAGCGTCCTGGTAATATACACTCCATTGCGGGGCATGACCAGGTATTCCTCCGGGTGCAGGTTTGCAGTGGGAAAACCTATCCGCCTGCCCATGTGCGCTCCGTCGGCAACTTCCCCGGTAATGGAATAATGCCTGCCCAGGAGCCTGAAAACCCTCTCCATGTCGCCCTTGGCCAC
Organism: Bacillota bacterium; assembly: GCA_050261495.1. Lineage (GTDB taxonomy): Bacteria > Bacillota > Clostridia > Acetivibrionales > DTU013 > JBMNKL01. The sequence continues at coordinate 7,477 of JBLNDI010000110.1, forward strand.
GTACTCGCGTATTGCAGTGCTGCTGACAATTTCGTTATCCACTTTCACGGGTGGAATAATTATCACTTTGAAATTATGCTTTTTGCCCATTTCCCTGAGCAGGTTCACATCCCCCTGGCCCCTGTAGCCAAACCTGTAGTTGAACCCGGCCACGACTATCCTGGCCCGCAGCTTTTCCAGCAGGATTTTCCCGACAAAATTCTCCGGGCTTATCTTGGAGTAGTCTTCGTCAAACTCATCGAAATAAACATAATCCAACGCTGTTTCGCCCAAAAGCTGGATTCTTTTGCCCGTAGTTGTCAGGAGCTTGGCAAACGGCTTTTTTCTTAAAATATTGTCGGGATGCCTGGTAAAAGTGTAAACTGCCGACTTCAGGCTATGTATCCTGGCTTCGGCAATCAACGTGTTAATAAGCGTCATATGCCCGACATGCAGCCCGTCAAAGCTGCCAAGGCCAACCGCGGTTGCTTGCTCGGCGAAAGTTTTGTTCTCTTCTCCAAATATCGTTATCATTTGCAGACCTCGTTCAGGCTATCATTTTGGCAAACTTACATCCGTTGCCATTGTTAACGGCTAAAAAAATTTTCTTGCTTTTAAAAATATACCGTTGCTTGCTTCAGATACGGCGCCCAGCGCGATAAATTCCCCCCTTGCGCCGTATACCCGGACCAACGGCCCGGTTTTTGAAGGCACGCCGTGAACCGCCACTTTCATTCCGTTTTTAAACCTCTTTTCCAGGCTTTCGTCAAGCATATAAGAATCAAAATCCCGGAATACAGAGTCCACGGGTATGAAAGCTTCCCCTGCCGACCCTTCTTCAACCATGCGCGCCAGTTCCTCCAATGTAAAAGAATCGCCGATATCAAACAGTCCCGCCCGTTTTCTCAGCAGGAACGACATGTGGCCGCCGCAGCCCAGCCGGTCCCCGATATCGGCGCATAACGTCCTTATGTACGTTCCCTTCGAACAATGCACGTCCATCAAGACCCTTATCCCGTCCGACCTGTCGATATCAACAACTTCAGCCGAGTATATCTCGACCTCCCTGGGCGGCCGTTCCACCTCCATGCCCTTCCTGGCCAGCTCGTACAGCCTTTTGCCGTCAATTCTCAACGCCGAGTGCATTGGCGGCGTCTGCATATACTTGCCGGTAAATGACCGCACCGCCGATTCGATCTCCGAATCGCCGCATACCGGCGCAACTACCGAAATGATTACTCCTGAAGCATCCTGCGTATCTGTCGTGATGCCAAGCGTAAGTTCCGCGCGGTAAAGCTTGTCCTTTTCCATGAGAAACTCGACCGCTCCGGTGGCTTTTCCCGCACAAACCGGCAAAACGCCGGCCGCCATCGGGTCCAGCGTTCCTGCATGTCCAATTCTCCTTATGCCCAGCAGCCTGCGCAAATAGGCAACCACATCATAAGACGTCATGCAGGGAGGCTTCAAGATATTAATTATCCCGTCCATTTACGAGCGCTTCCTTCAAATCCTTTATCAGCATTTCCTTTACCTGCTCCAGGCTTCCGCCGGTAGTGAAACCGGCCGCGCATTTATGTCCCCCGCCCGAGTACCTGCCGGCAATAGCCGACACGTCCACGTACGAATTGGAACGGAGATTGACCTTGATGCCGTCCTTGTCCGTTTGCCTGAGCATGGCGGCAACTTCGACGCCCCTTATGTTTCTTGCCGTGTTGATGATCCCGTCGCTATCCGCTTCCGACGCTCCCGTATTCATTATGGTTTCGCCGGAAACCGACATAATGGCTATCCTTCCGTCTTCCAGCAATTCCAGGGACTGAATGGCAGCCCCCATCAGCTTTACCTTGCCGCTGGAAGTAATGTCAAACACTTTTTGGGATATGCCGGCAACATCAATGCCGGTTTCAAGCAGATCGGCGGCAATCCTGTGGGTCAGCGGGGTGGTGTTTCCGTACCTGAATCCGCCCGTATCCGTCGATATGGCTACGTAAAGGCATTCGGCGATATCTTTGTCAAGCTCCTGTCCCAGGAGTTTCATCAGTTCATATATTATTTCTCCCGTTGCGGACGAAGCGGTATCTACATAATTCAAATCCGCAAATTGCGTGTTCGTCAGGTGATGGTCAATGTTGACGGTTTTCGGCGTGCAAGCGAATATTTCCTTCCTCGAACCCAGCCTTTCCATGTCCCCGCAATCCAGCGCCATAGCCAGGTCAAAGCTGCATTTTTCATCCGATGCTGCGCCGCAGAATTCCTTTCCCGGCAGAAAGTCGTATATATAAGGGATTTCCTCCTCCATCATCACCTTTACTTTTTTCCCCATACGGCTTAAAATAAACGCAAGCGCCAGCGAGGAGCCGATCGCGTCCCCGTCCGCCGCTTCATGGGGCAATATCACCACACTTCTCGATACTTTCAGTTCAGAAGCAATCCGGTTTAACAATAACGTATCCTCCTATTTATCCTGCAGTGTATCCTTGATCAGTTTTGTTATATATACTCCGCGCTCTATTGAATTATCCAGTTCAAAAACAACCTCAGGGGTGTATCTCAGCTGAAGCCTTTGCCCTATTTCGCGCCGGACAAAGCCCGCCGCGTTTTTTAAAGTCTGGAGGGCATTCTTTTTATCGACATCCGTTCCCAACACGCTTACATATACCTTTGCGTAACGCAAATCCCTTGTCACTTCGGCCTCCGTTACACTTACCATCCTGGGCAGTCTCGGGTCTTTCAGCTCGTTCTGGATTATATCGCTTACTTCTTTTTTCACTTGTTCCGATATCCTGTCGATCCTATCCATTACTATCACTCCCACCGACTTTCTTTCCCCGTGCAAGAGGCCGGGCGGACTTGTGCGCCGCCGTCCGGCCCCCTGTCAAGCCAACTCCCTGGCAATATGCGATGGAAAATCCATTGCCCGGAGTCTGTCTACTGTTTCACTTCTTCCATTGTAAAAGCTTCTATAATATCCTGCTCTTTGATATCATTAAACTTCTCTATGGACAGTCCGCACTCGAAACCTTGCACCACTTCCCTGACGTCATCCTTAAAACGCTTGAGCGACGCAAGTTTTCCTTCATGAATAACGATACTGTCCCTTATAACCCTGACGTCGCTGTTCCTGCTGATTTTTCCGTCCAGCACATAACAGCCCGCCACGGTTCCGATTCCGGATACCTTGAATATCTGCCTGACTTCAGTATGCCCCAATATGACTTCCTTAAACTTCGGTTCGAGCATACCCTTCATAGCGGCCTGCACGTCTTCTATCGCGTCATAAATAACCCTGTAAAGCCGTATATCCACCCCGGCGTTTTTCGCAACCTCAGCCACATTTGCGCCAGGTCTTACGTTAAAGCCGATGATAATGGCATTTGAAACGTCGGCCAGCGTAACGTCCGATTCGGTTATCGCTCCCACTCCGCCATGTATGACCTTTATCCTGACTTCCTCGTTGGAGAGCTTTTCAAGCGACTGCTCCACCGCTTCGACGGAACCTTGGACATCCGCTTTTACGATTACGTTCAGTTCCTTGACCTCGCCTTTTTGTATCTGCTTGAACAGCTCATCCAACGAGACTTTCGGAGCGGCGGTCAACTGCTGTTCCTTCTGCTTCTGCTTTCTCTTCTCCACGAGCTGCTTTGCGGTTTTCTCGTCGTTTATGACATAAAATACTTCCCCGGCTTCCGGAACCTCAGGAAGACCAAGTATTTCAACAGGTGTGGAAGGTCCCGCGCTCTTTACCTGGACTCCCTTGTCATTAATCATTGCTCTTATTCTGCCCAGCGTGGTACCGGTTACAATGGAATCACCCACATTAAGCGTACCTCTCTGGACAAGGACCGTCGCCAAGGGGCCCCTGTTCTTGTCAAGCTTGGCTTCTATGACGGTACCCTTAGCCTGCCTGTCCGGGTTGGCCTTCAATTCGAGAATGTCGGCGGTCAAGAGTATCATTTCGAGAAGTTGGTCAATGTTTTCCCTCTTCTTGGCAGATACGTTCACGCAAATGACATCGCCGCCCCATTCCTCCGCGACAAGCCCGTGCTGCATCAGTTCCTGCTTGACTTTATCCGGGTTTGCCCCGGGCTTGTCAATTTTATTTATAGCCACGATTATGGATACGTTGGCCGCTTTAGCATGGTTGATCGCTTCCACTGTTTGCGGCATGACACCGTCATCCGCCGCCACTACCAGTATTGCTATATCCGTAACCTGCGCGCCCCTGGCCCTCATAGCCGTAAAGGCCTCATGGCCTGGAGTATCCAGGAATGTTATATTCCTGTCCTTGATCTGTACCGTGTACGCGCCGATATGCTGGGTTATGCCGCCGGCTTCGCTTTCAATAACATTGGTAGACCTGATCGCGTCAAGCAGCGAAGTCTTGCCATGGTCAACATGCCCCATAACAACTACTACAGGCGGCCTTGGAACCAGATTTTCGGGATCGTCCTGCTCGGAATCGTCGAAAAGGATATCCTCTTCATTGATTACGACTTCTTTTTCCGCCTTTACGCCGAATTCCTCGGCGATGATGGCAGCCGTATCATAGTCGATTTCCTGGTTGAGGGTGGCCATTATCCCGTACCCCATCAGCTTTTTGATGACCTCGGTCGAAGTCTTCTTCAGCGCCTCGGCCAAATCCTTGACCGTAATGCTTTCAGGCAGTTTTATAGACATAAGCACAGCCTTCGGTGGGATGTGTTTCTGCGCCTGTTCCTTTTCTTTCCTGGGTTTGCCCGGTCTTTTTTTCTTCATTTCCGTTTCTTCATACAGCTCGTTGAATATGAAGTCCTCGGAAAGAATCTCGGAAACGCCTTTTTTACCGGCCAAACCGATATGCGTAGGTTTTATCTTCTTACTGGGCTTGCCCAGCTGCCCCTTCGCAATTTCTTTCCTCTGCTCCCTCTTTACATCTCTTTCCAGGTCTTTGCCGGCATATTCCCTCCTGCTTTCGCTTCTCTCTTCCTTCTGAATTATTGTCGGATCAGGTTTGGGAATATCAAGCGGTTTGACGGCCTGACGGTATCCTTGCCCGCCCTGGGGCTTTCCTGCTCCCTGGAACTGAGGCCTTTCGCCCTGGGGCTTTCCCGCGGCAGGATGCTGGGGCTTGCCGGCCTGTGGCTTGGCAGCGCGGGGCCCCTCTTCCCGTGTCCTTTCGTCCCGGGGCTTTCCTTCATGTGGCTTGGC
>JBLNDI010000111.1:0-24267 GCA_050261495.1 Bacillota bacterium
AAGCATTTAAAATTTGTCCAAATAAACTAATCTAAAACCAGTCAAAACGCTGATCTTGCCCGACGATACAGCTTCTGTTGAATTTACTTTTGCAAAGCGGAAATTACCTTTTCAATTGACCATATTTTTTAAACCTTTCCACCCCAATTTCACATGGCGGAATTTAGTTTTGCTAACAAAGGGGAATGAGAAATGCGGAACTTGCTTTTTCAATTGACAGCAAGACAGACCGGCTTGATGAATTGATTGCTCAAGTACCGCAAAAAATATCGAGTACGGCGCGTACCGATAAATTATCGAGCTCCAGGAAAGTCTCCCGCTCCAGGATGTCGCCTAGGCAATGGGCGTCCGAGGATCGGATCAATTTATACCTGTCCAGCTCCGGCTTATCGGCCCGGAAAGCCTGTAAATCGCAGTTCTTTGAAACCTCAAGTTGCGTAAAGGAAAGATGTTCAGGGATAATGCCCAGGTTGGAAAGAATGCTGTAGGAAGGGCGGTCGACATGCGCCGGAATCATCGCTCCGCCGAGCTTGCGGATTAATTGATGCGTTTTCTCCACGGTAAGGTTGGCAGCCGTCGCAAGCATCTGTTTCTCTTCTCCTATTATCTCGTCGTTTTCGTCAAGAATAACCTGCCTGCCGAATATATCCTCCCGGTTTGCCATATCCGGCAAAGTCGCCTCTACATACCGCTGAAATTCATGCGCTTTTTCCGTATCCGGCAGCAGACACACCAGGTGGACTTCTTCAGCCGTCTCCACTTCCATGCCGGGAACAAAGAGCAGGACTTTCTTTTTCGCGCAGCGGGCAACGGCTTCCAGGTTGGCTCCGGAATTATGGTCCGTCACCGCTATGATGTCAAGGCCTTTCAGCACCGCCATGTTTACAATATTGTTCGGCGTCATGTCATTTTCCGCGCAAGGCGAAAGCGCCGAATGGATATGAAGGTCGCAAGCGTATTTCATGTTCTCCCGGGTCCAATTCTCATATTCCGCAATCGTGTGCCGTGCAGCAGATTTCATAGGCGCTCTGCTTTGCAAGTATGATTGGAATTCCCTCCTGCACGGCACGCTCCACGGTAGCTTCCTCCATGATGATCCCTTCCGGGATAATAATGCAGGATAGCTCCAGCAGCACCGCCACCGCGACAATATTCAGGTGGGTATGCACCGTTATCCAGGCCGACCCCTTTGACGCATGGGACATTACCCAACTAAGCAGGTCACAGCAGTACATCCCTTTTATTTCCTTATCCGTCCCGGCTTCCCCCGTGACGATTGTGCCATTCAACTTGCAAGCCAGTTCGGTTACTGTCATTTGGACACCTCCGCGGTACCGGTCTCCTGTTCCGGATCAGCTTCAGCCATTGTTCCTTGCTCCCGCCCGGCTTCAGCTATGGTCCCTTGTTCCGGCCCGGTTTGCGGTACGGTTCCGGTCCCGGCATGCCGGTACTTGGCTTCATTGTCCATTACCGGCGGGATCTTGCTCTCAAGCTCAATCATCTGCGCAGCCAAATTGCGTACCTTTTCGCGGAGCTTGAAAATGCAGTCGGTTTCATTTGCAATGCCCCGGACGATATCTTCCGCCAGCGCCCGGCAATTTGGCGCTCCGCAGGCGCCGCAATCCAGTCCCGGCAGCCCGTTGTTGATCTTTTCGAGTTCTTCCAGCTTTTTCATGGCCTTCCCCAGGTCGTCGTCCAGTTTCATTACAGGTTTGTAAACAATACTTCCCGTCCACACAATGTCTTGGCTGGCCTTTTCTGCCGCCGGCTCGAGGAACCCTGCGGCTTTTGCCTCGTCAACATGCTTTTTCAGCCGCGTTTTGGCCACATACACGTTTTCAACCGTCAACGGGCCTCCCAGGCAGCCTCCCGAACATGACAACGCCTCGATAAAGTCCACGTCCTCCAGCTTGTCGTTTTCAATTTCCTCCAGGATCGTGATCACATTGTGGATTCCGTCCACGGCCAGGAACCGGTCCGTTTCGAGAGCAAGTCCCTCTCCGCCGGAACCTGCCCATTGAATGCCTTTGAAACTTGCCCGTGCCAATTGTTCCTGCTCGCCCGCCTTCTCCAGCCTGGAAAGGAGCCGGAGATAAATATCGTTTATGGAGATCACGCCGTCCACCGAGGATTTCAGGTTTTCGTAAGGCGCCTTTACGCTGGTAGCCTTGGCAGCGCACGGTGTGATGAAGAAAACGCCGATATCGGCAGGATCAATGCCTTCGGCCAGCGACGCCTTCCTCTTGATCAGCTTGGCCGACACCTCCATTGGCGACTCCAGCCGTACAAGATGATCGATGAGATTGGGAAACCTGACCTGTATCAGGCGGACCACCGCCGGACAGGCAGACGAGATAAGCGGCTTCTTAACATCCTGCCGCTTCAGCAATTCCCTGGTAGCTTCCGTAACAAATTCAGCTCCCCGGGCCACCTCGTATACATCGTCGAAACCCAGCTGCCGGATGGCGTTCAAAATCCTGTTCCTGGTATATATAGGCTTGAATTGGCCGTAAAGCGTCGGGGCAGGAATGGCAATCCGGTACGCATAAGACTTAATGCAGTCAAAATCATCGGTAATAGCCTTTTTGGCATGATACGGACAAATACGGATGCACTCGCCGCAGTCGATACACCGTTCGTTAATTATTCTCGCTTTGCCTTTCCTGACCCGGATAGCCTCCGTGGGGCATCTCTTAATACAATTTGTACAACCCCTGCATTTTTCCTCATCAAGCGTCACGGAATGAAAATAATCCCCCATCTTCTCACCTCGCATCGCACTCATACCGCGTTAAATATGCGGTTTCTTCAGCCTTGCGCGCCTTTTGCCCCGCCTCGTTAAGAAACACGGTCATCGTCACGGTAGTTCCCTTTCCTACTTCCGTCCGTATATCCAAGACGTCGGAATACCTTTTTATGTTGGGCAATCCCATGCCTGCTCCAAATCCCATTTCCCGGATTTCGTCGGAGGCCGTGGAATACCCTTCCTGCATGGCAAGCTCCAGGTCCGGGATTCCCGGACCCTTATCGCTGATGCTCACTACAATCTTTTCACTGTCAATCTCCACGTCGGCCGTCCCCCCTCCTCCATGGATGACGGCGTTAATCTCGGCTTCGTACATGGATATAGCCGTCTTTTTGACCAGGGCAGGTTCAATTCCAAGCTGTACCAGCACCTTTTTGACGCTGCTGGAAGCTTCTCCCGCGCAGGTAAGATCGTACGCGGGTATGACATAATGCAGTTTCATCAAACCACCGTTCATTTCCATGAGCCATTTCCCGTGAGCCCTGATTTATATAGCTTTCCGCAGGCGATAAACATCGAGTTGCGCGTCGCAAGAACGACAATACCTTTTTCGGCGGCTAGGTCCAGGGTTGCCTGGTCGGGGCTTTTGCCCCGGACGAAAACCACCGCCTTTATATCCATCATTTCCGCAGTGCGAATAACCTGCGGGCTGACCAGTCCTGTCAGCAGCAAAACATTTTCCTTTACATAAGCCATGACGTCGCTCATCAGGTCGGAACCGCACGCGGCTGCGAACTCCATTTCGTCGCCGTTTCCGACCAGCACTTCGGCATCCAGCAGTTTAATGACCTCTTTAAGCTTCATTCAAATTGCCCCTTTTTGCCGGGAATCTCCGGACACGGACAAAAGCCGCTATTCCCGCATGTTCCCTCAAGTATGTTAATATTATATCAAACTTTATGTGAATGAACAATTGCAGGTTCGACAATTTATTGTATTGGTTTCCAGCGGCAGGACAATGAAGAATAAAGCCCAGGTTCCCCGTGATAGCGGGAATCCTGGGCTTGATAAAGCCTTAGGTTATGTGAGCGCTGCATAATGCTGGCAAGCATTATTGCATGCCGCGGCTCACTTGTTTATTTGAAGTACTGGTTGTAAATACCCCTCTTTGTATAATGCGTATGAAGCAGTTCATGCGACTTGTGTCCCAGCGGCGAAACCAGGAACTCCTCGTAAAGCCTGCTTATTTCAGGATTTTCGTGGGACTTCCTCAGCGGTTTCCCTTCGTCCTCCCTGTATATCGCTTCGAGCCGCTTCTTCCTGATATCATCATTAGTCGGCCTGGGCTGACCGCCGCCGCTAATGCATCCGCCGGGGCATCCCATCACCTCGATGAAGTGGTACGGCGACTTCCCTTCGGCTATTTCCTGCATCAGCTTGGCCGCTCCGCTAAGTCCGCTGGTCACGGCGATTTTCAGCGTGACGCCTTCAAGGAATTTGAATCCCGGCAGTGGTTTTTCAATGGCAATTTCCGCCGTCTTTATCTGTTCAAATCCCATTATTGGCTTCACATGAAGCTTCTCAAACGGAATCTCCCTGCCTGTCACCAGTTCGTAAACCGTCCTGAGCGCCGCTTCCATGACTCCGCCGGTCGTACCGAAAATATCCGCCGCCCCGGTCGACAACCCGAGCGGATTGTCGAACGTATCGTCTTCCAGGCTGTTGAAATCAATGCCGGCTTCCTTGATCATCCGCGCCAGCTCGCGTGTCGTGAGCACCGCGTCCACGTTCGGCACACCGTTGTTTGTCATTTCCGGCCTGGTTATTTCAAATTTCTTGGCAGTGCATGGCATTATGGACACAACGAAAATATTTTTCGGGTCCATTCCCAGCTTATCGGCATAATAGCTCTTGACAAGCGCTCCCAGCATCATGTGGGGCGATTTGCAGGTTGAAAGATGATCAAGCTCCTCAGGCCATGTATGCTCTATATACTTGATCCATCCGGGACTGCAGCTTGTGATCATCGGAAGAGTCGAACCCTTGCCGGAGAAAGCGTCCGCTATGCGGGACAGCAGTTCGTTTCCCTCTTCGATAATGGTAAGGTCGGCCGCGAAGTTTGTGTCAAATACGTCGTCAAAACCCATTTCTCTTAATGCCCTCACCATTTTGCCCGTTACAAGGGTGCCCGGCTCCAGTCCGAATTCCTCGCCAAGCGCCGCACGGACAGCCGGGGCTGTCTGTACGACAACCCTTTTGTTTTTGTCAAACAGGGCTTCCCAGACGATTTCCGTCGCATCCTTTTCCTTCAGTGCACCCACGGGGCATACAGTTGTGCATTGCCCGCAAAATGAACAGTTCACGCTATCCAGCGGCAATTCCTCCGCCGGCCCTATCACCGTCTTGAAACCCCTGTTCTGCGCATTCAGGATTCCTACCCCCTGTATATCGTTGCATACGGTGACACATCTCCTGCAAAGGACGCATTTGGACATGTCCCTTACAATTGACGGTGAGGAATCGTCAACAAGGTTAACCGACATTTCTCCTTCAAACCTGGGTTTATCGACGCCAATCAGCTCGCCGAGTTCCTGGAACTCGCATTTGCGGTTCCTCTCGCAGCTTAGGCAGTCCTTGGGATGGTCCGAAAGCATCAGTTCATAGAGCAGTTTTCTTGCTTTCTTGACTTTCTCGGTATTCGTACGGACCACCATGCCTTCCTGCACAGGCACGATACAAGAGGCCTGAAGCGTTTTTGCCCCTTCAACCTCAACCACGCATATCCTGCATGAACCAATCTTGTGCACATCTTTCAGGTAGCAAAGGTGTGGAATCATAATATTGTTCCTTGCGGCGGCTTCAAGAATGGTCTCGCCTTCCAGCGCGGTAATTTTCTTGTTGTTTATGGTAAGATTAATCATTATCAGCACCTCCTGTCGCATCTCAAGCATCTCATGGATTCGGCCAGCGCATTGAGTTCGTGGTATCCGACTTCAACTTCATTGAAGTTTTGCACACGGTCTTCCGGAGCCAGTTTTTTCATCGGGAACCTCTCGTGCTCGACAATTTCCTTTTCCACGTTGGCCACGGGAATATCGATGTCCTCGCCCGTATTCAACTCCCCTTTGCCTCCCAGGTACCTGTCAATTGCCTTGGCTGCATTCTTGCCGTCGGCGATTGCCCTTATCACGGTGTCCGAGCCCCTTACAACGTCTCCGCCGGCAAATACGCCTTTCATCTTTGTCATCAACGTGTCGCGGTCGGTTACGAACGTACCCCACTGTGTGACTTCCACCTCATCCTTGTTGATAAAGGGAAGATCGGAATACTGGCTGACAGCCGGGATGACCATATCGACCTTGATTGTGAACTCGGAACCCGGAACAGGCACCGGTTTTCTCCTTCCGCTTGAATCAAATCCTTCCAGTTTCATTTTCACGCATTCTATTTCCCTGACCCTGTCCTTTCCTATAAACCTGAGCGGAGCGACAAGCGGAACAATCTTTATGCCCTCTTCCATGGCGTCCAGGACTTCCCTCTTGTCGGCAGGCATGTCTTCGATAAGCCTCCTGTAAAGCACGGTCACTTCCTTGGCGCCGAGCCTTATCGCGGTCCTCGCCGCGTCAATCGCGGTATTCCCGCCGCCTATCACCGCGACGGTGTCGCCGATTTTAACATCGCCGCCCAAGTTGACGTCACGCAGGAAATCCAGGCCATGGTAAACGCCCTTTAGGTCTTCCCCTGGTATGTTGATCTTATTCGAGAACTGGGTTCCCGTGGCTATATAAATAGCGTCATGGCTGCTCCTGATGCTGTAGAAAGACCTGTCCCTGCCTATTTCGGTATTTAGGTGGATCTTCACGCCCACCTGTTCAATCAGCTTGATTTCGCGCTTGAGAACCTCTTTCGGGAGCCTGTATTCCGGTATTCCGAACGCAAGCACCCCGCCCGCCACCGGCTGGGCTTCATAAACATCCACGTCATATCCCAGTCTTGCCAGGTAATACGCGCAGGTCAATCCCGAAGGACCAGCGCCGATTATCCCGACGCTCTTGTTCTTCTTCGGGAAAATCACGTCCATGTAGGGCTGTTCTTCATGCTTCAGCACGTAATCGGCTATATGCCTCTTCAGGTCCTTGATCGCCACTGGTTCGTCAAGCTGGCTTCTCCTGCACTTGCTCTCGCACTCGTGCGTGCATACCCTGCCGCATACCGCCGGGAACGGGTTTTCCTTCCTGATCAGGTTGTACGCGTCCCTGAGCCTCCCTGCGGCAACCAGCGCCACGTAGCCGGGCACGTTCACGCCTGCCGGGCACGCGTTCTGGCACGGAGAGATGAACATGTCGGCGCACACGCCTGCGCGGCAATACTTGTACCTGATATGTTCCTCGAACTCCTCGCGGAAGTTGTTTATCATGCTGAGAACCGGGTTCGGCGCGGTCTGCCCGAGGCCGCATATGGCCGCCTCCTTGATCATGGAGCCAAGCTCAATGAGCGTTTCAATATCACCTTCCTGGCCTTCGCCCCTGGTAATTCTTTCAAGGATATCCAGCATCCGTTTCGTTCCAAGCCTGCACGGGACGCATTTTCCGCACGATTCATCCTGTATGAATTCCATGAAGAACCTGGCCATGTCAACCATGCATGTATCTTCATCCATCGCGATAAGACCGCCGGATCCCATGATGGCTCCAAGCTTCGTTAATGATTCGTAGTCCATCGGGGTGTTGAGGTTTTCTTTCGTTATGCAGCCGCCCGAAGGCCCGCCGGTCTGCGCCGCCTTGAAATCCTTGTTTTTTCTTATTCCGCCGCCGATGTCGAAAACGACTTCTCCAAGCGTCATCCCCATGGGCACCTCAACAATACCCGTGTTGTTAATGCTTCCGGCCAGCGCAAACACCTTCGTTCCCTTGCTGTTGTCCGTCCCTATGCCGGCAAACCAGTCGCCGCCTTTTAATATTATGGGCGGAATATTCGCAATGGTCTCAACATTGTTAATAATCGTGGGCTTGCCGAAAAGACCTTTCTGGAACGGGAAAGGCGGTTTTTGCCTGGGTTCTCCCCTTTCTCCCTCTATCGACGCCATCAGTGCGGTTTCCTCTCCGCAAACAAATGCGCCTGCTCCGATACGAATCTCAATATCAAAATCGAATCCTTTCCCCAGGATGTTTTTGCCGAGCAGCCCGGCTTCCCTCGCGTTCCGGATGGCCATGTCGAGCCTCTCGACTGCCAGCGGGTATTCCGCGCGAACATATACATATCCTTTCCTTGCTCCTATGGCAAATCCTTCTATCATCATGCCTTCGATAACGCTGTGGGGATCGCCCTCCAGGATGCTTCTGTCCATGAACGCTCCCGGATCGCCTTCATCGGCGTTGCAGACCAGGTATTTATCCGCGCTAACCGCTTTCATCCCGGACTCAAGCTTTATTCCCGTCGGGAACCCGGCGCCGCCCCTTCCCCTGAGGCCTGATTTCTTAATCTCATCGACAACTTCTTGGGGCGTGTATTCGTCCAGGACTTTCGAGATTGCCATGTACCCGTCATTGGCGATATATTCCTCAAGCGAGTCGTAATCGATGCTGCCGCAGTTTCTGAGGGCTATCTTCACCTGTCTTTTGAAATAATCTATATCCTCGATATACGGAACATTGCACCCAAGCTTGTTGTCAAAGTACGTTTTGTCCATCCTGATGACCCCTTGAACCAGGTGGGACTCAACAATTCCGGGAATGTCTTTTGCCGCCAGCTTGGTATAAAACACGCTTTTCCTCTCTTCTTCGCCGTTTGCGGCGTCAAGGTTTTTCACAACCATCACAGGCCCGAGATCGCATGTCCCGATGCAGCCTGTTTCAACCAACAGCACCTTGTCCGACAGCCCGTTCTTTTCCAGGCATTCAACCAGCGAGTCCTTCACCGCATGGCAGTTGGAGGAAATGCAGCCGGCTCCTGAACATATAAGTATTTTGTATTTCTTGCCACTAAGTTTCTTTTGATATCCATCCCTGATCTTCAGCAGATCGGCACGGCTTTTTATCCTTGTTACCTGTCCCATGATATCCCTCCTCCTGCCTTAGTATTGATCCAGTATGCTGCGAATCTTGTCAGGGTTCACCTGCTTGTAGACTTTCCCGTTAATGGTCATGGCGGGCGCAAGACCGCAAGCGCCTATGCATCTCATGACTTCAAGCGAGAATTTGCCGTCTTTCGTAGTGCCTCCCATTTCTATTCCAAGCACTTCCCTGAGTTTTTCGATGATTTTCTTGCCGCCCCTGACATAGCAGGCGGTTCCGAGACATACCCTTATCGTGTTCTCACCCTTCGGAACGGTTGAAAAAAATGAATAGAAAGAAACGACTCCGCTGACCACCGACAGCGGCTTGCCAAGCTTTTCCGCAATAAATTGCTGCAACTTGAGCGGAAGATACCCAAAAATGCCTTGGGCCATATGCAGGATCTGGATAAGGCTGCCTTCCCTGTTCTTGTACTCTTCAATTATGGCAGCTATCCTGTCGTATTTTTCCTGCTCGGTTTCGTTCCTGCACTGGCATGCTTTCGAATGAACGCTCATGATAGGCCTCCTTAACATTTATTGTATTACCCGTGGTTTTCTCACCCAATTCGCATAATTACGTCATTTTTTTAACAATCCTCCTTTGCATGTCTTGACTTCGTGTATTTCTTAACCGGTTGTCGATCCTAACCGGTTTTCCGTTTCGATAACTACTTTGCTTTCGAGAACTACTTTGCTTATTTTTTAACGATGTTCCGCCTAATAATTCGCCGCCGCCATATATACACCCCATACCCCCGGTTGATATACGTCGTCCTGCTGATATGCGCCGTCCTGTTGATATGTGTCGTCCTGATGCTGAAATTCTGTCACGAGTAAAAAGCTTGCACATAGTAAATCAAATGTTATGCGAACAAATAACTCTGCGGATAAATTATGCGTGTTATATTGTTAATATTTTAACCAATCTATTGTTAATAAATTAACTAATGTATTAGTTTAAAAACATTATAACACGCATCACTATTATTTTCAAGCTTAAAAATCAGAATTTTAACAATCTTATGTATATATTTTAGTACATAAATTTTTATATAGAACAAACCTGGCTGAATTGATATTCCGATTTTATCCCATAATATGGGAGGCGCTTTGCTGCCTTTGCATTTATGAAACGTAATGGGCGCAAATCAAATGGAGCCAGTAACCCCCTTAACAGAACAAATGGATCTGAACTGCATGCAGATTATGTTGTTATCTTATCATTATCCCTGACCCGGCCAATCAGCAGTTCCCCTTGAGGATTGTGCTTTTTGATGTTATTGTTCACGGATATGTCGCTATAATTGGCATAGCAGTACACGCAGCCGTTCCTGCAGGTGTTGTACGCGCCAATATCGACGCTCTCATAACATCCGCAGGATTTGCGCTGGTTCTTGTCCTTTTTTATATCAAGACTATGTCCGTAAATACTCTCTATCAGTGCCTTGTCGATACAGCTCGCCTGCCCGATGCCGTATTTGGATAAAAATGAGCCCTCGCAGCAGGCCTTTACCGAAATACCGAAGTCTTTCGCAACGGCCGATATCATTTCGCCGGCCTCTATCATTTCATCCATGCTGATTTCCCGTAAAATATCCGTTTTCAACTTGGAATACATATCGACAAAACTAATAATGCACTGATCCGTATGCCTGCCAAGCTTGCTGCAGAGCCTTGAAAACTGTTCCCTGTGATAGGTGTAGTCGAACATGTCATTTATAATAATGGGGTCGTATCTCCAAACAATTTTATTTTTTCCTATCCTGTCACTTAGCGCGCGGAAAGTTTTTATGATCTCTTCCTTGTCACGCAGACCTCGTTCTATGGAATTGCCGTATGGCGTCACCGTGAATTGAAAATAGTACCTGTACCCCAGCCTGTCGATAGCATCAAGCTTGTCAAGCATGTTCAGCGGGTCCTTTGTCCAGAACACGATGCAATCGACTACATCGGGGGATAATACTACTTTCCTTACCTGTGCATGGTTCATCGGGTTTCTTGTAAAGACATATCCGGCATGCAGCCGGTTCAGCAGCCACCCGGAATAATACGCCGGAATATCTGTCCTTCGCGAAGCGCTCACTATCATGGTTTTAGCCCTTTTTTTCTATAAATTCAAAGCTTTTAAATGTTCGGCAAATGGCGGTCCAATAATGCCCCTCTCTGTGATAAATCCCGTAATAAGCACATGGTCGGTCACATCGAATGCGGGATTGTATACTTTAACTCCGTCCGGCGCAGTCTGTTTTCCGAATCCCTTGGTTATTTCCTCGGGGCTCCGCTCTTCAATGATAATTTCATTTCCTGTCGGAGTGTCCATATCAATAGAAGAAATAGGCGCCGCAACATAGAACGGTATGTTATGCACCCTTGCAAGTGCCGCCAATCCGTATGTTCCTATCTTGTTGGCGGTATCGCCGTTAGCCCCGGTCACAACCGACAATCACAATGTCGATTTTACCCTGCTTCATCAAGTAAGCCGCCATATTATCAGCTATAAGCGTAACATCGACGCCCGCGTCCATCAGTTCATATGCGGTCAATCTCGCTCCCTGGAGGAGAGGCCTTGTTTCACACGCATAAACTTTTACGCGAACGCCCTGCTCCTGCGCCGCATAGATTGGAGCCAAAGCGGTTCCGTATTTCGCGGCTGCAAGACGCCCCGCATTGCAATGTGTAAGGACAGTCATTCCTTCTTTCAACAAGGCGGCTCCATTCACGCCTATTGCGCGGCAGGTATCAATATCTTCCCGGTAAATCCTTATAGCTTCTTCTTCCAGTAACCTCTTTATCTCCGAGATATTCTTGCCCTTGTTTTTCCTGACCGTTTCCTCCATACGGTCCAACGACCGGAAAAGGTTGACCGCAGTCGGCCTGGATGATGTAAGGTATTCTTTGATATCAAGGAATTGGGCATAGAAAGCGTCGAAATCATCTGCCTGTATTTCCTTCAGCCCCAACACGGCGCCGAAAGCAGCCGCATCGCCAATAGCCGGCGCTCCCCGGACCTCAAGCCGTTCTATTGCCTTCCGGCAGTCTTTTATGTTGTCGATATATAGCACGACTACCTCCGTCGGAAGCCTCGTTTAGTCGATTATTTTTAAAACACCATTCTCCCATTCAATTGTTTCCATATCAATTCTTCGTTAAAATATTCTTGCAACTTATGCTTGCACAGGTTCATTTACATTTTTAAATATCAAAATCAAAGATACAATTGCCAACAGCCCAAACAAAGACGTCATAACAATCAGTGGAAGAGCTCCTTCTATTCCGGCCAGGTTCATTGAAATTCCCTTTGATAAAAGCGCGGCCATTATCAAAGCATTGGTGACCGTCGCGATTGGCGCCAAAATATAACCAAACGGCTTCTTCTTTATCAAAAGCAACCCTGAAAGGAAAATCCCGGGCAGAAAGAATGCCAGGTCAAATGCTTGAACCGTCAGCGTAGTGCCATGTTCCACTTCCAAAGGTACAGAGCCATCAATGAGCGTAGGTATGACTCTGGCAAGCCACAACAATCCTATCATTGCCGTAGAGAATATCAGGTAGCCTCCTGCAAACCTAACCGGCAATTTATCACTGAAATAAGAACTCATTTTTTCAATATCGGGTACCGGCAAAGTCAAAACAAATGCAAAGAAACTTGCCGACATAAGCACTACATATGCCAAAAACAGCTTGTTATACATTGCAATAAATGTATACATCATATATGTAATTAAAAAATAACCCAATGTTCCACTTAGAAGCAGCCTTCCTTTTATCAAACCTTTTCTTGCCAGAAAGAGCGAGATGATGAGAATCGGGATTCCTACGCACAATGTCACAATATCCTGCGATATGGCCTGCAGAGCTCCGAATACGGAATTTTTGCCATATATTCCTTTACCGTAAATGGTTATTGTTTGACCGTGTATTGACGTAAAATTATATTCTCCGGGACCTTGTTTTGAAAAAATTCCACATATCGCTGCAATCAATGACAGAACAGCAATGCACAGTACCAGCAAACTTATAGTTTTTCTAAATTTCATGTCCCGAATACCTCCTGCGAATTCGCTTAATGACTATTGCCATTGTACCACACTTAATAATATTTTAATAATATTTTGATAATATTATGTGGGCTTGATTAAGCAAAACCTTTACATTTTTTAGTTATCCTTCGGTGGATCCCGTTTTGATTTTTTCGTGGAAACGGATACGGACAAAGTGCTGATAGAAGTAAAAGGAGTAACGCTGGAGACCGGCAATGTCGCCATGTTCCCCGACGCTCCGACCGCAAGCATTTCATTAATTTTATTTCGGCTATCGGCAACAAAGCAATAAAAGCCATGTAGAAGGAAATTCGATATTAGTGCATGCACTTAAAACCGGAAAATTTTTTGTTAGTTTTATATTTACAAATTCAAAACTATGTGATATAAATTAATTAGCTAACTAAAAGACAGTTAGATTAAAAAAAGTAGAAGAGGTTGCAAATGAAAACAATCTATGATGAAATGCCTTTTTTTAAACAACTTCTTGATATGCTTGAACAGCAGTTGGGAAGAAAAACAGAAATCGTCTTACACGACCTTACTGCTGATTATAATCATACCATTGTTGACATTCGTAATGGACATATCACAAATCGAAAAGTAGGTGATTGCGGAAGCAATATTGGATTACAGGTTTTGTCGGGCAAAGTTAAAAATGGCGATAAATATGGTTATATTACTCATACAAAAAATTCCTTAATTTTAAAATCCTCAACACTTTTTATAAAAGATGATGAAGGAAAAGTAATTGGTTCTTTATGTATAAATCAAGACATAACGAAGACCGTGGAATTTGAACAGTATCTAAGTGAACATAATCAATATTTCTTAAACAAACCTCAGGGAGAAAAGAACCAGAATAATGGGAAGGAGATATTTGTTAATAATGTAAATGAACTTATGGACCATTTGCTGCAAGACGCCCTGAATGATGTCGGTAAGCCGGTTAATACCATGGACAAAGAAGATAAGATGAAGTTTTTGAAATACCTTGACGACAGAGGAGCATTCATTATTACTAAAGCCGGCGAAAAAGCTTGCGATTTTTTAGGAATATCGAAATATACTCTTTATAATTATTTGGACATAATTAGAAATGAACGAGAAAAAGAAAAATAAAGTATTTTCCTGATATGTCTAGTTAAATTGGGTTCAAGCTTTAGTAAACCGCCCTTTGTATTTGATAGAAAATGGGGGTGTTTGTTAGGGTATATTTTTTCTTCTATCGACTTCATGGATATATTTAACATATTAAGAATTAAATGGTACATATTGATATTCCCATATAACTTTTAATGTAAAATTGCGAAGCCATGAATTTCTACTTGAATATTTTTGGCGCCGTGTGATGAAAAACTGAATATTTTGGAAGCAAGCCGTGAGAAATTCAGCATGAATGTAAATAGTAGAAACAGCCTAGTATAAATTATCATAATACAAGTAATACAAGGAGGGTTTTAAATGAAAAAACTATTTTTGCAGGTTTTTGGGGTTATGATGGCAGTTGTTCTCATTCTAACAGGATGTGCTTCGAATACTTCACAGAACGACACGGCCACTTCGCAAAGTGACACAAGCACTTCGCAGAACGACACATCAGGGGATACACAGACTAGCAGTGCTTCACAAGAGAAAAATGCACGCCAATCTTTTAAGGGTACTAAACTCAATATTCTACTTAAAACAGGTTATGAGACAGAAGCAATTACAAAATTCGCAGATGAGTTTGAAAGTGAAACAGGTATTTCACTTAATGTAGAAGTCTATGACGAGCCAACATTACGAAATAAGTTTATTCTTGACTGTAACTCCAAAACGGGTAACTATGATGTAGTTGCAACACAGTTTTGGTACATGCCCGAATACAATCAAACAGGCTGGCTTGAGCCATTAGATGATTATATTGCAAATAAGTCAGATGAAGAATGGAATAATGTGTCTGAAATGCCTAATAGCGTTCTTGATATGTTTAGAGGTCCGGATGGTAAGCTATATTCAATCTGCGTATCTTCTACGGGAGGCGTTTTGATATACAGAAAAGATTTATTCAGCAAGCACGGCATTGAAGAACCAAAGACAACCAGTGATGTATTAGCTGCAGCTAAAATACTCAAAGAAAAAGAGCCGGAAATATACCCGTTTGTAGGTAGAGGAGATTCTTCAAGTGCTTCATTTGGAACATCTGCAGGATGGGCTTGGGCATACGGAGCACGTGTAATGGATGAACAAGGCAATGTCACAATAAATACTCCTGAAATGAAAGAAGCTATGACAGATTTTGTGGAATTAATGAGAAATTATGCTCCTGCAGATGCAGCCGCTATGGGCTGGGATACCATGTCCGAAATTTACAGGCAGGGCAAGGCAGCAATGAACTTCGATATGTCGGGATTTGTCAGTGCCTACTCAAATAAAGAAGCGTCTTCAGTTGTTGGCTTGATTGATTGCAATGTAATAACCGGGCTAAGTGGTAATTGCGCCCAGTGGATGTATGGTGAGGGATTGGGGATAAGCAGCTTTTCTAAGAATAAAGATGCAGCATGGTTGATGCTTCAATGGAGAAACAGTCTTGAAGTTTTGCAAAAAGAAGTTGCTAATGATATCCGTTTTGATGTGACAGATCCACGCGTTTATGAAACAAATACTTTTAAGGAAAAAACAAAAGACATCGGTTTCTTCACAGATAAATTACCAGCGATCATGGAATCAATAGATGCAAAATACTGGCCTGCAACACCGCTGTTCGACAAAGTAGCAGAAGCATTCCAGCAGAAGATTTCCCTGGCTATAGCGGGAGATATTACTGTAGAAGAAGCTCTGGCCCAGGCACAGACTGATGTAGAAGCCGTTCTCAAGTAGGAATAGTATAATCTGTGTAGCATACATGGGGGAGCAATCCTCCATGTATGTTACTACAGCTTAGGAGGAAGCAAAAAGTGCGCAATAATAAAAGATTCATGCGATTAATGACATTGCCTGCGCTGTTGGTGTTCTTGTTTTTAGGTGTATATCCTACTATTCAAGCATTTTACAACAGTTTAACGTATTACAAGTTAACGGAAATAGGTACGAAAAAATTTGTTTTCCTTGACAATTACATACAAATGTTTACTAATGTGCGTTTCTGGGAAGCACTTGGACGTACTGTAATTTTTGTTGTTGCCAGTGTATTTTTCACTTATTTATTAGGACTGATTATATCAATTGTTATAAATCAAGCTCATAAATGCCGGAATTTATTCAGAATTATATTTTTAATACCTATGATTATTGCTCCGACAATAACAGCACTAAACTTTAAATTTATGTACAACAACAATTTTGGTATATTTAATCATATTCTTAACAAATTTGGTTTTGGCAGTATTGATTTTTTAGGAGATCCCTCAGTTTCGTTACTTTCAACTTTGTTAGTAGATATCTGGCAGGGTGTTCCAATGCCGGTGTTAATCTTGCTTGCAGGGCTTGAATCCCTGTCCGAATCGTACTATGAAGCTGCTCGTTTGGATGGTGCTAGTTCATGGCAGTGTTTCCGCTATATAACGTTTCCGCTTCTAAATAAATTTTCAGTTATTGTTATTATATTGAGGGCTATGGACAGCTTGAAGGTTTATGAAAACATTCAATTGTTAACTAGCGGTGGCCCGGGAACTTCCTCCGAAACCCTAAATATTTATATAACTAAAGTAGGCTTCAATTGGTTTGATATGGGTTATGCTTCGGCTCTCGGAATATTTACTCTTTATTTTATAATGTTCATTACTAACAGGATTGTTAAGGCCACAGGAATATTCAGTTCTAAGGAGATGGCATAATGGGTTCCAAAGTTATGAAGCTTAATAAATTGATAAAAAATGTTCTAATATATTTGTTTCTTGCTGTGTGTTCCATAATATGTATTTTCCCGCTGTATTGGCTGTTTAACACGTCACTTAAATCATCATCGGAAGTTTTTTCGCCGAACATAATTGGGACTTATAAAGCAACCTTTGACAATTATAAGACGGTGCTGCTTGAAGACCAATTTCCGAGGTTTCTTTTGAACAGTGCAATAATTAGTGTAGCGACAGTATTAGTTTGTGTTCCGATTGGAAGTATGTGTGGGTATGCTTTTGCAAGACTTCCGATGAACAAAAAAGATACATGGTTCTTCATGATTTTGACAACACGTATGGCACCTGCTGTTACCTTTGCAGTTCCAATATATTTGATGATGGTAAATCTCAGGTTAGTGGATACTAAAATTGGCTTAATAATTATATATGTATTTAGTAATTTGGCTCTGTGTATATGGCTGACACGCGGCTTTTTCGAAGATGTGCCGATAGAAATGGAAGAAGCGGCTATGGTTGATGGCGTTACCAATTTCGGATGTTTTATCCGGTTTGCCGTACCCATTGCCAGAGGAGGCATCATTGCGACAGCAATCTTAATTTTCATTTTTACGTGGAATGAATTCTTCTATGCATCAATCTTGACCCAAAATAATGCTAAAACGTTTACCGTTCACTTAACGGCATTCTTTGGTTCCCGCCGTGTTTTATGGGGTGAACTTTCGGCAGCTTCGGTTATAGGCTCAGCAATCCCTATTCTTTTTGCTTTTGCTACTAAAAAGTACATAGTACGCGGTATATCCATGGGAGCTGTGAAAGGTTAAATAATAAACGAGGTGAGATAAATGGAAAAAATATTATGGGGTGACTATACCACCTACGAAATGAAAGAATTTATTAAAAAAGACCCGGTTGTTATTATACCAGTTGGCGCGTATGAGCAGCATGGGCCTCACCTGGCTATAAATACCGATGCGGTTATAGCGGAGAATATATGCAAAGCGGTTGTAGAAAAATCGCAAACACCATGCGTATCACTTCCCCCTGTTTGGGCAGGTATTTCGGAGCATCATATGAAGTTTAGCGGTTCCCTTACACTAAAGCATAGTACCATGTCTGCATTCTTATATGATATACTTGATAGTTTGGCTCGTCATGGCATAAGGAAGGTTCTTGCTGTGAATAGCCACGGTGGCAATATGATTCCTTTAAATGAGGCTTTAACCAGGGCAAGTGTGGTTTATGGCGGAACTTTTGCCTTATTGACATATTGGAACATGATATCTAAAGAAATATCTTCCTTAAGAAAATCCGAATTTGGTGGAATCAGTCATGGTGGCGAAATGGAAACATCGCTGCAATTGTTCTTTAATCCGAAGAATGTGCGCAAGGATAGAATACCGCCTGCAAACAACGTAAAAGGAAGTAGTTATTGGAGTGCGGAAATGTTCTCATCAAATAAAATTACAATGTACCGTCCATATGACCAGCTTTCAGAATTAGGGCATATCGGTGATCCGGCTAAAGGAACAGTTGAGTTTGGGAAAGCGGTATTTGAACTGGTTGTCGAAAAAATAATAAAACTAGTAGATGCAATATGGAAGGATGTGTTGTTAGATGAAAATTACTGATGTCAAAATGTATCCTGTAAGAGTTCCTCTTCTTTATGAGTTCAAAGCGGCTTACGGTATTAGGAATACTGCTGATTTTGTTATTGTAGAAATAATCGATGAAAGTGGTACAAGCGGATGGGGTGAGGCGTCAACTATCCCGATTTATGACGAAGGCAGCCAGGCGGATGTAGTGTTTGTAATTGAGAATTATTTCAAGCCGCTGTTGATTGGGCAAAACCCGACAAATATTAGCGGGATAATGTACAACTTGGATAAGGCAGTGAAAGGTTCCCGCTACGCTAAATGTGCAATTGATTTCGCGCTTCATGATCTTACAGGCAAATTATATGGATTGCCGGTATATAAATTGCTTGGTGGCAAGGCATGCGATATTAAAGTATGCTGGGTACTGGGAGCTAAATCCTCTGAAGATATTAAGAGGGAAGCTACGGAAAAAGCCAATGAAGGATACAGGGAATTCAAACTCAAGGTAGGAAGAGATGCGAAACAAGATTTAGCAAACTTGGAAGCACTAAGAAAAGCTGTTGGAGATGATATTTCAATAAGACTTGATGGGAATGAAGCATGGAGACCAAAAGAAGCCATATCATTAATTGAAAAATTTATGGAGTACAATCCTGATCATGTAGAGCAACCAGTACCCGCATCAAATCTTGAGGGTTTAAAGTTTGTGCGTTCAAATGTTTCTGTGCCTATTGTTGCCGATGAGTGCATATTAACACCTTACGACACTATGCGTGTTGCCCGTATGGAAGCATGTGACAGGGTAAATATAAAAGTTTCGAGAGCCGGTGGTATTCTTCCTTCAGTTAAAATAGCAGCTATAGCGCAAGCAGCGGCCCAGATGCCTTTTGCGGGAAGCAATCTGGAACTCGGTATTGGTACAGCAGCAAGTGCGCATTTATTCATGGCTTTGCCGGGTATTTCAATTGCTACCGAACTAGTCGGCCCGCTGCTTCTGAAGGAGGATATCTTAAAGGAAGATTTGAAATATGAAAACGGCAAATTGATTATAGATGAAAAGCCAGGTATTGGAGTTGAGCCCGATATGGATCTGATTGAAAAGTATAGCTATAAAAGGTAAGAGGTGATTAATTATGAATAAAGGTTTACCAATAATGAATGATGCAAAAATGGTAAAGCTAAATAAAACACCTTTTACATTTCTTGAAGGGCCGATCTGGTGTAAAAGGCGCAAGATGCTCTTTTTCTCGGATCCCCTTGACCAAGCTATTATAGCTATGGATAAGCTTGGAAATTTTAAGAAGATTTCCAGCAATTCTGGTTACGTAAATGGTATGTGTATTAATAACGAAGGCAATCTTGTGGTTTGCAAGATGGAAACGGGCAGCTTGGAAGAAATTGATCCCGACAACGGCAAAACTTTACGCGTCATTTCCGCAGGTTATCGCGGCAAGCCATTTAACGCTACAAATGATGTAATCTGTGATAATAAAGGTGGTTATTATGTTACCGATCCTTTCTTCACATATGGTCCACGGACTCAAGATATTGAAGCTACTTATTATGTAAAACCTGACGGCCAAACATTAAGAGTTGCAACTGAAAGCATAAAACCAAATGGTTTGGCGCTTTCAGTTGATGGGAGCAAATTATATATTGACGATACAGGAAGCACTAAAGTATGGTGCTATGACGTTAATGATGATGGGATGCTTTCAAATCCAACTGTTTTTTGCAATATCCAGCCGCCACCCGATATTTCTGCGTTACCTCCTGTACAGCATTTTGGCGAAGCAGACGGGATGAAGATAGATTCACAAGGAAATGTATATGTTACTACATTTAATGGCATACAAGTTTTCGATGCAAGCGGCAACTACCTAGGTACAATAAAAATGCCAGGGGAAGAGACTCCAGCCAATCTTGCTTTTGGCGATGATAACCTGGATACAATTTTCATTACTGCCAGGACTTCATTATACTGTATGAAGACCAATATCCCTGGAATTTAATAAATAAATTTAAATGAAAGGATGGGATTGAAATGCTTTTAGAAGGGAAAGTATCTATAGTAACTGGTGCAGGAACAGGGATTGGTAAAGCTATTGCCATACTTTTCGCAAAGGAAGGATCCAAGGTTGTATGTGTATCCAAAAGTAAAAATTGCGAGTCAACCGCTAAAGAAATCCAAGAATCAGGGGGAGAAGCAATTGCAGTTATGACCGACGTCTCGAAAGCGAGCGAAGTCGAGAAAATGGTCCAGAAAGCTCTTGATGTATATGGGACCGTGGACATACTCGTTAATAATGCAGGAATTCTTGCTTCTACATGCAAGGTAGGAGACGTTACGGAAGAGGAATTTGACAGGTCCTTCAATGTAAATGTCAAGGGTCAGTTCCTTGTTGCAAAAGCATGTCTGCCTATTATGGTTAAAAAAAGAAAAGGTGTTATTGTTAGCATGTCATCAGCATCAGCTTTTGTGGGGCAGTACAATACCGGTGTATATAATGCAACTAAAGCAGCTTGCGTATTTTTAACTAAGAATATAGCACTGGATTACGCTGAATATGGCATTAGAGCAAATTGTGTTTGTCCGGCATTAGTTGATAACACTGTTATTAATAAATATTTATTTGATAAGGCAGAGTCTGACCCAAAAATGTGGGAAGACATTCTAAAAACCTATCCAATGGGAAGGATTGCAAAACCTGAAGAGATAGCTGAGGCTGCTTTGTTCCTGGCAAGTGATAAATCTTCCTTCATTACGGGTACTACCTTAATTGTTGACGGCGGATTTACTTGTCTATAATTCGACAATTATAAACAACACAAAAAGAAAAGAGGGAGCAAGATTGAAAGTAGAGGAACGAATAAAAGAACTAGGCATAAATCTTCCACATGGAGCGAAACCGGTAGCGGCCTATGTGCCGGTTGTGCAGACGGGTAATTTGCTTTTCGTATCGGGACAAGACTGCAGAGTGGATGGAAAACTCATTTTTGAAGGTAAAGTTGGGAAAGATATTACTCTTGAGCAGGGGAAGTTGTGTGCCAGACAGTGCATAATTAATGCACTTGCCGCCCTTAAAGATTATTTAGGAGATCTTGACCGCATAAAAAGAATTGTTAAAATTTTAGGGTTTGTTAATTCAGCTGAAGGTTTCGTTTCACAACCGTATGTGATAAACGGGGGATCGGAACTATTAATAGAAATATTTGGTGAGAACGGAAACCATGCACGCAGTGCCATTGCATGCAACGAACTTCCTTTCAATACTCCGGTTGAAATTGAGATGATAGTAGAGATAGGAGAATAGTAGGTTATGAAGCAAAAAGTGATTGATTATATTGCCAGACATAAGATAATTGCAATCGTAAGAGGATTGCCGAGAGAAAAAATAATCCCGACAGCTCAGGCATTATATGATGGCGGAATAAGGCTGATTGAGGTGACGTTTAATCAAGCAAGCAAAAATGCTATGGAAGAAACTCCTGAAGCTATTAGAGCCTTATGTGAAACATTTGGAGATGAACTCTATGTTGGTGCGGGTACGGTAATAACGGTAAAGCAGGTTGAAGCCGCAAAAAATGCGGGCGCTAAATATATAATTTCACCGAATACGGATATTGACGTCATTCACGCCTGCAACAAGATGGATTTGGTATCTATACCCGGTGCATTTACTCCATCTGAAATATCACTTGCATTTAAAAGCGGAGCTGATTTAATCAAGCTATTTCCTGCAATTAGCCTTGGTTTTGATTATATCAAGGCTATCCGTGCTCCGCTCAATCACATTCCTATGTTGGCGGTAGGAGGTGTGAACGAAAGCAACATCAATAAGTTCCTGCAATTAGGTCTGCTAGGAGTAGGTGTTGGTTCAAATATTGTTAAGACTGATTTAATTATGGAAGGTAGCTTTGACGAAATCAAGGCTCTTGCTGAGATCTATACGAGAGCTATTGCGAAAAGATAATTTAAGTTTATTAAACATTAGTAAAAAATCTTGCTTTATGAGGAGGATTTTATGGGGAAAGTAGTGGGATTCGGTGAAATCATGCTACGTCTTAATCCTGAAGGATACTTAAGACTTAAACAAGCTAGCAAATTTGAAGTTTCATATGCGGGCAGTGAAGCAAATGTAGCTGTATCTCTGGCCAATTATGGAATGAATAGTTGTTTTGTCACAAAAGTTCCCAATAATGATATTGGGGTAAGTGCAATAAACTCATTGCGGGCAATGGGTGTCGATACATCCAAGATCGTGTTGGGTGGTGACCGCCTCGGTATCTATTTTGTCGAAAAGGGAGCAAGCCAGCGTCCATCTAAGGTTATTTATGACCGGAAACATTCTGCAATCTCCGAAGCATCAAAAACAGATTTCGATTGGAATAGTATTTTCGATGATTGCGACTGGTTTTTCTTTTCAGGAATAACCCCTGCATTGGGTGAAAATGTAGCCGAAATTTGTCTTGATGCATGTAAGACTGCAAAAAGAAAAGGGATTACAGTAAGCTGCGATTTAAATTACCGCAAGAATCTATGGTCAAGGGAAAAAGCTCGTGAAACCATGACAAAACTCATGGAATATGTGGATGTTTGTATTGCCAACGAGGAAGATGCTGGCGACGTTTTCGGCATATGGGCGGAAGACAGCGACATTACCGACGGAAAACTATCACGTGAGGGTTATAAAAGTGTAGCAAAACAGTTATTAGAACGATTTGGCTTGAAAAAGGTTGCTATAACTCTTAGATCCTCAATATCCGCCAATGATAACAATTGGGCCGGCATGCTATATGATGGAAACGATTACTATTTCTCCAGGAGCTATAATATACATATTGTTGACCGTGTGGGTGGCGGCGATAGCTTTGGAGGCGGCCTAATATATGCAATACTGAATGGATATTCTTCGGCTGATGCTATTGAATTCGCCGTAGCAGCATCTTGTTTAAAACATACAATTGAGTTTGATTATAACCATGTTACTGTGGATGAAGTTAAGAAATTAATGAGTGGCGATGCTTCGGGAAGAGTACAAAGATAAACCGTCTGCACCCCCTAGCGTCATAATTTTTGTGTAAACTCAAGGATAATATAGTTCGTGTTGCTGGGATGCCTGATTTTTTGGTATCCCAGTTGTTCTTAACTCTATCATTCGCTTACAATTTAGTCAATACGTATTTGTGAATCCTGGTTAAAAAGGGCGTTTATGCCGCGAAAGCCTCTTGATAATGAGTAAAGCGGCATGTTAGGCTATCAGCCAGGCATCATCCATGCTGCGGAGACGCACTTACTTGCTCTTCTCCATCTGTCCTGGTCCAGCGAATTCCTACAAGCACTTTGTTTAATAGACTCGGCTGCTTGCAACCCTGTCCCTGACACCCACGGTTATTTTTTGAACTTTGTTTTGGTTTTTATGCAATACTATATATAAATTCGCTCTCCAATAGCCTGGATAACCATCTTTCCCTTGTGTAAACCCCTGATTATATAAAATCTCAACGGCTTTATCAAATTCATCGCCAACTTTGACACCAAAAACCTCATACTCTGAATCTATAACTTCAATTATATTCACCTTGCTATAAAAATCCGTATCCCTATCGTTTAAAAATGTTAAAAAAATACCCTTGCTTGGATATTCCAATTTGTAGCCGCCAAAACCAGGTATGTATGCCTCTTCTTCCCCAATTATTCTTTTTGCTTCATTTTCCGCCATCATTAATTTAATGCCGTCAACATTGATTTTTTTGTTAGCCTGCCATACTAAAATATGCTGACTATATCTATTAATCATAATAATACTTAATGTAACGATCACTATTACGAAGAATATAGCTATTACCTTTTTAGTCATGCCGTCACCACCCTGATCAATAGCAATTCTAAATTGAGCATACTAATTATGACGATTAGAAATGAAAATAGTTTCAGAATCTTCCCGTATTCCCTCATTCCTGTTTATAAGTTTGTATTGCGGGGTAATAT
>JBLNDI010000112.1:0-46739 GCA_050261495.1 Bacillota bacterium
TCAGATGTTTGAAGCTGTGCATATATGTACCTCCTTCAGAGGCACCACCACAGATATATCGTAGATTTTTGAAAGAGGAACTTCCAGTTATAACAGGAGGAAGAAACAACATGATCTTTGTAAAAAGTAAGTTCAACCTTTCAGATTTCTGCTGATTTGTAAAACTAAATTCCACTATCTTTGATTTTGGGGTGGAAATTACTTTTTCAATTAAACGTTTAAAAAATATTGATAATTTTTAAACAATAATAGTTGCATTGCAAAAAAATGTTTGTTATAATATTAACGGTAATTGTTAAATCCTTCACAATATTGGAAACTGGAAAATATTATTGTTACTGAAATGGAGGCTTGTTGAATGAGCGGTCGTTGTTGCTGCGGTTGCGTTGATGAAAAAGAGCTGCAACTGCAGGAAATCATCGAAAAGTACAAAAACGTGAAGGGCGCGTTGATTCCTGTTCTGCATGAAGCACAGGAGGTCTACGGCTATCTGCCCATGAGTGTCCAGAAGAAAATTTCGGAAAGCCTGAATATACCGCTGTCCGAAATTTATGGGGTCGTTACGTTCTACACCCAGTTCTACTTGAAACCCAAGGGACGGTTCAGGATCAGCGTTTGCATGGGAACGGCCTGTTATGTAAAAGGAGCGAGCAAGATCCTGGACGAGTTGCAGCAAAAGCTCGGAATAAGGGTAGGCGATTGTACCGAGGACGGCAAGTTTTCACTGGAGGCGTGCCGCTGCATAGGAGCATGCGGTCTCGCGCCGGTTATAATGATCAATGATGATGTTTATGGACGATTGACTCCGGCGGATGTGCAAAAAGTCCTGGACAACTATAAGGATAAATGAAAGACTTGTCGCTGCATATCCTCGACATCGTTCAAAACTCGACGGCGGCAGGAGCGGACTGCATAAAGGTGACGATTCGCGCGCAACGGGCAGACGGCGTGCTGGAAATTGAAGTGGAGGACGATGGATGCGGAATGGACGGAGAACTCCTGGCAAGGGTCACGGATCCTTTTGCAACGACGCGGGCTACGAGAAAAGTCGGGCTGGGCATCCCGTTGCTGAAGGCTTCGGCGGAGCGGTCGGGCGGCAGTTTCCGGATCGTTTCTCAAAAAGGAACCGGGACAACAGTGAAAGCGGATTTTCAACTGAAAAACATCGACCGGCCTCCGATGGGGGACGTGGCAGGAGTGATTGCGGATTTGGCGGCGGCTTACCCGGAAATTGACATCCAGTTGCTGTTGAAGTGCGGGGAACGGATTTTCAGGTTCAGTTCGCTGGAAGTGCGGCAAATCATCGGGGAAGTGCCGGTTTCGGAATTGAGGATAATGCGATGGATGCGAAGATATATCGAAGAAGGAATATGGGAGATTTTCGGAGGTGTAATAGATGAAATCGATAGCGGAACTCGAAGAAATTCGCAGGAAAACACTGGATGAGATAAAAATGAGGACCAGGAAAGACGGTATGCGTGTCGTGGTCGGAATGGCAACCTGCGGTATTGCCGCCGGGGCAAGGCCGGTTATGAATGCTTTCGTGGAAGAACTGGCAAAACGGAACCTGGGCGATGTATCGGTCACGATGACCGGATGCATCGGCGCTTGCAGGCTGGAACCCATTGTAGAGGTTTTCAATGCCGACGGCACCAAGGTCACCTATGTCAAGATGACTCCTGAGAAGGCAGCCCGTGTTGTAGCGGAACATATAGTCAACGGCCGTATTTGCCAGGACCTTACAATAGGTGCGGCAGAAACCGTGAATGGCGTGAATAAGTAAAAAACGCAATCATTGTATACAATGTACAAATAACGGGGAGGAAGCGAAATGGTATTTTACAGGGCGCATGTGTTGGTTTGCGGCGGCACCGGATGTACATCGTCCAATTCCGCCAAAATAAAACAGGAATTTGAAATCCAATTAAATAAAAACAAATTGGACAATGAAGTCAAAATTGTGACCACGGGATGTTTCGGTCTTTGCGCCGAAGGCCCCATAGTTGTTGTCTATCCTGAAGGGGCTATGTACACGATGGTCCGGGTCGAGGACGTTAAGGAAATCGTTGAAGAACACCTGTTGAAAGGGCGTATTGTTAAAAGGCTTCTTGCAGGCGCAAAGGAAGCCGAAATCGGCGGTAAATCGCTGGAAAACGTGGACTTTTTCAAACGCCAGGTTAGAATCGCCTTACGGAACTGCGGGATCATAAACCCGGAAAATATTGACGAGTACATTGCTTTTGACGGATACAAAGCGCTGGAAAAGGTGCTCACGGAAATGACCCCCGAGCAGGTCATCGCGGAAATAAAGAAATCCGGGCTGCGAGGAAGAGGCGGCGCCGGCTTCCCCACTGGACTGAAGTGGGAATTGACGGCCAAGGCGGAAGGCGACAAGAAGTACGTTTGCTGCAATGCCGACGAGGGCGATCCCGGCGCGTTCATGGACAGGAGCATACTGGAAGGTGATCCGCACAGCGTTATTGAAGCGATGATCATTGCCGGCTATACGATAGGCTCCGACCAGGGATACATTTATGTAAGGGCGGAATACCCGATAGCCGTGAAAAGGCTTGAAATAGCAATAAAGCAGGCAAAAGAATATGGCCTCCTCGGAAAGAATATCCTGGGAACGGGTTTTAGCTTCGACCTTGAGCTGAGGTTGGGAGCAGGCGCGTTCGTATGCGGCGAGGAAACCGCGCTGATAACGTCGATTGAAGGACACAGGGGCGAACCCAGGCCGAAGCCGCCGTTCCCGGCAGTATGCGGCTTATGGGAGAAGCCGACGCTGCTGAACAACGTCGAGACGTATGCCAATATTCCCGTAATAATTAACAAGGGCGCCGACTGGTTCGCGAAAATCGGCACGGAGAAGAGCAAGGGAACCAAGGTGTTCGCGGTCGGCGGAAAAATAAACAATACCGGTCTTGTCGAAATACCAATCGGAACAACGCTGAGAGAGGTAATCTACGATATAGGCGGCGGCATACCCAACGGCAAGAAGTTCAAGGCGGCGCAGACCGGCGGCCCATCAGGCGGGTGCATACCGGCAAGCCACATTGATACCCCCATTGATTACGAGACGCTCAGGGAACTCGGTTCAATGATGGGCTCAGGCGGGCTTATCATAATGGACGAGGATAACTGCATGGTCGATATCGCAAAGTTCTTCCTTGAATTCACCGTTGACGAATCCTGCGGGAAATGCCCGCCGTGCCGCATCGGCACAAAAAGGATGCTGGAGATCCTGGATAGGATAACCGGCGGCAAGGGTGAGATGGAAGATATAGAAAAACTTGAAATCCTGGCTAAAAATATTACCGAATCCGCGCTGTGCGGGCTCGGTCAGTCGGCGCCGCAGCCGGTGCTCAGCACGCTGAGGTATTTCAGGGACGAGTATATTGCCCACGTAAGGGATAAAAAATGCCCGGCGGGAGTGTGCAAGTCCATGGTGAGCTACGTTATTGCGGCCGACAGGTGCAAGAGCTGCGGAATATGCTCGCGGAACTGCCCGGTTTCGGCTATAAGCGGGGAAAAGGGTGTTCCGTACGTCATCGACCAGGAAAAATGCATAAAATGCGGAGTCTGCATGATGAAATGCCCGTTCAAGGCGATTTTCAAGAATGCGTAAACATATGGCGTGTATACCGTATCGGATGAATGACGAGGTCAAAGGAGAGTGTGGAAAATGGAAGAAATGGTTAATATAGTTATAGATACGCGAAAAATCAGGGTGCCGAAAAACTACACGGTGCTTGAGGCGGCCAAGTATGCAAATATTGCAATACCGACGCTTTGTTTCCTGAAGGATATAAATGAAATAGGCGCATGCAGGATGTGCGTTGTCGAAATAAAGGGATGCAAAAGCCTCCAGGCAGCATGCGTCTACCCGGTTTCGGAAGGTCTTGAAATCTATACCCAGACGCCAAGGGTCAGGGAAGCAAGGAAAGTAACGCTTGAACTTATCTTGTCGAACCATGAAAAGAAATGCCTTACATGTATAAGGAGCAGAAGCTGCGAACTGCAGAAGCTGGCCGAGGAACTTAACATCAAGGATATCAGGTTCGAAGGCGAAATGATTCCGCACCCGATTGACAGGTTCTCGCATTCAATCGTAAGGGATCCCAACAAGTGCGTGCTGTGCAGGCGATGCGTAAACATGTGCAAAAATATCCAGAAGGTCGGCGTGATTGACACGAATGAGAGAGGTTTCAAGACGATAGTAGGGTCTGCGTTCAACATGCCGCTGGCGGAGGCTCCGTGCATCAACTGCGGCCAATGCATCAATGTCTGCCCGGTAGGAGCGCTGAGGGAAAAGGATGATACCGACAAGGTCTGGGACGCGCTGGCGAACAAGGACATGTACGTTGTCGTCCAGACCGCGCCCGCGGTAAGGGTTGCCCTTGGCGAGGAATTCGGGATGCCGATCGGATCAAGGGTTACCAGCAACATGATTGCTTCACTCAGGCGGCTTGGGTTTAAGAAAGTGTTCGATACGGACACCGCCGCGGATTTGACCATCATGGAGGAAGTCACGGAACTGGTTGACAGGATAAAGAACGGCGGCAAGCTTCCGCTGATTACTTCGTGCAGCCCTGGATGGATAAAATTCTGCGAGCACAATTATCCCGAGTTTCTGGAAAACCTCTCAACCTGCAAATCGCCGCACGAAATGTTCGGCGCCGTGCTGAAGTCATACTACGCGGAAAAAGAAGGCATTGACCCTGCAAAGATATTTGTCGTGTCGATAATGCCGTGCACGGCCAAGAAGTTCGAGGCAAAACGCCCGGAACTGTCTGCTACGGGTTATCCCGACGTGGATGTTGTTCTGACGACAAGGGAGCTTGCCAGGATGATAAGGGAAGCAGGCATTGATTTCACAGAGCTGCCGGAGAGGCATTTCGACGACCCGATGGGTGCTGCGACCGGCGCCGGCGTGATATTTGGCGCGACAGGCGGCGTAATGGAGGCTGCTTTAAGATACCTGGTGGAACTGCTGGAAGGCAAGCCGCTTGAAAAGGTTGAATTCGAGGCGGTAAGGGGACTTGATGGAATCAAGGAGGCTGTGCTGGAGGTTGCCGGAATGAAAATCAAGGCCGCAATAGCTCATGGGACCGGGAATGCAAGAGTGCTTCTCGACAAAATAAAGAACGGGGAAGCGCAATACCATTTTGTTGAAATCATGGCATGCCCGGGCGGTTGCATAAACGGCGGCGGACAGCCCATACAGCCGTCGGATGTGAGAAGCTGGAAAGATATCAGGGCGGAAAGGGCAAAGGCCATCTATGCCGAGGATGAAAGCATGCCGCTGAGAAAGTCCCAGGACAACCCGTTTGTCAAGAAACTGTACGAGGAGTACCTGGAGCATCCCGGGAGCCATATAGCCCATGAACTGCTTCATACGCATTTCACGGCGAGGGAGAATTATCCCGAAAATATAGAGCTGTAAGCGGCGATATGAGAATATAACAAAAACAAAAAAGAATATAATAAAAGCAAAAGGGGTTCACTGAAGCGACCCCTTTGTTTTTTTCGTGATTTGACATGCTTTGTGTGTTTCACAGGCGATATTGGGTGATGTTCAACACAAGACTCATATCCTCCGCAGGATGTCTTAATTTGCGCTATGCTCACCCATCCATGAAGCAGCTTTTCACATATTGTGTCAAACCTCTGTCTCCTTGGCACGCGTGCCAATCTCCGTTCCCTTGACACTGCCCCTTGACACCGCCGCCGTACCTGCACTGAAGGGGGAACTGCCGAAAGGGTTTACCCTGCCTGATTATTCATATATAATAAAATTGTTGCAAATAAAAGCTGCACAGGTTAGTTGCCCGAAAATTTCTTTTGCGGAGGAATCTTTAATGGATGACAAAAAGAATCAGGAAGCGTTTATCGATATCATGGCAAGGTTTACGGCGTACGCCGCCAAGCACCTGCCAGACGATGTTCTTGCAAAGCTGAAAGAGCTCCGGGAGAAGGAGCGCTCTGCATTGGCGGGGATTGCATACGACGCGGTGTTTGAAAATATTAAGCTGGCGGATGAGCTGGACAGGCCGGTCTGCCAGGATACGGGAGTGATCCAGTATTTCGTGCGGGCTGGCGCAGGGTTCTCGCTGATCGGCAGCATGGAACATTGCCTCAGGGAAGCGGCAAAAAGAGCGACAGTCCTTGGTCCGCTGCGACATAATGCAGTCGAGGTTTTTGATGAAAAGAACACCGGTACCAATGTCGGTACAAGAATACCGTGGATTGAATGGGAAATTGTCCCGGACAGCAGCGATGCCGAGATTTACGTGTATATGGCCGGCGGCGGCTGCAGTCTCCCGGGAACGGCAAAGGTCCTTATGCCGTTGGAAGGATACGAGGGTATTGTAAAACTGGTATTTGACCAGGTTGTTTCTTATGGAATCAATGCCTGTCCGCCGTTGTTGATCGGAATTGGTATCGCCGGTTCCGCGGAAGTCGCTTCCAAGCTGTCAAAAAAGGCTCTGCTCCGTCCCATCGGTTCCCGCAACAGCAACCCGCGCGCCGCGGAACTCGAATCAAGAATAGAAAATGGGCTGAATGAAATTAAAATCGGACCGGGCGGGCTTTCCGGCGAAAGCTCCGTCATGGGCGTGCATATAGAACAGGCGGCGCGCCACCCGGCAACGATTGCCGTGGGTCTGTCAGTCGGCTGCTGGGCGCACAGGAGAGCCATGATAAAAATCAGCGCAGATCTGCAATATGAAGTGGTTACGCACAAGGGGGCTACGTTATGAAAAAATTAATACTGACAACGCCTATTTCAAATGAAGATATTGAGCCGTTGAAGATAGGGGATATCATATACCTTAGCGGTTGCCTGGTGACAGGACGCGACGATGTGCATCACCGCCTGCTGAAGCAAAATAAGCCGCTTCCCGTGGATATATCCGGCAAAGCGCTTTTTCATGCCGGACCTATAGTGAAAGAGACGGAACTCGGCAGCGGAAAATACGAGGTTGTTTCTATCGGGCCAACGACGAGCATGCGCATGGAGAAATACGAAAAGGAATTCATCGAAAAGACCGGGGTGAAGCTCATTGTGGGCAAGGGAGGCATGGGTCCCGGCACCGCGGAAGGATGCAGGATGCACAAGGCTATTCACGCGGTATTCCCCGGGGGATGCGCCGTTCTGGCGGCAAAACTCGTGGAAGAGGTGGAAGGCGTCGAGTGGCTGGACCTGGGCATGCCCGAAGCAATGTGGGTGATGCGTGTCAGGGAATTCGGACCGCTTATCGTTTCCATAGATACGAAGGGGAATAACCTGTTTGAGAACAATAAAAAAGAGTTTTACGCAAGAAAAAATACGGCTGTGGAAGAAATCTGCAGGCATGTCGATTATCTTGATTAGCCGGGATACTTGCATGGACGGGATGCCCGGCATGGAAGAAAGGACAGGCATATACGGAGGATAAGCAATATGGCGATTGAAAGGGTAAAAGAGTATTTTAAGCAGTTTGGCATTGATTCGAGGATACGGGAATTCGATACGTCGTCGGCGACTGTCGAACTGGCGGCGGAAGCTCTTGGCTGCGCGCCTGAGCGGATAGCGAAAACAATAGCTTTCGAAGTTGGCGAAAAAGCCGTCCTGGTCGTTGCCTCGGGCGACGCCAGGATCGATAACGCAAAGTTCAAGGCGCAATTTCATGTCAGGGCGAAAATGCTTGCGCCGGATGAAACGGAACGCCTGGTAGGTCATGCCGTCGGCGGGGTTTGCCCGTTTGGGATCAATGAAAATGTCGACGTATATCTCGATATTTCGCTCAAGAGGTTTGAAACCGTGTTCCCGGCTTGCGGCAGCAGCAACAGCGTCATTGAGCTTACAATTGACGAACTGGAGAGGTATTCAAACAGTATCGCATGGATTGACGTATGTAAAAACTGGCAGGGTTAAAAATAAAGCAATCAAAAAGCAATTATTATGAATGGAGGTATTGGTATGAACGTACTGGATGCTATCAGGGAAAGAAGAAGTATACGCAGGTATAGCCCGCGCATGGTGGAAGACGAAAAACTTGAAAAAGTTCTTGAAGCCGCCAGGCTGGCTCCTTCGGCCAACAACAGGCAGTCGTGGAAGTTTGTGGTCGTAAAGGACCGGGAGACAAGGCAAAAACTGGCTGAAGCTGCAGGCGCTCAGGCCTTTGTCGGACAGGCCCCCGTTGTTATCGTAGGCTGCGGAACAGACCCCGACAGCGTTATGAAGTGCGGGCAGCACCGGTACACGGTTGATTTATCCATTGCGACTGCTTACATGATTCTTGAGGCGTGCGAACTGGGGCTGGGGACATGCTGGATAGGACATTTTGATGAAAACACGGTTAAAGATATTTTAGGCGTCCCGGCAAATGTGAGGGTAGTTACGATGATGCCCATTGGATATCCCGATGAGGCTCCTTCGCCGAGACCGCGGAAAAAGCTCGAGGAAATTGTCTGTTACGAGAGGTATGAGTGAGCGGCATGATCAAACGCAATCAAATTCGCGTAATTTACGGGGACGATCCCGGATCAATGGTTAAGGAAATACTGAATTACATAAAGCTTGATGAGGAAATTGACAAAAACGCCCATATAGGAATCAAGCCCAACCTTGTTGTGGCGAAACCTTCAAGCTCGGGCGCAACGACTTCGCCCGGGCTGGTTGCAGGGCTTATAGAATATTTGCAATCAAAAGGGTATAAAAGGATAACCATCCTCGAGGGATCGTGGATAGGAGAAAGCACATCCAACGCTTTCAGGGCATGCGGTTATGATGAATTGTCAAAACGCTACGGTGTTCCCCTTGTTGATCTTAAAAGGGACAGATATAGGGAGCTTGAAGCCGGCGGGATGAGGATAAGAGTCTGCGAAAGCGTCCTGGAAGTGGATTACCTGATCAATATGCCTGTTCTGAAGGGCCACTGCCAGACCGGGATGACATGCGCTCTGAAAAACATGAAAGGCTGCATACCGGATTCTGAAAAACGGAGGTTCCATGCGATGGGCTTGCATAAGCCCATTGCGTGCCTGAATAAAATAATCAGGCAGGACCTTGTCATTGTTGACGGAATCATGGGCGACCTGAATTTTGAAGAGGGCGGAAACCCGGTCAGGATGA
Organism: Bacillota bacterium; assembly: GCA_050261495.1. Classification (GTDB taxonomy): domain Bacteria; phylum Bacillota; class Clostridia; order Acetivibrionales; family DTU013; genus JBMNKL01. Next base: position 9,119 of record JBLNDI010000112.1, read on the forward strand.
ATCGTGTTATTGTCGGGAAAGACCCGGTTTTGACAGATGCCTATGTTTCTCAATTAATGGGATTCAGGCTCGAAGAAATACCGTACATTGAAATTGCTGAAAAAGTCGGGGCAGGAAGCGCGGATATATCGAACGCCGACATCCTTGAAATAAACAAGGACAACAGTGTGAACAAACCCCTGTCCTCGAGAAAGGCAATGCGCCTGGCCGAGCATGTCCATGAGGATAGCGCATGTTCCGCGTGCTACGGAAGCCTGGTCCACGCTCTTGACAGGCTTGAGCGGAAAGGGCTGCTTTCGGGGCTGGATTCAAAACTTTGCATAGGGCAAGGTTTTAAAAACAAGGGACATGACCCTGGCAACAAGCATTACGGGGCGATAGGAATAGGTTCGTGCACGGCGGGATTTGATAAGCATATCGCCGGATGCCCTCCCAAAGCCAGCGATATTGTTGAATACCTTGAGAATTGCCTGAAACGATGATTGCGGGGAAAAAGACATCGCCGAAACAAGGCGGAAAGCCCTGAAAGAAGGCTTGTAAAGCAAATTTGGAACAGAAGGAGAATGCGGAATGTGCAAGGCTGTTAACACGAATAAGGCCCCTGCCGCGATAGGTCCGTACTCGCAGTGCATAGACGCGGGGGAATTTGTTTATACGTCGGGGCAGATTCCCGTAGACCCTGCGACAGGCGAAACGGTCCGGGGAGGAATCGAGGAGCAGACGGCCCGGGCGCTGGAAAACCTGAAAAATGTCCTGGAAGCGGCGGGAAGCAGCATTTCAAAAGTCGTAAAAACCACTGTTTTTTTAAAGGATATGGATAGCTTTCCCTTGATGAACAAGGTGTACGGGAAGTTTTTCCCGGAGCCGTACCCGGCGAGATCGTGCGTAGAGGTGGCCAGGCTGCCAAAGGACGTGCTTGTCGAGATTGAAGCTGTCGCAAAAAAGTAAAAACCGGTGAGAGGTGTTCTGTTTGCCATTTGACGGTATAGTAGCAAAATGCGTGGCGGAGGAATTAACGGAAAAGCTCGCCGGCGGACGAGTGGAAAAAATATACCAGCCCGAAGCGGATGAGATTTTGCTGTTCATCAGGGCACGCAACAATAACTTCAAGCTTTTGATGAGCGCCAGTTCAAATTATCCCAGGATTCACCTGACAAATGCCGTAAAGGAAAATCCGGCCGCTCCCCCTGTTTTTTGCATGCTTCTGAGAAAGCATCTGTCAGGAGGGAGAATCCTCTCATTTGAATTCAACGATTACGAGAGGATTATAGGCATATTAGTTGAAACGGTGAATGAACTGGGCGACATTTCGGTTAAAAAACTCGTTATCGAAATTATGGGAAGGCACAGCAATATCATTCTCCTGAACAATGAAAATAAGATCCTGGACTCGATTAAGCATGTGGATTCCGATATCAGCAGCGTGCGCGAGGTCTTGCCCGCGAGGCCTTATGTATTGCCGCCCGCGCAGAATAAAACATCGCCCTCGGAACTTGATACCGGGTTATTATTAAAAAACATGGAGGCTTCAAATAAAACAGCCGAAAAATTCCTGCTTGACAACATAAAAGGGTTCAGCCCGCTTTTGTGCCGGGAAATCTGCCACAGGGCGGGGATAGATGCAAGGACGGGCGCGCCGGCCATAAGCCCGGGCGCGCGTGAAATGCTGAAAAAAGCGCTTGACGGGGTGCTCGACGATATCAGGAATGCCAGGTACGTCCCCTGCATTTTATTCGAGGATGAGCAGCACCAGGCGCCCATAGATTTTCATTGCCTTGATATAGTGCAGTTCAGGCATAAAATTGCTTCCGGCTCTATAAGCGAAATAATGGACGCGTTCTATACATCCCGCGACAATACCGAGAGGCTCAAGCAGAAGAAGGCGGATATTTACAAGGTGCTGAACAACTGCATCGAACGCGCGGCGAAAAAAATATCCATACACCAGGAAACCCTGCGCGACGTTGCGGACAGGGAAAAGCTGAAGCTATACGGGGAGCTTATCACGGCCAATATCCATACGATCCCGCGCAATGCGGACAGCGTGTCCCTGCTCAATTATTATTCCGAAACGCAGGACGAGTATGTTGACATACCGCTGGACCCGAGCCTGCCGCCGCAGGGCAACGCCCAGCGCTACTTCAAAAAATACGCCAGGGCAAAAAGCACGTACGAAAATACGATGCGCCAGATGGAGGAATCCGTCCGGGAACTGGAATACCTTGAAAGCGCGCTTCAAATGCTTGATAATTGCACAACGCCGGGAGAAATTGACGAGGTCAGGCATGAATTGACAGAACAGGGCTACATGAAACTGAAAAGAAAAAGCGGGGCAAAGAAACAGAGACCTTTGACTGAGCCGCTGAAATTCAAGTCATCGGATGGTTTTGACATATATGTCGGTAAAAATAACAGGCAGAATGACTACCTCACGTTCAGGCTAGCCCATTCCGGCGATATTTGGCTGCATGCCAGGAACATACCGGGTTCGCACGTCATAATCAAAAAATCGGGCAGGGAAATCCCCGACAGGACGGTTGAAGAAGCGGCTATCCTGGCCGCGTGGCACAGCAAGGCGAAAATGTCCGAAAATGTCCAGGTAGATTACACGACCGCGAAAAATGTCTCCAAACCCCCGGGATCAAAACCCGGGATGGTGATTTACACGAACTATAAAACCGCGGTGGTTACTCCTGACAAGTCGCGAGTGGAAAGCATGCGCAACATATGTTAAAATTTATTAGTTGAATGTAAAGAGGTAATCCGCTTGCATGTTTACGCCGCGGCAACCGGCCTGCAGGCAGGAAGCCGGCTCAGGCAAGCGGTTTGAACCTTACTTGGGTAAAGGAGGCGTCTTATGATTAAAATCAATATCACGCCGCAATCCGGCGGAGCAGTTTTTAAAAACAACTGGAGGAAATGCGTGGGAACGGGCAGACTTGGCCTGGCGCTGCAAAAGGAGTACCTGGATGCGCTTGAGCTTGTCCAGGAGCGCATCGGTTTTTCGTACATACGCGGGCATGGGCTGTTTTGCGACGACATAGGCATTTACCGTGAAGATGAGGTTGGCGGGGAAAGCAAGCCGTTTTACAATTTCACCTATATCGACAGGATATTTGATTCCTACCTGGAACGCGGCATCAAGCCGCTTGTGGAGCTGGGATTCATGCCGTCGAAGCTTGCTTCCGGAAGCAACGCGGTGTTTTATTGGAAAGGGAATGTCACGCCGCCGAAGGATTACGGCAAGTGGGCCGCGCTCGTAAAAGCGGCCGTCAGGCATTTTATTTCGCGTTACGGGATGGACGAGGTGTTGACGTGGCCGTTTGAAGTCTGGAACGAACCAAACCTTCCAGGTTTTTGGAAGGACGCCGACAAGCAGGAGTACTTTAAATTGTACAAAGTCACAGCCACCGCGATAAAGGAGGTTGACAACCGGCTCCAGGTAGGAGGTCCGGCAATATGCGGAGGGGCGGACCACTGGATTGTCGATTTTCTTGAGTTCTGCCACAAGGAGAAGGTCCCGGTGGATTTTGTTTCCCGGCACGCATACACATCGTCGCAGCCGGTATCCGCAACGCCTCATTTTATATACCAGGAGATATGGGACAGCGATTACATGATAAACGAATTAAAGAGCGTCAGGGAGATAATCGCGAAGTCGCCTTTTCCCGGTTTACCTTTCTATATTACCGAATACAACACTTCATGGCACCCGCTGAATCCTATCCACGATACTGTTTTCAACGCCTCTTACCTGGCGAGGATCATCAGTGAAGCCGGCGATTACGCGGATATATTCTCATACTGGACATTCAGCGATGTTTTCGAAGAGCAGGATGTACCAAGGGCGCAGTTCCACGGAGGATTCGGGCTGGTTGCGCTCAATAATATACCCAAGCCGACATTCCACACGTTTTCCTTCTTTGCCAGGATGGGCGAGGATCTGCTGCATCGCGACAGGAATATCATGGTGACGCGGAGAAAGGACGGTTCCATAGCGATAGTGGCATGGAACCCGGTCGGCGTAAAAGAACCGGACAGGGTACTGGAGTTTGAAGTGTCAATACCGTTCGGCCATGAAGAGATCTTCATGAAAAGGCAGATTGTGAACGAAGAATATGCCAATCCGTTAAAGACCTGGATGCAGATGGGCAGGCCCAGGTATCCCGACAAAGGCATGATCAAGACCCTGCGGCAGGCAGCCGAACCGTTGCTGGTTACGAAGAGGCTGGATGCTCCTGGCGGCGAGGTAAAACTGAAAATTGCCTTATCAAGGAATGAAGTCACTTTAATCGAGCTGTTTGCGGTAAATGATGAAACAAAGTCATATATAGGTCTGGATGACAGCCACATCGGGTATTGAAAGCAGCCGTAGAAAAACCTTGATATGGGTCTCAAACTTTGTTATTCTTTTTACAATTGATGTCCGGTCCGGGGCATTTCAATATTGCAGCAAATGCAGGCTAGACTACAATAAGGAGTGGTAGTAATGGACTATAGAAAAGAATCTTTAAGGCTGCACGGGGAATGGAAAGGGAAAATCGAAGTAATCAGCAAGGTCCAGGTTACAAACAGGCAGGATCTGTCGCTGGCGTACACGCCGGGAGTGGCGGAACCATGCCTTGCCATTCAAAAAGATATTGACCTTTCATACAGCCTGACAAGGAGATGGAACCTTGTAGCGGTTATAACCGACGGCACGGCAGTGCTCGGGTTGGGCGATATCGGGCCCGAGGCGGGAATGCCCGTGATGGAAGGGAAATGCGTACTGTTCAAGGCGTTTGCGGATGTCGATGCGTTTCCGCTGTGCATTCGCTCAAAAGACACCGATGAAATTGTACGGACTATCAAGCTAATTGCGGGCAGTTTCGGCGGAATCAACCTGGAGGACATTTCCGCTCCAAGGTGTTTTGAAATTGAAAGGCGCCTGAAAGAAGAATGCGATATACCGATTTTCCATGACGACCAGCACGGCACCGCGGTTGTCACGCTCGCAGCGATGTTTAACGCATTGAAGCTGACAAAGAAAAAAATTGAGGAGATAGAAGTGGTCGTAAACGGTTCGGGCGCCGCCGGGATTGCGGTTACCAGGCTGCTCATGGCAAAGGGACTTAAAAAAGTAATACTTTGCGATACAAAGGGCGCCATTTATGAAGGAAGGGACAACCTGAACGATGAAAAAGCCAGGATATCCCGGATATCCAACCTGGAGCGCAAAAAGGGAACGCTGAAGGATGTTATAGCCGGCGCAGATGTTTTTATCGGGCTTTCCGCGGCCGGCATGCTGACCGGGGAGATGGTGAAATCCATGGCAAAAGACCCTATCATATTTGCAATGGCAAACCCCGTCCCGGAAATCATGCCGGATGAAGCGAAAGAAGCCGGAGCCAGGGTTGTAGGGACTGGACGCTCGGATTTCCCGAACCAGATTAATAATGTCCTTGCCTTCCCGGGCATATTCAGGGGAGCGCTGGATGTAAGGGCGAGAGATATCAACGACGAAATGAAGATAGCTGCGGCCGAGGCGATTGCGAACCTTATTTCCGACCAGGAACTGCGCGAGGACTACGTCATTCCCGCGCCGTTTGACCCGAGGGTCGCGGGCAGCGTTGCCGCAGCCGTTGCCGATGCTGCGCGGAAAACGGGCGTTAACAGGATATAGGGAATAAAAGAGCATTAATAATTTATCCGGAAAGTGATAGAAATGATTAATCTTGACAGGGTGGTCGCGGAAGTAGACCTTGACGCAATTGCGTACAATTACCGGCAAATCAGGAGGCGGGTGGCTCCGGGAAGTGAGATTATACCCGTGGTTAAGGCGGACGCATACGGGCATGGAGCTGTAGAAGTCTCCCGGGCGCTGCTGGAGTGTTCCGCGTCGAGATTCGCGGTGGCGATAGTTGAAGAAGCGGTGCAGCTGAGGCAGGCCGGCATAAATGTCCCGATACTTGTTTTGGGACACACTCCTGAGAAGCACCTGGAAGATATTGTGAAGCATGATATAACCCAGACGGTTTTCACGTATGAAATGGCTGCAAACCTGTCAAAATGGGCGGTATCCTACGGAAGGAAAGCCAGGATACATGTAAAGCTCGACACGGGTATGGGCAGGCTCGGGTTTTTCCCGTGCAGGGAAGCCGCGGAATGCATCCGTGCAATCAGCAATCTCCCGAATATTGAAATTGAAGCGATGTACACCCATTTTCCTTCGGCGGACGAAAAAGACAGGAGCTTCACGCTCAGTCAAATAAGGAAACTTGTTGATTTCAGGAAAGCGTTGGAGGAGGAAAATATCCGCATTCCCAGGATTCATGCCGCCAATAGCGCATGCATAGTGGACATTGACGAAGGCTTCCTGGATTTTGTAAGGCCCGGGCTCCTGATATACGGCCTGTATCCGGCAAATGAAGGCGCAAGGGAAAAGCTCCCTCTTAAGCCTGCCATGTCCTTGAAATCCCGTATAGTTTTCATCAAGGAAATGGAAGCCGGGATGCCGGTAAGCTACGGAAGAAGGTTTTATACCCGCAGGAAAAGCAGGATTGCCACGATACCGGTCGGGTACGCCGACGGTTATTCAAGATCGCTCTCATCCGGGGGACGCGTAATAGTGGGAGATAGTTTTGCGCCCATAGCCGGGACGATCTGCATGGATCAGTTCATGATTGACATAACGGATATCCCGGGAGCCAGGACCGGGGATGAAGTAATACTGATAGGGAGAAAAGGGAACCTTGAGATAACTGCGGAGGACCTGGCTGAAATACGCGGGACCATAAACTACGAAGTGGTATGCGGCATCGGCAAAAGGGTGCCGCGGGTTTATACCAGGAACGGGCAGCCTGTCAGGGGTGATTCCTGCTAGGCGCTCCCGGTTGCGCACGGAGTGACGCTGCTGCTTGGAGACGAGAAGGAAACACTTGCCGGATTGCTGAATAATCTTTGAGAGAAGGTAAAAAACATAACTGAAGCAAAAAGGGACTCCCTCCCGGAAAATCTCCGTTCGGGCAGTCTCTTTTATTTACTTCTTTTATGCCAAAGCCTGCTTTACGCCTTTATGCAATTCGACCGGCGCTATTACTCGACAGGAAGCAGGAACAGTTTTTTAACCGCGTTGCCGGCTACATATTTGTTGCCGCTGTAAACGGCGGTTACGCTGATGTTGTATTCCGTGCCGTCCTCAAGCTTTGAAAAGTCTCCGTTCGTATACTCGACGTCGGCTGACAATGCAGCGGACGTGGTATTCTTGTCATATACGCCGTAATAACCGTTTGCAGGGTATGCAGGCGATTCGTTGTTCTTTGAGATGACAACCCTGTATTCCAACAGATTAGGCGAGTTTATCTTGTTCCACTTGACGACCAGTACGCCGTTTTCGTATTCCGCTCTTACGGCAGGAGCAGGGAAGAGCTTTTCGCTGTCTTTGCCTTCATATTTTTGCTTTATTACGTTCCCGGTGACATTCCTGTCCCTGTATACGGCCGTAACGGCGAAATAGTATTCTTCCCCGTTTACGAAATACTTGCCGAAGTCCCCGTCATTATATGCGGTTGAATTGTCTATCACGGCGTAGTTCTTGTTTTTGTCGGTGATCCGGTAGAGATAGCCGTTATCAGGATAGCTTGGCGTCGAATCGTTCTTGGAGGCTACAACTATGTACCCGCGCAGGTTTTCCGATTCGATTTTGTTCCACCTGAGAACCAGCCTCCCGTTTTCAATTGATGCGGTTAAAACGGGAGCGATATGCGCGTCCGGTCTGTCCGGACCACGATAGTCTTTTCTGACGGCGTTTCCTGCAACCACGTTATCGGTGTAGATGGCTGTTACGCTAAAATAATATTTCTCATTTTCTTCAAGGTAGTCGTCAAAATCATTTGTTCCATTATACCTGGTGCTGTTGTCAACGACTGCATAAGTCTGATTCCTGTCAGTTATATAGTAAAGGAAGCCGTTTTCCGGGTACTGGGGCGTTGAATCCTCCTTTGATATGACAACCGCGTAGCCAAGCAGTTTCGGGGAATCTATCTTGTTCCAGCGGACCACGGTTCTGCCGTTTTCATAGGAAACGGTTACGTCTGGTTTGACGTACAGCTCGTCATACGTGACCTTTTCTTCATCGTATGTCACTTTTTCTTCGTGGGATTTGAAAGCGCGGTACAGCAGTAATGCTGCCTGGGCTCTTGTCAGGTTGCCCTGCGGTCCGAATGTTTTATTGTCGTAACCTACCATCAGCCCGTATTTAACGGCAAGCGCCACGTATTTCCTGAGGTTGGGGGAAATCTGTCCTGCGTCGGTAAACTTGCTGAGCAGGCTTTCGTCATACGATTCGCCTTGGTATCCCAGCGCTTTTACCAGCGCTACAGCCATGTCCTCCCTTACGGCCGGCATCTTGGGCCTGTAGTAGTCTCCATTGGACGCCCTGAAGCCTGTCAGATAGGTTTTGGCCGATTCAACGTACGGGTATTCCCAGCTTTTCTTGCTTACATCAAGAAATGACGGCGTATCGGGGGAATACTTTTCCAGCCCCAGTGTCAGCACCATCATCTTGGCGAATTCAGCCCTGCTGACAACACCGTCCGGATTGAACATGTTATTGCCTATGCCGTCGATTATCTTTTTCTCAAACATCCACATTATCTCTTCATATGCCCAGTGGCCTTTCGGCACATCCTTGAAGCCGCGTGAATTTACAAGGCTTTGACTGCTTTTGGCACTTACCGGTAAAGCAAGCGCGCACGCCAGCATTGCGCATATTAAAAGCGCAAGTACTTTTTTCATTTTTCTTCTCATACCAACATTCTCCTTTCTCAACAAATTATTTTCTATACAATATGCTACCATCATTATATCCTTATATTGGTTACATTCTTATGAAATATTGGTTACATTCTTATGAAGATTGCTTAACAAGAATATTACAATTTGTACGCAAGATTCCTGTAGTTATATGGTCCTGGATAATTCGCCAGGGTTTTATACAAAGTAATTACATATTGCAATCACGGGGCAATGGAGATATAATCGTTTAAAGTCGGATTGCCTTGCTTTTCGGCTTTATCTGCCGGTAACCGGCGTAAAAATTTGCAGAATTGAAGGGCGAAAATATTTCATTTGGGGAGACAATATTAGCATGAAAGGTTTGTCGCTTCCGAGATTCATGAGTTGTGACGCTTCCATGGAGGAAGCGGGAATCGTAATTTTCGGAGCCGGGTTTGACGGCACCGCGTCATACAGGCCTGGCGCCAGGTTTGGGCCTAAAGCCATGCGGGAGGAATTTGCCGGGCTTGAAACATATTCGCCCGTGCTTGATATGGACCTGTCGGAAATTTCCGCCTGCGATGCCGGCGACCTGGAATTGCCGTTCGGCAATACCGGCGCGGTGCTGGACATGATACGCCGTACTGCGGCACGTTTTTTAAAAGCAGGGAAGAAAGTTTTGATAATAGGCGGAGAACACTTGGTAACTTTGCCCGCCTTTGAGGCAACGATAGACAAATACCCGGATTTGTGCCTGCTGCACCTTGACGCGCACGCTGATTTGAGGGATGAGTACCTGGGAGAGAAGCTTTCCCATTCCGGCGTGGTGAGGAGAATATGGGAAATTACGGGTGACGGCCGCATATGGCAGCTTGGCATCCGCAGCGGGCTGAGGGAAGAATTTGCGTGGGCGCGGGAAGGGCACACGTCCCTGCATCCGTTTAACCTGGCCAATGCGCATGAAGTTGTAAAGGCACTGGCAGGCAAACCGATTTACCTGTCCATAGATCTGGATGTGCTGGATCCGTCGGTAATGCCCGGCACAGGCACTCCCGAGCCGGGGGGCGTGACATTTGCAGAGCTTCAGGAAGCGCTTTTTAAGTTCAGGGAGATGAATATTGTTGCGGCGGATGTGGTTGAATTGGCGCCGGAACTTGACAGTTCAGGCATTTCAACTGCAGCTGCCTGCAAGGTCATGCGGGAGGTCTTATTGTTGATGGGGGCCCGGAAGTAACGTTGATGCAGGCAAATTACCTCTCCCGCATGCCTTTCGCCGTGGATTTGTCACATATTGCAGCTGGTCCTTGTATACCCGCCTTTTAGTTGGTATGTACCATTAATCAATGGTATGGACCTTCTAATATTCCAATTCAACCTTGTTTCCGATTACCTCAAATACGGCTTTCTGTACCGGTGTGCCCGTAAGCTTGATGCTCCTTTCGTCAGGCTGGCTTCCGCCGATGTATATTTCAAATTTGCCCGGCTCCAGCACCGCTTTGCCGCGGTCATCGATAAGGGCAAGCTGTCTGGGCGTCAATTCAAAACATACTTCCTTCTTTTCGCCGGGCTCAAGGAAGATCTTCCTGATGCCCCTGAGCTGCCATCTCGGAACTTCCACGCTTGCCTCCACATCTTTCAGGTATAGCTGGACAGTTTCCTCGGAAGCGCGTGCACCGATGTTTTTTACCGTAACGGAACAAGATAGGGTGTCCTCCGTTTTAATAACGGCAGGCGCTTTTATTTCCCCGTATTCAAACCTGGTATAGCTCAATCCGTAACCGAAAGGATACAGGGCTTCATTTTTCATGTACCGGTAAGTCCTGTTTTTCATTGAATAATCATGGAAATCAGGCAGCTCATCATCCGACGAGTAGAAAGTAACCGGGAGCCTACCCGATGGGCTGTACTCTCCGAAAATCAGCGAGGCAACAGCCTCACCGCCTCGTCCGCCCGGGTACCATGTCTGGATGATGGCGGGAATATGGCGGTCCGCCCAATCAATTGCCAGGGCGCTACCTGACAATAACACCAGGACAATGGGTTTGCCGGTTTCATATACTTTTTCAAGGAGTTCCTGCTGGAGTCCCGGCAGCTTCAAGTTGGGCTTGTCGCCGCCGTTGTATTCGTTCGACACGTCTCCTTCTTCTCCTTCAAGCGTGGCGTCAAGCCCAAGGCACATAATGACGACATCCGCTCTTTCGGCTGCGCTGATAGCTTCCGCTAGCCGGTCGTGCGGCATTGCAAGGCCCGAAACCCTGTCTTTGAACAAATGGCACCCCTGGGAATAATAAACCCTTGTGTCGCTCCCTACCGCCGCTCTTATGCCTTCAAGAACGGTAACGTACCTGTCGGGCGTGCCGAAATAATTCCCTATGAGGGCGTCCCTGCTGTCGGCGTTGGGGCCTATAACCGCAATCGATTTTATCTTTGACTTGTCAAGCGGCAAAAGGTTATTCTCGTTCTTTAACAGCACCATTGTCTTCTTTGCAACTTCCACCGAGAAGTCGCTGTGCTCTTTGCATGAGTTCATTTCGTACGGAATACTGCTGAACGGCACATGTTCGGGATTGTCGAACATTCCCAGTTTCATCCTGGTTATCATCAGCCTTGTCACTGCACGGTCAATGTCCTCTTCGCTCACCAGTCCTTCCTTGTGGGCTATGAGCAGGTTGATGAACAAATTTCCGCAGTTTAAGTCGCATCCGTTTTTAACGGCCAGCGCCACCGATTCGGGAGCGGTTTTCGTGACCATGTGCCCCTCGTGAAAATCCTTGATTGCCCAGCAATCCGAGGTAACATGGCCTTTAAAGCCCCATTCGCCACGCAGTATATCGGTAAGCAACGTCTTGCTGCCGCAGCACGGTTCGCCGTTGACCCTGTTGTAAGCTCCCATTACCGCTTCTACGCCGGCTTCCTTTACCAATTCCTTAAAAGCGGGAAGATAAGTTTCGCGCAGGTCCTTTTCGGATACAACGGCATTAAAGCTGTGCCTTTCGCTCTCGGGTCCGCTGTGGACCGCATAATGTTTTGCGCATGCCGCCGCTTTCAGATATTTCTTGTCATTGCCCTGGATTCCCTTAACGAAGGCAACCCCCAGTCTTCCGGTGAGATACGGGTCCTCGCCGTATGTTTCATGTCCTCGGCCCCACCTTGGATCTCTGAATATATTGACGTTCGGGGACCAGAAAGTCAGGCCCTTGTATATGTCACGGTCTCCCTTGCGTACGCTTTCATTGTATTTTGCCCTGCCTTCGGTAGATATTATGTCCGCAATTTTATAAACCAGGTCTTCATCAAAAGTTGCGGCAATTCCGATAGCCTGGGGGAAAACGGTGGCTACGCCGGCTCTTGCAACGCCGTGCAAAGCTTCATTCCACCAGTTGTATGCCGGAATTCCCAACCTTGGTATGGCAGGCGCGCTGTGCATCATTTGCGTAACTTTTTCTTCCAGCGTCATACGGGACACCAGGTCTCGGGCGCGCTCTTCAAAGCTCAGATTTTCATCCAGGTAAGCCGGTGTTTTTTCCATATGAAATACCTCCTTCTTCTGCAAAAACCGTTTTTATAATGCTGTTTAGCCGCCATTATAAAATAATACATTTTTTTCAGAAAAAAATCATATCATTTATTGCTTAACAATGCTCACATTTTGTTGGCATTAACGGCCTACTGTTTCAATAATATCACAAAAAAATAATATAATAAAACTCATTGTTTCTTCAAACAATATAATAAAATCCATAATAACGGAGGGAACGAAATGCGTGTCAATAAAATGGACCATCCCAACCAGGGCATTAAGTGCGTAGTCAACACATGCCATTATTATATGCAGGGGGATTACTGCACGGCGGAGAAAATCGAGGTGCAGCCGAGAAATGCGGCTGACAAGCAGGAAACAGATTGCGCGACATTTACACCGCAGGCGAGATATTAAGCGCAAAATAACCAATATTCATTTCGGTGCGGCGAATCGGCATGAAGAGAATGCACATGCCGCACCGAAAGCTTTTCAAAACACTCAAAACATTCAAATCATTCAAATCATGCATGCGGCGTCTGCCCGTCCGTCATTTTTCCACGTTTTTCTTATTTGCTGATATATATGCTTATGTAAATATGATATAATATGTGTGTGCTTGGCTAATCATTTTTTAATCCATTTTATGGTCATATCGCCCGCCGGGGAGGTATTTGCTTGTATAAACTTATTATTGTCGATGACGAGGATGAGGTAAGACAAGGCATTTTGCAAAATATCAACTGGGAGAAATATGGTTTCCAGGTGGCCGGTGAAGCCGAGAACGGCAGGGAAGCCCTGGATCATATTGAAAAAGAGGTTCCCGACCTGGTTATCACCGACATAAAAATGCCTGTCATGGACGGGCTGGAGCTTTCCTCAATTTTGAAAGAAAGCTTTCCGACCGTGAAAATTGTTATAATAACGGGATTTGATGATTTCAAGTATGCACAGCAGGCGATAAAATACGGCGTCCTGGAATACATACTCAAGCCGGTCCTTCCGAAAGATATCGAGGACCTGCTTGAGAGGCTGAAGCGCTTGTTGGATGAAGAGCATGAACATAACGAAGACATTAAAAGGTTAAAGGAGCATTATAACAACAGTCTTCCCGTTATGAGGGACAAGTTCCTGACCTCCCTTATAACAGGCAAACTGAAGGAAGCGGAAATAGAGTCGAAAGTCCGCAACTTCGACCTGAAGCTGTTGGGGAAAATTTTCATGGCGGCGGTAATCGGCATAGACAACAATTCTTTAAAGCAGGGTAATTTTGAAAGTGAAGATACGGAGCTAATAAGCTTTGCAGTATTCAACATTGCGGACGAGATTGTGAAAAAGCATTCCGCCGGCGAAGTCTTTATCTATCCGGAGCATCCCGTTGTAATAACCTGTTTTGATTCCGGCGACAATTCCGCCGCATACAGGCGGACATTCAGCATCCTTGAGGAAATCCGGCAAAGTGTAGAGAAATACCTTAAATTTACCATAACCATAGGGTTGGGGAATGCATGCGACAGCGCCGGAATGCTCGGAGAGTCGTACAAATCGGCGTTGACCGCGCTGGATTACAGGCTGCTGATCGGGAACAACAAGGTTATTTATATAGACGACGTCGAACCCCAGCCTAAAAACAACATACTTTTTGATGAAGAAAAGGAAAGGGCTTTGTTGACCGCCATTAAATTCGGAACGGAAGATGATATAAACAGCGCAATAGATATGCTTTTTAAAGACTTGATGGCGAGCAGGGTTTCATTAAAGGATTACCAGGTTTTCCTGCTGGAACTGGTTGCCTCGATATTAAAGATATCGAAGAGCCTCCAGCTTGACTCAAAGAATATTTTAAACAAAGACGGCAACCTAATGGATAAAATATTCGGTTCCGGCACAAGCGAGGAAGTTATTGCCTGGATTAAGGAAATTTGCATCAACCTGGCCAACAGTATTTTGTCCATGAGGCAGAATACATGCAAATTGCTGCTTGACAAGGCGAAAGAATACATAAAAGAAAATTACAGCGACCAGGAAATCAGCATTAACAAGGTCAGCAGCCACCTTCATATAAGCCCGAGCTATTTAAGCCTTATTTTTAAGAAAGAGACCGGGGAGACTTTTTTGAATTATCTTATAAGAATCAGGCTGGAAGCGGCGGAGGGACTATTAATGAATACCAGTTTAAAGACTTCGGAAATTGCCAAAAGAATAGGATATTCTGATCCGCATTATTTCAGCTATTTTTTCAAAAGAAATTTCGGGGTATCGCCGCGGGAGTTCAGAAACAGTCTGAATAAATAGAGGGGATTCTGCTTTGAGGATCAGGCTTGTAAATATAATAAACATATTAAAGGACATATACACATTTCTAAAGAATACTTTCAGGATTAGCAGCATCCAGTCCATCATTACGCTTTCATTCACACTGATTACAATTCTGGCGATGGTAATGGTCGGAATAGTTTTTTCCGGCATGTTTTCCGAGTCGATTGAATCTAATGCCATTTACAGTTCGAAGCAGATAATGGAACAGGTCAGCCTTAACTTGGAACAGTATTTGAAGGGCATGATGGAAATTTCCGATGCGATAACGAAAAAGCTTTACACGGATATCCGTTACATCAGGCCTGATTTAATAAATTTGCTGGGCTTTACAATGGAAACGAGAAAGGACATTATGACGCTTGCGATATTTGACAGCAGCGGGGGAATCCTTGTCCGCAATCCCTCGGACGACTACACCGCGGATGTCATACTGGCGGAACAGGAGTGGTTCCAAAAAGCGATAGAAAATAAGGATAAATATGTGTTTTTGCCTCCGCATGTACAGAGATTATTTGTGGACAAGCATCCGTGGGTGGTATCGCTGTGCAGGGGGACGGAATACTTATACGAGGATAAAAAACTGGATTGCGTAATAATGGTGGATCTGAATTTCAACACGATCGACGCGCTCTGCAAGAGGGTCAGCCTTGGGAAGAGAGGATATGTTTATATAATCGACAGTTCGGGAAATATCATATATCATCCGCAGCAGCAGGTATTGTACGCCGGGCTTAAGGAGGAAAGAATCCACCTGGAATCCGACCTGAAGGACGGCAGCTTCATTAATGTTTATAACAACGAAAAACGTATTATAAGCATAAAATCAATCAGGTACGCTGATTGGAAGCTTATCGGCATAAGTTACCTGGATGAGCTGGCTGCAAACCAGATTAAAATGCAGCGGTTCGTTGTTTTCATTTTTATATTTGCCATTATCTTTATGATATCGGCGTCATTCTTTATATCGTCAAAGATATCCCAGCCGATAAAACTGCTGGAACGCCAGATGAAGCGCGTTGAAAAAGGCGAATTTGATATAAGCATAGATGTGCGCGGGGAAGATGAGGTCAAGCATCTTTCGAGGACTTTCAACCTGATGGTTACCAGGATAAGGGAACTGATGAACCAGATAATCAAGGAGCAGGAAGCAAAGAGAAAGAGCGAGCTTAAAGCGCTGCAGGCGCAGATTAATCCGCATTTTCTTTATAATACGTTGGACTCGATCGTATGGATGAATGAAAACAGGAAATATGATGAAGTATCAAAAATGGTGGCGGCGCTGGCAAAGCTTTTCAGAATAAGCATCAGCAAGGGGAAAGAGATTATTACGATCCAGGACGAGCTTGAACATGCAAGGAGCTACCTCACAATTCAAAAAATCAGGTACAAGGATAAGTTTGACTTTAAAATTGAAGCGCAGCCCGAGGTTCTCCGGCAAAAAACACTTAAGCTGATACTCCAGCCCATCATCGAAAACTCAATCTACCACGGGATTGAAAAGATACATGACAAGGGTATTATAGAAGTCAGGGCGGGGATCAGCGAAGATAAAACCCTTATCCAGGTTATTGATAATGGCTATGGAATTCCGCCTGCCGTTTTAAAGGATATCCTGAAAAAAGAATCCAAAAATGATGCAAGCTCCGGCGTCGGGCTTAAAAACGTGCATGAGCGGATCCAGCTTTATTTTGGGCAGGATTACGGGCTGGAAATTTTGAGTGAGCTGGATGAGGGAACAACCGTTAATATCCGGTTGCCGCTAAACAACTCGTATAATGGAAATGGGGGATAGAAATTGTGAAGCTGGTTATCAGGCTTGCTGCCGCATTCATGGTTTTATTGTTAACGCTTTCGGCATCGGGGTGTTTAAGCACAAAACTGATTGATGAAGAAAGCAAGAAAAGAATTAAAGTCATAGTAAAAAATAAAAACACCGATTTCTGGAAAGTCGTCAGGATGGGCACCGAGGCGGCAGGCACGGAATTCGGAGTTGATGTTGATTTTGACGGTCCCACCGACGAAGGGGATATTGAGGCGCAGATAAGCATAATTGAAAGGACGGTCATCGAGAAATACGATGCCCTCGTACTGGCGGCATGCGATTATAACGAGATTGTCCCGGCGGCGGAGAAGGCAATAGACGCCGGCATACCTGTGGTTGTAATCGACTCGGCGCTTAATTCAAAAAAAATAAAGTGTTTCATTGGCACCGACAATGTGGATGCCGGCAGGAAAGCCGGGGAAAAACTTATAGAAATTTTAGGGAACAAATGCAAAATTGCCATAATGAGTTTTGTTAAGGGGACCGGATCATCGGTCAGCAGGGAGGAAGGCCTGTACTCCGTCCTAAAGGAAAACCCCGGCATAGAAGTCATATCCAAGGAATACTGCATGTCTGACGAGGCGCTGGCGGAATCGCTGGCAATGAAAATATTAGAGGAGAATGGCAGCATTGATGCATTTGTCTGCCTTAACGCACAAGGAACGATCGGGGTTGCAAGGGCAATAAAATCCATGGATCTTGGCGGTAAAGTCAAAATAATAGGATTTGACAGCACGCCTGAAGAAATCAGCTTCATAGAAAAAGGCATAATCCAGGCGACCGTCGTCCAGAACCCGTTCGGTATGGGGTATTTGGGCATCAAGATCGCCGTCGGCGTCCTGAATGGGAAAGAGGTTGAGGAATATGTAAACACGGGCTCAACTGTTATTGATAAAGACAACATGTTCCTGCCGGAGAACCAGAAGCTAGTATTTCCATTCACGAATTAATATTTCAATTCATTAATTTATTTTCGTTACTCATGTAAACCTGCAAGTCCTGCAAACGGCATGATTGAGCAGGATTTGCGCAGTTTCCTTATTGTTTTTATCCGCAAATCTACTTTATAGAATTTCTTAATTTTTATATAGGATTTCCCATTCTAATTATTATCATTAAATCCTAAAATTAAATCGATTGCAGGGTCAATCATACTGTTCAAGTTACAACGATCGGGGTGAATATTTATGAGTGAAACGTTAATAAGGATGGAAGGCATACATAAATATTTCCCTGGCGTTCACGCGCTGAATAATTGCTCATTTGAACTCAAAAAAGGCGAAGTTCACGGCCTGGTGGGAGAAAACGGCGCCGGAAAATCCACGTTGATGAAGGTACTGACGGGAATCTACCAGAAAGACAAAGGTACGGTATATTACAAGGGGGAAACCGTAAACTTCCGCACCCCGGGAGAGGCGCGGCAAATGGGTATTGGTATGATACACC
This sequence comes from Bacillota bacterium, assembly GCA_050261495.1. Classification (GTDB taxonomy): domain Bacteria; phylum Bacillota; class Clostridia; order Acetivibrionales; family DTU013; genus JBMNKL01. The sequence goes on from JBLNDI010000112.1 coordinate 26,980, forward strand.
AGGAGCTGCACCTGATGCCTCATTTGTCGGTCGCCGAAAACATCTTCATAGGCCGCGAGCACATGAAAGGTATCCTGTTGGACAACAGGAAAACAATCAATGAAGCGCGCGAGCTGCTGGAATCGCTAAATATTGACATAGACCCGTCGACAAAAATCCAGGATTTAACAGTATCAAAGCAGCAGATGGTGGAAATAGCGAAAGCTTTGTCTTTCAAAGCGGAAGTGTTGATAATGGATGAGCCTACGGCAGCATTGACCGACAACGAAATTGAAGAGCTGTTCAAATTTATCAGGGAACTCAGGGCCCAGGGCGTGGGCATAATCTATATTTCACACAGGATGGAAGAACTCGGCAAGATTACCGACAGGATCACCGTTATGCGTGATGGTCAGTATATTGGCACGGTCAACACGGCAGATACAACAATCGACCAGATAATTCAAATGATGGTGGGCCGGGTTATATATGAGCAGCCTAAAACACGCAGCATGGTGCCTGAAGATGCCCCGACCGTCCTAGAAGTCAAAAATCTCAGTTCGCCGCTGGTAAAGAATGTATCGTTCAAACTAAAAAAGGGTGAGATACTGGGCATCGCAGGGCTGATGGGATCAGGCAGGACTGAAATGGCGCGCCTTATTTTCGGCGCCGATCCCAAAACGGGCGGAGAAATTTACGTAAACGGACAAAAGGTAAAAATAAACAATCCGTATGATGCGGTAAAATACGGCATCGGTTACTTGTCCGAGGACAGGAAGCGCTATGGTCTTGCCACGGACCTGAATGTCATCGACAATGTCCTGCTGGCCAGCCTGAGAAATTATATCAAGTACGGGCTTGTGGACAGGAGGAAAGCAGCCGAGGCTACATCCAGGTTTATTAAAAGAATCAATATCAAAACCCCTTCAATGGAACAACTGCTGAAGAACCTGTCGGGGGGCAACCAGCAAAAAGTCGTAGTGGCAAAATGGCTTCTTAAAAACTGCGATATACTCATATTCGACGAACCAACCCGCGGAATCGACGTCGGTTCGAAGAGCGAAATTTACAAGCTGATGAACGAACTTGTCCATGAAGGCAAATCAATAATAATGATTTCTTCGGAAATGCCTGAGCTGATCAGGATGAGCGACAGGATTGCCGTGATGCGCGAGGGTGTTCTTACAGGTACTTTAAACATTGAAGAGGCAACGCAGGAAAAGATTATGAGGCTTGCGACTTTAGAAAAAAGCGAGGTAATGGGAAATGGTTAAGCAGTCCGTGTTTTCAAAAACGTTTGGTCAGGGCAGCCTGCAAAAATTTCTGGCGCCTGTTTCCATGATTATTCTTTATATATTCTTCTCGATTTTCGGCAATAACTTCTTCTCGGTGGCAACGCTGGTCAACATATTGGACTCTTCCTACTACATCGGTTTTCTTGCCATCGGAGTGACTTTTGTAATCATTACGGGAGGAATTGACCTTTCGTGCGGCACGATAATGATGTGCGGCGCGCTTCTCGGCGGCGTTGCCTATAATATGTGGCACTGGTCGATTGGCATGGGCCTGGTGGTAGTAATCGTGACCTCTTTGCTTTTCGGAGTTTTAAACGGCTTAATGGTTGCAAAACTCAAATTGCCTCCGTTTATCGCAACCCTTGGTACAATGATGATTACAATGGGATTCGGGGCGATTGTGTCCAAAGTCATGACGATGCGCTACCCTACGGTGACGGATCCTGACGGCTGGTTCAAGTTTGTTTTTTACAAGATGCCCAATGGTTTTCCGACCGGAGTGGTATGGCTTGCAGCATACCTGGCCATAGCTTATGTGGTTTTAAACAAGACCAGGCTCGGAAGGTATACCTATGCGATGGGTTCAAATGAAGAAGCCACACGCTTGTCGGGAGTTAAAGTTGATAACTGGAAAATAGTTGTATATATCATAAGCGGTTTCTCGGCAGGACTTGCAGCAATTATGTATGCCGCGGCATACACATCAATAATACCCGGTACGGGAAACGGCATAGAACTGCTGGCGATATCGGGCGCCGTTATAGGCGGGGTTTCACTTACCGGCGGCAAGGGAACCATTTCAGGCACGATTATTGGTGTATTTATCATGAGCGTGCTGAAGCAGGGTTTGATGTCAATGAACCTGCAGGGACAATGGCAGACATTCTTTACGGGAATTGTAGTTATCGGAGCGGTTTTGCTTGATCTGTACAGAAATAAAAAGGCAAACCAGGTAAAAGTCGAATGATAGACAAGATTTTGAGCAGTATTGCTTAAAAAATATAAAAAAACAAGGAGGTATAAAAAGATGTCAAGCTTTAAAAGATTTTTGTCCATCATATTAACAATAGCATTAGTTGCATTGTTAATGGCAGGTTGCGGTAAGAGCACCACTTCAACGACAGACACCAAGACATCTGACGGAACGGCGAAAACCGAGAGTACGGCAAAAACCGAGACTCAAAAAGGAGCAGCGGAAAAACCGTATATCGCGATTATATCCAAAGGCTTCCAGCACCAGTTCTGGCAGACTGTTCTGAAGGGCGCACAGGATGCGGCGGCCAAGTACAATGTAGACATGACGTTCGACGGTCCTCCATCCGAATCGGACGTAAACATCCAGGTAGATATGCTGAACGCCGCTATTGCCAAGAATCCTGAAGCTATTGCGCTTGCTGCGTTGGATACGGAATCGGTGACTTCACAGCTGAATGACTGCAAAGCCAAGGGGATTCCGGTAATAGGCTTTGACTCGGGAGTACCCAATGCGCCCGAAGGAACAATATATGCGACCGCTTCCACGAACAATGAAAGCGCGGGAGCCCTTGCAGCGGATAAAATGTTTGAAGCGCTTAAGGACAAAATAGCAGCCGCCACCACGGATAACAAGGTTGTTATTGCCTGCCAGTCGCAGGATGCCACATCCGCTTCCATCGTCGGACGTACCGTAGGATTCGTGACCCAGATGGCGAAGCTTGCGGAAGAACTGCATCCTGGCAAGGTAGCGATAACCGGGCATGAAAAATGGGCAAAACCTGCTTCGTCGGGCAGCGCGGCAGTAGAAATCTTCGTAATAGTTCCGCCTTCCTCAAGTGCTACCGATGCACAGAATGCTTCGCAGACAATTCTCAACATGAAAGGAGTTATCGGATTGTTCTGTTCAAACGAAGCGTCGGTCAACGGTATTCTTGCTGCAACGACAGACGGAAAAGAGCTTGATAAGGCAAACGGCAAGTACAAGGACCTCGTTGTAATAGGTTTTGACGCGGGCAAGGCTCAGAAAGCTGCCGTGAAGAACGGTTGGTTCTATGGTTCAATCACGCAGGATCCCTACATGATTGGTTACCTGTCGGTAGAACTTGCCGTTAAGGCAATAAACGGCGAAAAGGTTGCCGATTCCGACACCGGCTGCAAATTCTACGACAAGTCGAACATGGACCAGCCCGATATAGCACAACTGCTTTACGATTAATAGTAACAACAAAGCCAATAAAAATAAGACCTCCCGTGTTGCTGACGCCGCGGGAGGTCTTTCCCGGTTTGGAGGGTTTATAAAATGGCCAAAGGATGGAAAAAAATAATAAACAGTTCCCTGAAGGCAAAATTTGTCGCATGCTTTATGATTATTACGCTCATATTAAGCGCTATCAACATTGCGACTTATTTTACAATGAGATCCACTGTAAAGCAGCTCGATGAAATGCTTGAAACAATAATAGAAATAAATTCCGTTAATGCTGCGTCAAATGAGATTTACAACAAACATTTGCTGCCATATGCCGCCAGCCAGAAGGAAGAAGACAAGCAAGCGGTTATAGACGGGCATGATTCGATAAAACAAAAACTTGAAAGTTTGAAAGGGAAAATAATTGATGAAAATGGACTACTGGCATTTGATTCATTGGCAAACACCTGCCGGACAAATGCGGAAAGCGCGCTTGAACTTATTGCCAGGGTGGACGGCGGAGAGACTACGCAGGTAGTCCTGCTCAAAGAAAAATTAATTAAATTGCAGAGCTATGTCAAGTCTGCCGTGGATGAACTGATAAATGCCGAACTGGGGGTATACAAGGACATAAAAGCGAAACTGAACAATGAGGCTGAATTCATCGGCATTATAACCCTTGTTTTGATTCTTGCTTTCAGCATATTAAGCATAATCGGCGCAGTCATTTTCTCCAATTATATAGCGGGAATGATATCAAAGCTGGCGAAATATGCACGAAGCATCGCGGATGGCGAACTCAGCGTCGAGAAAATTAATGTCGGAACGGGAGATGACCTGTCTATCCTGGCTCACGCCTTTAACAAGATGGGAGAAAACCTGCGCTCCATAATAGGCAAGATAAGTGAAACCAGCAATAACATAGCGCACTCGGCGGAGCTTTTGAAATTGAACGCGGAGCAAAATTCAAAGGTGATTGAACAGATTGCCGTATCAATCCAGCAGGTTGCCCAGGGAGCCGCCAACCAAACCGAACAGTCGCAGATGACCTTTTCTGTTGTTAATAATTTATATGAAAGCAATAAAAGAGTGTACGACAATTCTCATTTTGTCCTGACAGCTTCGGAAAAGGCAACAGGCGCGGCAACGGCAGGGAGAGAAAAAATAGACGGGATGCTGGACCAGATGAGAGTTATCGAGAAAAAGATAATCGGGGCGCATGAAATTGCTGAAATCTTGAGTTCCAAGTCGGGAGAAATAAAGAAAATTCTTGATGTCATAACAGGCATCGCTTCGCAGACAAATTTGCTTGCGTTAAATGCGGCTATTGAAGCTGCAAGGGCGGGAGAACACGGAAAAGGTTTTGCAGTTGTTGCGGATGAAGTGCGCAAACTTGCGGAAGGCTCCGCAAATGCGGTAAAAGAAATTGCCAGGATGCTTAATGAAATACGGGCGGATTCGCAGGATGTGGCGGAAAGCATGATTGCGGGAGTCAATGAAGCAAGAAGCGGAATACAAATGGCCGAGGATGCAAAAGAAGCTTTTGCCGAGATAGTAAAAACCAGCACGGATGTTGATAACCAGATCAAAATAATCGTTAAAGAAATAGAAAAAATGGTTGAGGAAATTAAGAATGTTGAAGAAATGAGCAGGAATATCATGGATATAGCATTGAATTTTTCCTCGGAAAGCCATGAAGTTGCTTCCGCCATGGAGGAACAGACCGCGAGCCTGCAGGAAATTTCGTCTTCATCGATAATTCTTTCCGGTATGGCGGATGAATTGCAGACGGTTGTCAGCAAGTTCAAGTTTTGAATAAAGTACGGCAGTTCTCTATGTTTGCTTGTATTTATAGGTGCATGCATAAAAATATTGTGATATAATACAAAAATTAACCTTGCTATAATTACAAGCAACAGGAGGTGCTGCATACATGCCAATAAACATACCGGACGGTCTGCCGGCGGCTGAAGTGCTGACAGCGGAAAATATATTCGTAATGACTGAAACCAGGGCCAGGACGCAGGATATAAGGCCTTTGAATATAGCGCTGCTTAACCTTATGCCGACCAAAATCGCTACGGAAACGCAATTGCTCAGACTGATCGGCAACACGCCCCTGCAGGTGGATGTAACTTTTATCCATACGGAATCGCATAAATCAAAGAATACTCCCGAGGAGCACCTGCTTAAATTTTACAACACGTTCAGTGAAATCAGGCACATGAAATTCGACGGACTGATAATAACAGGTGCGCCCGTGGAGCTTCTTTCATTTGAAGAGGTTGATTACTGGGACGAATTGAAGGCGATAATGGACTGGAGCCTTCGCAACGTCTACTCCACTTTTCACATCTGCTGGGGGGCGCAGGCCGGTTTGTACCATCACTACGGTATTCCGAAGCATGTCTTGCCTGAGAAACTGTCGGGAGTATACAGGCACAGGGTTGCAAAGAAAAACGAGATGCTGCTGAGAGGATTTGACGAATGCTTTTTTGTACCGCACTCCAGGTACACGGAAGTGCGCCGCGAGGACATAGAAAAGGTGCCCGGGCTTGAAATACTCTCAGAATCCGATGAAGCAGGCATATATATCGTTTTGGCGAGGAACGGCAGGCAGATTTTTGTCACCGGCCATTCGGAATACGATCCGCTGACTTTGAAATATGAATACGAGAGGGACCTGAACAAAGGGTTGAATCCAAAGGTGCCCGAGAACTACTTCAGGAATGATGATCCGCGGGAAAACCCGATGGTCAGGTGGAGGGCCCATGCAAACCTGTTGTTCGCAAACTGGCTGAATTACTATGTGTACCAGGAAACTCCATATAATCTGGATGAATTGGATAATTTATAGTATAATTTCTTCCACAATGTATTAGTGGAGGTTATATTATGAGATATGGTTATTTTGATGAAGCCGCCAACGAGTATGTCATTACCAGGCCGGATACGCCGACCCCTTGGATAAATTACATCGGAAGCGGCAAGTACGGAGGTATTGTGTCCAACACCGGAGGCGGCTACAGCTTCCACAAGGACCCGCAGAACAGGAGGATCACCAGGTACCGTTACAACAGCATACCCATGGACAGGCCGGGCAGGTATATATATATTAAAGACCCGGCAACGGGAGAATACTGGAACCCAGGGTTCCAGCCGTCCGGGACGAAGCTTGACAGCTATTGCTGCAGGCATGGCATGGGTTACACCGTGCTGGAGGGGGAATATAAAGGGATCACGTCAAGCGTTGTTTATTTTGTCCCCGACGACAGGGATTTTGAAATCTGGCTTTTTAAGGTAACAAATACGTTAAACACCGCAAAAAAACTGCTTATATTCAGTTACGCCGAATTTTGCTTCTGGGACGCGATCATGGACCAACAGAACGTGGACTGGGTCCAGCAGATAAATCAAGGCCGTTATAATAACGGCATAATTACCTGGCACCCGCACCATGTCGACAAGAGCGCGTCCTTTTTTGCTACCAGCGGCGAGGTGAAAAACTTTGATACCAACCTCGAGACTTTCATAGGGAAATACCGCTCCGAGGCAAATCCCATAGCAGTTGAGCAAGGGGCATGCTCAGGCTCGATTTCGTACAGGACAAACGGCGTGGGAGCTTTCTGTAACGAGGTTGAAATCGGCAGCGGTGAATCAAAAGAGCTTGTTTTCATACTTGGCTATACGGAAAACAGGGACGAGGTCAGGAAAGAAATAGAGTCTTACCTTGACCCGGCCGAGGCGCATGCCGCCCTGGACCGCCTGAACAATTACTGGAAAGAATACATAGGTAAATTGCGCGTGGACACCCCCGACAGGGACATGGACCTTTTCGTGAACATGTGGAACCAGTACCAATGCAAGGTCACATTCAACTGGTCCCGGTTTGTTTCGCTCTACCAACTGGGACTTGGCAGGGGGATGGGCATCCGTGACAGCGCGCAGGATTCGCTGGGCGTCATGCACACCATTCCTCACCAGGCAAAGGATTTGATTGTCAAGCTGCTCCAGTGCCAGTATACGGACGGGCGAGCATACCACCTGTTCTTCCCGCTGACAGGGGAAGGAGGGGTCGGCGACGCTCCGATTAAGAAATATGACTGGTATTCCGACGACCATTTATGGCTGATCCTGGCCGTGAATGCCTATCTCAAGGAAACGGGAGATTTCGGGTTCCTGGAAACGGAAGTATTTTACAATGATAAAAAGACGAAAGGCACGGTATGGGAGCATCTTGACAAAGCGCTGGACTTCACCGATTCCCACAAGGGACCCCACGGCATAGCGCTGGCAGGACGCGCGGACTGGAACGACACGCTGAACCTTGATACGGGAAAGGGTATCGCCGAGAGTGTTTTTACCTCGATGCTTTTCTGCAGGGCGGCGCTGGAGATGGCTGAATTGTCCGGGTATCTCGGAAGAAAAGCGGATGAGGCAAAATACAAGGGCCTTTATGAAAGCATGAAGGAAGCAATAAATGCCTCATGCTGGGACGGGGAATGGTATAAGAGGGCGTTCGACGACGAAGGCAGACCCCTGGGCTCAAAGGAAAATGAATTCGGTAAAATATTCATCAATTCACAGTCCTGGGCAATACTGGGAGGCATATCCGATGCGGAACGTTCGCGCATTTGCCTTGATTCCGTCAGGAAATACCTGAATACCAGGTACGGCATTGTGGCGATGTACCCGGCATATACGAGATATGACGGGACAAAGGGAGGAATAACGACATATTACCCTGGCGCAAAAGAAAACGGGGGCATATTCTGCCATGCGAATCCGTGGGTAATGATAGCGGAGACTCATATGGGAAACGGCGAGCAGGCTTATGAGTATTACCGGCAGATACTGCCGTCAAAGCGGAATGACGAAGCGGAGCTGCTGGAAGTGGAACCGTATGTATACTGCCAGAACATCCTCGGCAAGGAACACCCGCAGTTCGGGATAGGCCGGAATTCGTGGCTTAGCGGTACTGCAGTCTGGAACATGGTGGCGTCGAGCCAGTATATTCTCGGGATCAGGCCCGGTTACGACCACCTTGTCGTGGATCCATGCATTCCTCCGTCATGGGATGGGTTCAAGGCATACAGGGTTTTCCGGGGCGCCGGGTACAGGATTGAGGTAAAGAATCCTGCTCATGTTTCCAGGGGAGTGAAAAAAATAACGGTAAACGGCAGGGAGGTTGAAAAAATACCGGTTCTGCCCGCGGGCAGCAGTGCTGAAGTAGTAGTGGAGCTTGGATGAAAAAAATGCGGAGATGTGGCGAATTTGCTTGAATAGTTAACTTTTGTGTAATATAATTTAATTTAATATAATTTAAAACAATATAAATGCCCGGTTAGTGATATCATTGACAGCGGCAAATTGTAGTAGTACCTGCTGCGTCAAGCAGGTACTACTAATTTTTATATAAAGAGAGGGAATAAAATGTTCGAGGACAAGACGTTGGTATGCAAGGACTGTGGCCAGGAATTTGTTTTTACCGCTGGGGAACAGGAATTCTATGAATCCAAGGGATTCCGGAATGAACCGGGCAGATGCAGGGCATGCAGGTCGGCAAGGAAGTCCCATAACAGGAACGGATCCGAAGGAAGAGAAATGTTTGACATTATCTGCGCGCAATGCGGCAAGGAAGCCAAGGTTCCTTTCAAGCCGCGGCTGGATAAACCGGTATATTGCAGCGAGTGCTTTTCCAACCGCTGATTTCTCAATAAACATATGAATAAAATGAGTTTATATAAACCCTGTTTATGAATTTATACAGGGTTATATTCATATTGTCCCGAATAAACATGGCTATCTTTCACAGGCGGTTATCCACAACCTGAAACGTTATGGCTGTTATAATTCACAGGTTTATCAACATAATCCACAGGGAGATATTCACAAAACACCTGTTTTGTGAATATCTCCCCGGCGGCATAAGTATCCGGCATTTCGACATGATGTATATTTTGTGAAAAAGATAGCGATAATTCTGGAAGGAATTATATATGTTAATGTTGAATACAGATATACCTCTTATAATATTTATCATATAGTGCTTTTTACGGAGTGGTTTGAATACTCGATATTCGGGTAAAAACACGTTAATACCAATAAGCTAGTACCAATAAGAAAGGAGTAACGGACCATGAAGTTCATTTTCAGCGGAAAGAATTTTGACGTTACCGATTCATTAAAGACGAGGGTGGCCAAAAAGCTTGGCAAGCTTGAGAAGTTTTTCAGTTCCCAGACGGAAGCACATGTCAGGATGAGCGTTCAGCGGAACAAACCCATACTTGAGGTGACCATTCCTGCCGACGGCGTTATACTGAGGGCAGAAGTTAGCAGCGACGATATGTATTCATGTATAGACAAGGCTGAAGACATTCTTGAAAGGCAGATAAGGAAGCACAAGACCAGGCTTGAAAAGAGACTGCATACGGGAGTTTTCAAGCCGGAGTATTTCAACAAGGATATTGATGTTGAGGAAGAAACCGATTTTAAAGTAGTCAAAACGAAAAGATTCGACGTAAAACCGATGCCGGTGGAAGAAGCGATTTTGCAGATGAACCTTCTCGGGCACGAGTTCTTCGTGTTTTCCAATGCGGAGACAAACCGGGTCAACGTGGTATACAAGCGCAGGGACGGTAATTATGGTTTGATAGAACCCGAGGTTTGAGACGGGTTGCCGGTATGTACAATTGCGGGAATTTTTTATAACGGGGGTCTATTATGAGTCGTGCGATTTTTCCGGATAATTTCTTGTGGGGAGCAGCTACGTCGTCGTACCAGATCGAAGGAGCATGCCGTGATGACGGCCGGGGCGAATCCATATGGGACCGTTTCAGCCATACGCCGGGCAGGACATATAACGGTGATACCGGGGATATAGCCTGCGATCACTATCACAGGTATGAAGAAGATATCGGGATTATGAAAAAAATCGGGTTGAAAACCTACCGCTTTTCCGTTTCATGGCCGAGAATATTCCCCGAAGGCAAGGGTAAACCGAATGAAAAGGGGATGAATTTTTATAAAAAACTTGTAAAGGCATTGGTTGAAAACGGCATTAAGCCTGCCGCTACGCTGTATCATTGGGATCTGCCCCAAAAATTGCAGGACTCGGGCGGTTGGGCAAACAGGGATACGGTTGCCTGCTTTGAACGCTATGCTAGGTATGTGTTCGAAAACCTTGGCGAGATGGTACCCATCTGGATCACTCATAACGAACCCTGGGTGGTTTCTTTCGTGGGCAATTGGATTGGAAGGCATGCCCCGGGCATCAACGATTTCAGGACGGCGCTTGCGGTATCGCACAATTTGCTCCTGTCCCACGGCCTGGCCGTGAAAGCGTATAGGGAAACGGGCCTCAGGGGCGAGATCGGGATCACGTTGAACATGAATCCCGTGTATCCCGCTTCTGAGAACGAGGAGGACAAGCATGCCGCGGAGCGTTACAACGAGTACCTGAATAAATGGTTCGCAGACCCGGTATTGAAAGGAGCATACCCCGAAAAATTGCTGCAATGGCTTCAGGGACAAGGCCTGGTTCATAAAGTTGGATCAGGGGATATGGAAATCATCAGCCAGCCGGTTGATTTCCTTGGAGTTAACAATTATTACAGCAGCTTTATTAAATATGACAGCCGGCAATGGCCGGTATATGCCTCGGAAACCGATACCGGCAGGGAAAAGACCCAAATGGGATGGGAAATATACCCGGAAGGCATGTATGACTTGTTGGTCTATCTGAAGAAGAGATACGGGGATATAAAGATTTTAATTACCGAAAACGGGGCTGCTTTCAATGATATTGTAAACCAGGAGTGCAAAGTGGAGGACGACAACCGCATTTCATACCTGTGCGGATACCTGGGGCAAGTGCATCGGGCTATTCAGTCCGGGGTCAATGTTGCAGGGTATTATGCCTGGTCGCTGCTGGACAATTTTGAGTGGGGCCATGGCTATAGCAAGAGATTCGGCCTGGTGTACGTGGATTATGAAAACCAGGAAAGAATTTTGAAAAAGAGCGCGTACTGGTATCGTGATGTTATTAAAAACAATGGTTTGGTCGGATAAGAGGGCATATGAATTATCGTGTGATGGGTAAAACCGGCGACAAGGTATCCGTACTCGGGTTTGGCCTGATGCGGCTTCCGAGAAAAAATGGGAAAGTTGACATAAAGCGTGCTAAAAAACAGGTAATCATGGCTGTCGAACGGGGCGTGAATTATTTCGATACGGCATACATTTACGGGCGCAGCGAAAGCATCTTCGGCGATATTTTGGAAGAAGAGGGATTGAGGGAGTCCGTGAAGATAGCCACCAAGCTTCCCATTTTCATGGTTCACTCGGCCGCGGATATGGATAATATCCTCGGGACGCAGCTAAAAAGGCTGCGGACCGGGTATGTCGATTATTACCTGCTACACGCCGTGAACGACTTTGCAGGGTGGGAACGGCTCAAGAGGTCGGGTGTGGTTGAGTTTGCCGAACAGGCGAAAAAGGACGGCAGGATACGTTATTTCGGTTTCTCCTACCATGGCGGCAAGGAAGATTTCAAGGCCATAATAGATGATTATCCGTGGGATTTCTGCCAGATCCAATATAATTTTATCGACGAATATTTCCAGGCCGGAAGGGAAGGGCTTGAATACGCCGCATCAAAGGGTTTGGGCGTGGTTGTGATGGAGCCGCTGAGGGGAGGTTCGCTGGCGGGACGGATACCGGGGGAGATCCGCGAAATATGGGACGCCGCGAAAGTGAAAAGGACGCCCGCTGATTGGGCGCTGCGCTGGCTATGGGACCAGCCGGCCGTTACGGTGGCGCTTTCCGGGATGAACGAGGAAGCGCAGATTGAGGAAAACGTAAGGACGGCATGCGAAGTGCAGCCGGGCTCATTAACGGAGGAAGAGTTTGCTCTATACGAGAAGGTAAGGAAGAAATACAACGAACTGATGAAGGTGGGCTGCACCGGCTGCGGTTATTGCATGCCATGTCCGGCCGGGGTGGATATTCCTTTTTGCTTCAGCTATTACAACGCAAAGCATTTCTTCAAGGCAAAGCGCGCCTGGTGGCAATACATCGCGTTTGCAGGGGGGCTTACAGGAGGCAGGCCTTCGTATGCCTCATTGTGCAAACAGTGCGGAAAATGCGAGAAAGCATGCCCCCAGCGCCTGCCGATCAGGAAGAAGCTCGGCGAGGTCGCTTCCGACATGGAGCCGAAAATCCTGCGGCCGGTATTGCGCCTTGTGCGGAAATATTATGTTGCAAAGGACAAAAAAAGGGTAAAAAAGTAAGCAATACCGGGCTTTATTTGTTAAGATACAGTGATTGGAGGAAATGTTATGGATAAAAGAAAACTAGGTTTTGATACGCTGCAAGTGCATGCCGGGCAAGTTCCGGATACAGCCACGGGAGCCAGGGCTGTCCCGATATACCAGACTACGTCGTACGTTTTCAGGGATACGGAACATGGCGCGAATCTTTTTGCGCTGAAGGAACCGGGAAATATTTATACAAGGATCATGAACCCGACAACCGACGTCTTTGAACGGAGAATGGCGGCGCTGGAAGGCGGTGCGGCGGCGCTGGCGGTTGCATCGGGGTCGGCTGCCATCACGTACGCGGTATTGAATATTGCCGGCAGCGGCGATGAGATTGTTGCCGCCAGCACTCTTTACGGCGGCACGTACAATCTTTTCTCGGTAACGCTTCCTAAACTGGGTGTTAAAACGACTTTTGTGGACCCGGACGATCCCGAAAATTTCAGGAGAGCCATTACTCCGGCTACAAAAGCGATATATATCGAAACTTTGGGGAACCCGGGAATAAACGTGCCCGATTTTGAGGCAATTGCCGCAATAGCCCATGAAAACAAGATTCCGCTTATTGTTGACAACACGTTCGGAACGCCGTACCTTATTCGTCCTTTTGAATTCGGGGCGGATATCGTGGTGCATTCGGCTACGAAATTCATTGGGGGGCACGGAACTTCAATCGGGGGAGTCATAGTCGACTCAGGCAGGTTTGACTGGATCGGAAGCGGAAAATTCCCGGGCATGACGGAGCCTGATCCAAGCTATCACGGGATCAGCTATGCGAAAGATATCGGCGAGGCTGCTTACGTGACGAAAATCAGGGTGCAGCTGCTCAGGGACACCGGCGCTGCGATCAGCCCGTTCAACTCGTTCCTTCTTCTCCAGGGGCTGGAGACTTTGTCGCTCAGGGTGCAAAAGCACGTGGCGAACACCAGGCGAATAATCGAGTTTTTAAGCGGCCATTCCCAGGTGGCATGGATCAACTATCCTGAAATCAAGGGCAGCAAGTATTATGAACTTGCGAAGAAATACCTTCCGAGGGGCGCCGGTTCAATTTTCACATTCGGAATCAAGGGCGGCCTGAAAGCGGCCGTGAAGTTCATTGACAGCCTGGAGATATTCTCGCTGCTGGCAAACGTGGCGGACGCAAAATCGCTTGTGATACATCCGGCTTCGACCACCCATTCGCAGCTGTCGGAGGAAGAACAAAGGGCTGCCGGTGTGACGCCGGATCAAATCAGGCTTTCCATTGGCATTGAAGACGCGGAAGATTTGATATATGACCTGGACCGGGCATTGAAAAAAGCAGCCGGTGCATAATGAGCGAAACGTCGGCTTAGTCGCCGGTGTTGATACTGTTGTTTATTTCAGTTATAATTATGGAGGCGCTGGTAGGATATGCCCGTTTGTTTCGCCGCAAGCAAGAATCAACGGCCGGAAGCGAACGAAAGCTTATTCGAAATTAATTCAGGCCTACAAATATTCTGCCACCAGGAGGTTGCATATGCACGATTCCGAATTGTTAACCATCAATACTATAAGGATTTTATCAGCTGAAGCGGTTCAGAAGGCAAATTCCGGACACCCTGGCCTTCCAATGGGAGCCGCTCCCATGGCATACACGCTTTGGGCAAAACACTTGAAGCACAATCCTAAAAACCCTGATTGGGATGACCGCGACAGGTTCATATTGTCAGCCGGCCATGGATCCATGCTTCTTTATTCACTGCTTTACTTGTTCGGCTACGGACTTGAACTGGATGATTTGAAAAACTTCAGGCAATTGGGAAGCCTGACGGCAGGGCACCCGGAATACGGCCATACAAAGGGAGTCGAAATCACAACGGGTCCGCTCGGACAGGGACTGGCAAACGCTGTAGGAATGGCCATCGCGGAAGCGTACCTTGCGGAGAAGTTCAATCGCCCGGGATTTCCCGTGGTAGACCATTATACGTATGTCCTGGCCGGGGACGGCTGCATGATGGAAGGCGTTGCGTCCGAAGCGGCTTCACTTGCGGGCACCCTTGGGCTTGGAAAACTTATAGTCCTCTATGATTCAAACAATATAACCATTGAAGGCTCCACGGACCTGGCTTTCCGCGAAGACGTGGCAAAACGGTTTGAAGCGTATGGCTGGCATACATTGCACGTGAAGGACGGAAATAACATATCCGATATCGATGCCGCCATAAAAGCCGCAAAAGCGGAAACAGGGAGGCCGTCCCTGATAGTGATAAAAACGCAGATCGGATATGGATGTCCCGCAAAGCAGGGTAAGGCGTCCGCCCACGGCGAACCTCTCGGAGCCGAGAATATCAAGGCTGCCAAGGAATGCCTGGGATGGAAATATGATGAAGAGTTCTTTGTGCCTGAAGAGGTGACCAGGCATCTCAAGGGATTAATCGAAGAAGGGCAGAAACGGGAAAATGAATGGAACAAGCTGGTTTCCGCCTATAAAAAGGAATTCCCCGACCTTGCGGAAGAGTGGGATGCGTGGAAGAGATGTGATCATACTGATAAATTGCTGGAAGACGCGGAATTTTGGAAGTTTGACAATAAGGCAACCGCGACCAGGTCTTCATCCGGAGACATACTGAACAGGCTGGCGGGTATCGTGCCGAACCTCATCGGCGGTTCAGCAGACCTGGCGCCATCGAACAAATCCTACATGAAGGACAGGGGTGATTTTTCCGCGGAAAACCGCAAAGGTTCCAACCTTCATTTCGGAGTCCGTGAGCATGCAATGGCCGCGATTGCCAACGGAATGGCCGCTCATGGCAGGCTCAGGCCGTATGTCGCAACGTTCTTCGTATTCAGCGATTACATGAAGCACTCGATGAGGCTGTCCTCAATGATGAAATTGCCGGTGACGTATATACTGACGCACGACAGCATCGGCGTCGGGGAAGACGGACCGACCCACCAGCCCATCGAGCATCTGGCGTCACTGCGGAGCATTCCCGGTTTCGTGGTATTCAGGCCGTGCGATTCGAAAGAAACCGCCGCGGGATGGTATGCCGCGATGACAAGGAAGAATTCCCCGACGGCGCTAATTCTCACGAGACAAAACCTGCCCCAGATTGAATCCACGGGTGTGAAAGCGCTGAAAGGGGCATATATATTGCTGGATTCAGAGGATAAGCCCGAGATTATACTCATCGCGTCAGGCTCTGAAGTCCAGTTGGTTTATGAAGCAGGCAAAAAGCTTATGGAACGCGGAGTGGCCGTACGGGTCGTAAGCATGCCCTCCTGGGAGTTGTTCGAGGAACAGGACGAGGCATACAAGGAAAGTGTCCTGCCTAAAGACGTCGAAAAGCGGCTGGCGGTGGAAGCTGCGTCATCTTTCGGTTGGCACAAGTACGTTGGAACCAAAGGTGATATAATTTCCATCGACTGTTTCGGGGAATCGGCTCCTGCCGAACAACTGTTTAAAAAGTACGGGTTTACCGTTGAGAATGTGCTGGATAGGGCGTTGAAGCTGTTGGAGGGTTGAAGCGGTTCAATAGATGAAGCGCCATGGGAATGAACAACCATGATTAAAAACGGCAGGCTCTGAATGGGGCCTGCCGTTTTAAACCGTGTACTCCCGGCTGATGACACACCTTGGGCGCTATACCTTTATGTCAATATTGCCGCCCTTGTGGGGCGTCACTGAGTTTTCCATAGTTTTTTCGTTGGTGTTGCGAAAGCCCTGGAGCAGTCTAAGCATGGACAACGTATCCTGGTGCAGGGTTTTCCTGAGCATTGCAATACTCATGGCATGCCTGATGCTGCTGATGTTGTTAAGCAAAGCGTTGTTTATTTCCATGGCTTCACCCCCGGCAATGTTCTTTACTAAATCGTACTATATTCCGACATTATTATAAATAAGGCTTGAGAACTATTTTATACCGGACCGGGCGGGAATTCCGCGGCAATAAATAACCCCGGCCGTAATTTTTGTGGTAATATTATATATGCTGTTTAAGTTTAATATTTTGGAGTAAAAGATAAAAATGCGCAACCGTGTTAAAAAACTGCTGGCGGCGGCAATTGCCTTCCTGCTTTTGACGGTGGGATGCGCCCGCGCCGTAAACCCGGGAAACGGGAAAAATCCGGTTCCCGGCGACCGGAAAGTGTTGAATATAGTAACCTCGTTTTATCCCGTCTATATAGCTGTAATTAATGTGACACGGGATGTACCGGGCGTTGAGGTAACCAATATGACAGGACCGCAGGAAGGATGCCTGCATGATTACGCGTTGAAGCCGGAAGATTTGAAGATTATCGGGGAGGCGGATGTTTTAGTAATTAACGGGGCCGGAATGGAAGCTTTCCTCGACGGTGTGATAAAACAGCAAAAAAACATAAGGGTCATAGAAGCCTCGGAAGGAATCCCCTTGCTGAAGGATGAGAACGGTGAAGAAAATCCGCATGTATGGGTCAGCGTTACAAACATGATTGATTACGTGGGAAATATTGCAAGGCGGTTATCGGAAGCAGATCCTGAAAATGCGGATTTATACCGCGAAAATGCCCGGGTGTACAAGGCCAAGCTTGAAAAGCTGAGGGAAGAGATGCACAAAACGTTGGGCAATTTAAGGAGCAGGGATATTGTCACATTCCATGAGGCGTTTCCGTACTTTGCGAAAGAGTTTGACCTGAATGTTGTCGCGGTAGTGGAAAGCGGGCATGATTCCGAACCCACGCCCAGGGAGCTTGCCGAATTGATAGAAAACATCCGCAAAAGCGGCGTAAAGGCGTTGTTTACGGAACCCCAGTATTCATCCGGGGTGGTGGAAACGATAGCCCGCGAAACCGGCGCAAAGGTGTATACGCTTGATCCGGTGGTTTCAGGCGAAGCGTCGCCGGAAGCTTATGACGAATACATAGAGGTTATGAGGAGAAACATGTTAACGCTGCTGGAAGCGCTTGGCTGACCGGATGCAATGCTTCGGCGCCGGGCAATAACATGAAGGCAGGTTTTTAAGATAAACTTTGGGGTAAAAAGAAAGGTGAAACCTGTGAAACGGGTTGGAAGCCCGCTGGCTGAAGATCTGCGGCTAAGGGAGCGGCCGGGAAGGCGGCCGGGAGGTGACTTATGGCTATAAACGGCAGGCATGAAAAGTGTGAAAACAAATGCAGCGTATTGTGCTGTACCAAAATAGAAAACTTCTCTGTTACAATGGGAACGGTCCGCATCCTGGAAAATGTCAGCATGCATATCCATTGCGGCGAGCTGACGGCTATTATCGGACCCAACGGCGCCGGCAAGACTACCCTTCTGAGGGCTATCCTCGGAGAGGTGCCGCACACGGGAGAACTCAAGTACCTTGACTCAAGCGGAGCGAGCGGCGGCAAACCTCTGATCGGTTATGTGCCGCAGAAAATCAGTTTTGACACCGATGCGCCGGCGAGCGTGCTGGACTTGTTTATAGCATGCATGTCGAAAATGCCGGCATGGTTGTTAAAACCCGGAACTGTAAGGAAAAAGGCCGTGGAAGGCCTGGCGAAAGTGAAAGCGGAGCACCTGGTTGACCGCAGGCTTGGCGCGCTTTCCGGCGGAGAAATGCAGAGAGTGCTGCTGGCGCTGGCCCTCGATCCCGTTCCAAACCTCCTTCTGCTTGACGAACCGTCGTCCGGAATAGACCAGGGTGGGCTTGAGCTTTTTTATAATACCGTTTCGGAAATAAGGCAGAATTATGACCTTTCAATCATCCTGGTATCCCACGATTTCGACCTGGTGGCTAAATACGCCGACCGGGTGGTCCTTCTCAACAGGACGGTAATCACCAGCGGGACGCCGGAGCAGGTTTTGAACGACGAGCGTACGATGAGGCTTTTTGGTGTTTCCTGTCATTTTTTACATCCCGGCGGCGGTGAAAGGAGGACGGAATGATGCTGGATATTTTGTATGGCATTATAGACTTTCTGCTTCCTTTTGAATGGATAAAACACGATTTTATGAAAAACGCGCTTCTTGCAGTAATCTTGCTGGCGCCTGTTTTCGGGCTTTTGGGCACGATGGTTGTCGGCAACAGGATGGCGTTTTTCTCGGATTCCATAGGCCACGGGGCGTTCACCGGGCTGGCGATAGGCGCTATACTGGGCGGGATCCGGCCTATATGGAGCGCCTTACTGTTTTCTGCGGTTTTTGCCGTTGTAATAACCGTTATAAAAAACAAAAGCAGGACTTCCACCGATACGGTTATCGGGGCGTTTTCTTCCACTGCGGTAGCCATAGGGCTTGTAATTCTTTCGCTGGGAGGGGGGATCGGAAAGTATTCTTCCTACCTGGTGGGAGATATTCTCAGCATCTCGCCGTTTGAAATACTGCTGGCATTTGTTGCTTTTGTCGCAGTTATCGTACTATGGGCGATAATGTTCAACAAGGTGCTGCTGATCAGCATCAGCCGCTCCCTTGCGGCCAGCCGCGGAGTAAAAACCCTGCCGGTTGAGATAATTTTTACGGCGGCCATAGCGTCGGTTGTGACAATATCAATACGGTGGGTAGGATTGCTGATCATAAACTCGCTCCTTGTGCTGCCCGCTGCGGCTTCACGCAATGTTTCCGGCAATGTGCGCCAATACCATGCAATATCGGTAGGCATTTCCATGTTCTCAGGCATTTCCGGGCTGATTGCATCCTACTACTGGAATACTGCCGCTGGTGCGACGATTGTGCTTATGGCGGCTGCCCTGTACTTCATATCTTTTTTCCTGGGAAAAAGATTTACGGCATGATGGCCCGGCTGGAACCCGTGACAGCCTGAACGTTTTCCAGGATTTATTTGATAAGAGGTAACTAATGTTATATAATGTTGACATGATATCTCCATGGATATTTTTGTATGAAGGGAGAGTTTGAAATGTTTTGTGGTAATTGTGGAAGCAAGTTGCCAGATGGTGCGAAGTTCTGCATGAACTGCGGGACGAAAACCGCAAGCAACGAACCTGCTGATGAAAAAGCGGCGCAGGAAGCTGCTGCTGCCAACGATTCAACTGCAACCGCCGAAATGACGCCTGTTGATC
>JBLNDI010000113.1:0-51474 GCA_050261495.1 Bacillota bacterium
AAGAAAAGGAAATTGCCGTGGAAATATACAGCTACCCCGATGCGGCAAGCTTCCTTGATGAACTTGAGAAGCATGATCCTTTCCTGAACACATCGTGGTACGTAAAGCAAAGCGAAGAAACGCCATATGACGTAAGCAGCCTCCAAAAAGCAGCGTCCGTCAAGGGTTATATTGCGCAATACCAGCACCTGTACTGGTATAGTTCGTACCTGGTGCTGCCATCTTCGCTGCCGGAGGGATATTACCTCGTTGCGGCCGAAATCGACGGCGAGAAATACTATGCGCAAATGCAGATAAATACCGCTGCGGTTTACATCATGAAAACCAAAGACAAGGCCATGGCATGGCTTCATAATTCCGTGACAGGCGAACCGCTGGCAGGAGCGGAATTTATGGTTGACGGCGGAAAACCCGTGAAATCCGGCAGGGATGGCATCGCTGTCCTGGACGGCTCATTTTCCGCCGATACCGGAACATACTTTCTTGTAAAACCGGCAGAAGGCCACACCTTCATAGCGCGGGTAGTCAACGAGTATAACCCGTATTACACGTCTTACTACTGGGATTATCAGAACATGGATATTATCGACAATTACTGGACATACCTCTACCTGGACAGGGATACGTTCCTTCCCGAGGACACCGTCAACATCTGGGGCGTGCTCAAGCCGCGCAACAGCAGCAGCGGCGAAGTTGAAGCAACGCTGGAGCTGACCCGTTACAGCTATTATTCTTCCGAAGAGGAAGTATCCGTGCTGGCGTCGCAGGATGTTAAAATTTCGCCGTCCGGCACATTTACCGGCACCCTGGAAATATCCAATTTCAATCCCGATTCATACGAGGTACGCGTCAGGGTTGGCAACAAGGTGATGATGAAACGGTATTTGCAAATCATGGACTATACAAAGCCGGTGTATAAAATCGAGGCTGAAAGCAGCCGCGATTACATGTACGCATGGGATACCGTGGATTTTGACATGCTTGCGTCCTTTTACGAGGGCACGCCGGTATCCGGCGTTGAACTGGAATACACATACATGATTCCCGGCGCCGATTCCGTAAGCGGAATCCTCACAAGCGACGCGGATGGCAAGTCGGCCCTGTCCGTGAAGCCGGCCATAAGGGAAGAAGGATGGAGGCCCGTTACGCTCGTCCTCGAAATAAGAAACCGCGAAGCCGAAGAGCAGCAGGTATGGGAATATTGCCATGTCACCGTGTTCCCGAGGGATACGATGATCGAGGTGAAATCGAAAATAGAAAACCAGACAGCCAAGCTTGACTTCGCTACCAGCAGGATTGATCTTTCAAAACTCGAAAGCAAACCGGGCGGATATTATTCGGAAGACGACTACAGGGGAGTTTCCGCGGATATGCCCTTGTCCGTCAAGCTGTACGAAAGATATTTTGAAAAGAAAAAAACAGGCGAATTCTATGATTTTATAAACAAGGTCAGGCGTGATGTTTACGATTACGAAATGGTCAGCAATCTTATCGGGGAATATAATATTACTACGGTCAACGGCAAATACCACATGGAATTCGAGACGGAAAAGGATAAAAACTATTTCGTGGAAGTTACCGGTTTCGACTCCCGCGGCAACCGTATCAAGGAGGTCGCGCACATATACAACTGGGATTATATCAGCCCTTATGAAAGCCGGGCATATACGATTTCCACGAAAGACACATATAAACGGTATAAATCCGGCGAGCCCGTATCCGTCGAAGTGATACACAACGGGGAGCGCCCGGCTGAAGCTGAAAAAAGCAAATACCTCTTTGTCCGCCTTAGAAACGGTATTTACGACTTCGTGACATCTCCCGAATCCACTTACAATTTTAATTTCGAAGATGAGTTTATACCCAATATTTACGTCAAGGCAGTGTGTTTCGACGGCGCTTACCTGCATGACGCCGGCATCCGTCAATACCTGTACGACAGTTCCGAAAAGGAATTGGATATCAGCGTAAAGCCCGGCAAGTATGAATACCGGCCCGGCGAAACCGCGAGCCTTTTGCTGGAAGTAAAAGACCAAAACGGCAAGCCCTGCACCTCCGAAATTAATATCAGCGTCGTGGATGAAGCGTACTTCACGCTCTTCCCGCAATACGTCGACACGTTATCTTCACTTTACGGTCCTTCCGTGTCTTCGGGCGTCATTACCGATTATTTCTCGTACACGGCGCCGGATGAAGCATCTTTCAATCCCATGGCGGAAAAAGGAGAAGGCGGCGACGTATACGTCAGGAAAGATTTCAAGGATAGCGCGCTATTTGTTTCGGTAACGGCCGGCGCCGACGGGAAAGCGTCCGCCAGCTTCAAACTACCCGATAACCTTACTTCCTGGAGAGTAACATACCAGGCGGTTACGGAAGACCTCAAGGCGGGAAGCGGCAAGATTAACATTTCTACGAAGCTGCCGTTTTTCGTGGACGTAATATTCAACAAGTCCTTTATCACCGGCGACACCCCTTCCATTCTGGTAAGGGCTTACGGCGCCGAGCTTGACCCCGGCGCGCAGGTCGATTACAACGTGACGGTTACCGGTCCGGACGGGCGGTCAAAATCTTATAAAGCAACCGGAAAGGCAAACACTATAAAGGAAATAGCCATGGACAGCCTTGAAGCCGGAAATTACACCGTTTTGGTCGAAGGAACCGCAGGAAGCCTGAAAGACGCGATTGAGCGCAGTTTCAGGGTTTCAGACAGCCTGCTTGAAACTTCTGTCACCGATTATTTCTCGCTTTCAAACGATACCGTCATTACAAACAATACCAAGGGGCTCACTTCCCTGGTCTTTTTCGGCGAGGACTCGGCAATGCTTTACCGGGAATTGCGTTCGTTATACTGGAACTGGGGCGAAAGGCTCGATCAGAAGCTTGCCCAAAAAATATCAGCCAAGCTTTTGCAGAATTACTTCGATGAACCGGGCTATTACGACGAGGAAGTGGACATAAGCCGGTACCAGGCAGAGGACGGCGGCCTTGCGCTGCTAACATACGACAGCAGCAATCCGCAGCTGTCGGCAAAGATGTGCTCGCTGGCTGCCGATGAAATCGACCGCGAAGCGTTGGCAGGCTATTTTAAAAAGCTTCTGAACAACCCGGATATAACGCCCGAGGACGCGGCTTACTGCTACTGGGGGCTTGCGGCGCTGAAGAAGCCCGTATTGCTGGATATCCGCGCCATACTCGATACTCCCGGCATCGCGCCGGAAATCAGGCTTATACTCGGCGTAGCCCTGGCAGAAATAGGCGATTACCAGGGCGCGAGAGAAATATACACTGATATTGTCAGGAACTCGGGAAAAGTAACCGAAACTTACGCCTGGATTGAAAAAGAAACGAGGGACGACAGCGTTGAAGCCACCGCGCTGTGCTCGCTGATAGCGCTCAGAATAAACGCTCCCGAAAAAATCAAGCTTTTTAATTATATAAAATCGAACTCCACGTCGGAGCTCCTTGTCAACCTGGAACGCATGGTTTTTGTCACTAATTACATCAAGGAAGCAAGCCTCGACAGCAGCTTCAGCTACGAGATCAACGGCGATAAAAAGCAGGTTGAATTGAAGAAAGGCGCTTATTACCGCCTTGACCTGACGCCGGATAAACTCTCCGCGCTTAAATTCGGTAACGTCCGGGGCAAAGTGGCTGTCGCCGCGTCATATGTCGCGCCTATCGGCGAAATACGTGCTGCCGGTGATAACCTCGTATCCCTGGAACGCACCTATACTATCGCAGGTAAAAGCGGCCCGGCTGCGTCATTCAACCGCTCCGACACGGTGAAAATAACGCTGACTCCAAAATTCGACGAAACGGCTCCGGATGGGTATTACGAGATAACCGACATATTGCCGGCAGGCTTCAGGTTTGTCCGCTCGGATCTCACATCGGGCAAGGACAGCAACTGGCGGTATCCGAAGGAGGTTACGGGCCAAAAAGTAGTTTTCGGGTATTACTACAGCAAGAATAATCCTTACAGGAAGAGCAGCATAACATATTACGCCAAGGCTGTTTCCCCGGGAACCTACACTGCCGACAACGCGGCAATCCGCCATACCGATGGGAAAATATCCGGGTTTGCCGGGAAATCCCGGGTTACTATAGATTAAGCCACGTTAAGCAGGAGCCCGGGGTGTTAACCGGGAGTCAGGGAAGCTTGGAAAACGGGCGAACAGGAATCGGTTAACAGGCGGATCGGGCTCCGAAACGATCAACCAGGAGACGGAAATGGGCAATAGTACGACAATGCATTTCAACAGGAAACCAATATTGTTTAAATCACTTGCGCTCGGCGGTATCATAGCCGCCATGCTGCTGATGTCCGCCTGCGCACTTACCGCTTCGGCAAATTCCGTATCTTCAGACCCGGAATCCAATACATCCGGGCTTGCAGGCGCGCAACCTGCAGGTTCCGGGCCCGCTGATGCAGGTACACAAGCCGCAAGCTTGCCGCCGGGTGAGGCTGCTTCCTCCTCCGGCAGGCAGTCAAGCCAGGGAGGCCCCGGCATTTCATCATTGCGCTGCATCCATTTTAATGAGAAGGATTTCAGGAACTCCATCGCCCTGGCCGGTGATGAAACCGGAGGCGCAAGCGGCGCCGGCAATGCGGGTTATCCGGCAGGCTCCGTCGCCGGCGGAGTTGTCCCCCATCACCTGCTGGCCGGAAAAATGATCGCGCAGTTTTTCCGGACGCTGTCGGAAAGCTCCCCGGATACGATAGTGATAATCGGCCCGAACCACGACCGCATCGGTATGAACAAGCTCCATACTTCTTCGCTTGACTGGGCGACCGCTTTCGGCATCCTTGAGACCGACCGGAATATTGCCGAAAGCCTTGTAAATGAACTTGGAGCGTCGGAAAATACGAAGCTTATGGAAACCGAGCACTCAATTTCTTCATTGGCGCCGTACGTCAAGTACTATATGCCGACGACAAAAATTGTACCGATCCTGCTGCATGGCAACTACACGTTAGCGGAATCGGAAAAGCTCGGTGAATTCCTGGCAGGAATCATGAAGAACAACGCTGGCATTGTCGTGATTGCATCGGTTGATTTTTCGCATTATCTTGATGCGGATACGGCGGAAAAGATGGACAAGATAACGCTGGACGCGATCATATCGCGCGATGCCGCCGCCATATCAAGGATGGGAAATGACAACATTGACTCGCCGCCGTCAATACTGTCACTATTGTGCATAATGGACGAAATAGGCGCAATCGGACCCGAAATAACCGCCCATGACAATTCCTTCGGCATCACTGGAGGCGGTGCGGAATGTACGACGAGTTACTTCACCATGTTTTTCAGGCGGCCTTAAAACAATTGTCAAGGCGGCAAAGGTAAAAATTGAGTAAATTATGTTGAACATATCCTGCAATTACGGGTATAATAAGGATGTAATTCATTCTTTTACTAGAAGGCAGGAAAACAAATGAGATGGCTTGAAGTAAACTGCTCCAAACCACTGAACGGAAAGATAAAGGCCCCCGGGTCAAAAAACAGTTCCCTTGCGCTGCTGGCAGCCGCTTGCCTCGCAGACGAACCTGTAAGCATATCGAATTTACCGGAAATATCAGATGTTAAAGCTGTTTTCAATATATTGAAAGATATCGGAGCCATAGTTGAAAAAAGGGATAAAACTTGTACAGTCGATCCTCGCACTATCCGGACTGCCCGGATAGATCCGCAGCTCTCCTCGGCATTCAGGGCTGCGTATTATTTTGTAGGCGCGTTGCTTGCAAAGCACCGCAAGGTGTCAATCGGATATCCCGGCGGCGACAATTTCGTTTCGCGCCCCATTGATCAGCATATTAAAGGCCTTAAAGCCCTCGGGGCAAAATTTAATATGTACGGCGACCATTACACCGTGGAAGCGGAAAGCCTTAAAGGAACTGAAATTTTCTTCGATGTCGTGACATGCGGCGCCACGATTAATGTCATGCTTGCCGCAGTCCTTGCCAATGGCAAAACGATACTTTACAATGCCGCAAGAGATCCAGAGGTAGTGGAAACCGCCATAATGCTGAATAAAATGGGAGCGCGCATATACGGCGCCGGTACCGATACCATCAGGATACAGGGCGTGACACAACTTGGCGGCTGTTCCCATACCGTTTCGCCGGACAGGCTCATTACAGGGGCATACCTGATTGCAGCGGGCGTTACCGGCGGGACCATAACTGTTGTAGAATCGATTCCGGAGCATCTTGAGCCGTGCATGGCAAAACTCTCGGAGACAGGCCTGTCTTTTGAGTTGTCCGGAAACAATATCACCGTGCATGGCGATGCCAGGATAAGGGCAACGAGGGTACGCACCGGCAAATACCCGATGTTCGAAAGCGACTTCCAGCAGCCGATAACCGTATTATTGCTGAAAGCCATGGGAAAAAGCATCATTTCGGACCGCATATATCCAAAACGCTTCAGCCATTGTGAGCAGTTGAACAGGATGGGCGCCGATATCACCGTTAAAAACGGTGTTGCAAGGATCAACAGCTACAGGCGCCTTACAGGAACCTGGGTGCATGCCGGCGATATCAGGGCCGGAACAGCGCTTGTTCTCGCCGGCCTGATGGCGGACGGCACAACCAGGATTACAGGTGTGGAGCACATAGAACGCGGTTACGAGGATATAGTCAGGGATTTCAGGCAACTCGGGGCGGACATCGCGCTCCGCGCCGGCGAAACCGCAACGGTCGCCTCCGACCTGTCCCGGGGTCAGGCTTGAAATATTCCCTTTTACTCGCCTATTATTTTTACCAGCACACGCTTGCGGCGCTTGCCGTCAAATTCCCCGTAAAATATTTGCTCCCATGGGCCGAAATCAAGTTTCCCGCCGGTGACGGCCGAAACCACTTCCCTGCCCATTATCTGCCGCTTCAGGTGGGCGTCGGCATTATCCTCAAAGCCGTTATGTCTGTACTGGCTGTACGGCTTTTCGGGCGCAAGAGTTTCCAGCCATTTTTCAAAATCCTGGTGCAACCCGGATTCATCATCGTTTACGAATACGCTGGCGGTAATATGCATTGCGTTCACCAGCACAAGTCCCTCCTTTATGCCGCTTTCATCAATACACCGCTGCACCTCCTGCGTTATGTTGATAAAAGCCCTTCTCGTAGGGACATTAAAATACAGTTCCTTACGGTAACTTTTCATAAACATCTCCTTTCAAAAGCCGGGCATTGTCTGCCCGGTTTTTATCTGTTTGATTATCTTTTCGGCACTTATTTCATGGAATGCTCCCGGATCATCTTTTCCCTCAATTCCCATAACGGGCGGGAAAGATCCACGTAGTACCCGTGGGGGTTTTCAAAACGCTTGACCTCCTCCCAGAGCGTATCCACCTGTTCGCTGCAGTACTTCCTGATCGACTCCAGGCCGGGACGTTCATATACAAGCCTGCCCTTGTCGAAAATGCAGACCAGAAGCTTTCTTGCGGTGAAATTCGTCACAATTTTTCTTTTCCAGGTAAATTCAGGATCAAACAGTTCGTACGGCTTTGATTCATCTATTTCTTCATCGTGCAAGGCAACCACATCGGCAATCGCCTTGCCGGTTTCCTTGTCATAAAGCCTCCAAACCTGCTTATATCCCGGGCTTGTTATCTTGCCGACATTCTCGCTTACTTTTATAGTCGGTATTATCCGCCCGTTTTCTTCAACGGCGCAAAGCTTGTACACGCCTCCGAACACAGGGTCGGAAGCGGACGTGATAAGCCGTTCGCCCACGCCGAACATGTCAACCTTTGCGCCCTGCGCCAGCAAATTGCTGATAATGTATTCGTCAAGCGAGTTTGAAGCCACAATCGCGCAATCCTCAAACCCGGCTTCATCGAGCATTTTTCTCGCGTTAACCGACAAGTACGCGATATCGCCGGAATCAATCCTGATCCCCTTCGGCCTGAACCCTCTCGGCGCCACTTCCTCCCTGAAAGCGGTTATCGCATTGGGCACTCCCGATTTCAGGACGTTGTACGTATCCACAAGCAGCACGCAGTTTGAAGGATATGCCCTTGCATACGCCCTGAAAGCCTCAAGCTCCGACGGAAACATCTGGACCCAGCTGTGGGCCATTGTTCCAAGCGCCGGTATGCCGTAATCCCTGCCTGCCATTGTGCATGAAGTACCTATGCACCCTCCTATATATGCCGCCCTTGCTCCTCTTAGCGCCCCGTCGTATCCCTGCGCCCTTCTCGAGCCGAATTCCATCACCGCTTTTCCCCGCGCCGCCCTTACAATCCTGTTTGCCTTTGTGGCAATGAGGCTCTGGTGGTTTATTATAAGCAACAGCATGGTTTCTATAAACTGCGCCTCTATAATGGGACCTCTGACAATCGCTACAGGTTCGTTCGGGAAAATAGGGGTTCCTTCGGGCATCATCCATACATCGCACGTAAACCTGAAATTCCTAAGGTAATCCAAGAATTCCGCCGAAAACTGCCCCCTGCCTTCCAGGTACTCCAGGTCCTTCCGGGAAAAGGACAGGTTTTCGATATATTCAATAAACTGCTCTACGCCGGCCATAATTGCAAAACCGCCGTTATCGGGCACCTTACGGAAAAACATGTCAAAATAGGCGACCTTGTCTTTCATGCCGTTTTTCAGGTAGCCGTTCCCCATGGTCAACTCGTAAAAATCGGTCAGCAAGGTCAGGTTTGTGCCGCTTTTCAGACTGTTTTTCAGACCAATTTCCGGGCCATCTTCCCGGTCATTTTTCAAGCTGTTCTCCGCGTCTGTCACCAAGCCACCTCCGCCCGCCGGCTTAAAATATTACCGACTTAACCGGTTCAATACCGGACCCTGCCATTATGTGAAGTGAAACCACGTTAAGCAGGTCCCCGTCGTGCTGCCCTAAATCGTATGTATCCACGGCGTCGACCGGGACAATGATCCGCGATAGTTCGTTCCGCATGTTGAACCAGGTTTTCAGGGACAGTGCGAATTGAAGCACGCAGATGTCCGTGCAGTCGCCGACAACAATAAAATTCCTTATCGTCCCGTTGCGTGCGAGCCAATCCCGGAAACCCTCCTCCAGGAATCCATTGGTGGAGTTCTTCGGGATAAGCAGGTATCCCGGGTGCTTTTTCAACTCATCTACAAGCTCGCTTTCAGATGTGCCGGCCAGGCAGTGGACAGGGTATGAACCGAATTCCGGCGATTTTTCCGCATGGCAGTCGGCAAACGCAATTCTTGCGATTCCCCTTTTCCCGCATTCCTCGGACAGGCCGGCAATAACAGGTATCAACGCCTCTATCCTCTCGCTTTTCAGGGCGCCTTCCCTTGTGAACCCGTTAATCATGTCCACAATGACAAGTGCTGTCTTTTCCGGTTCCAGGCAATCCAACGGCAGCGACGGCAAGGAATTGATGTAATCAAGCATGTTTATTAGCATTAACGCGCTTTTCTTTATAAAACCGTCCCTATCTGGCAATATCATGCTATCCCTCCCCATTCCAGGATACATAGCTGATTTTCCGGTTTTCGGGTTTTCCACTTTCCGTTTTCCGCTGTACGGTTTCCTCAATATTTCCTGATATTCAATATTCCTCGATAATACTAATATTAATCATTCTATTTCCATGCGCATTTTGTAGTCATCCATGACAAAACCTTCGCCGATATCCTTCACCAGTTCTTCGACGATTACAAAACCGAGCCTCTTATATATTTCTATGGAATTAACGTTGCGCTTGTTCACGGTGAGCCAGATGTGGCCAAGACGGTTTTCGCGCGCCACC
Source organism: Bacillota bacterium (assembly GCA_050261495.1). Lineage (GTDB taxonomy): Bacteria > Bacillota > Clostridia > Acetivibrionales > DTU013 > JBMNKL01. The sequence continues at coordinate 9,745 of JBLNDI010000113.1, forward strand.
GAAATTGCCTTTTCAAGCATCATGCGCGCTATTCCGCGCCCGCGGCTGTTTTTTTCAACATACAGCTTGCTGAGGAATAGCCCGCCGCTTTCGAGATCCGGCTTTATGGCGCAATAGCCCACTTTCTTCCCGCCATCGCAGGCAATGAAATACCTGTACCCGTCCGCGGCAATGTCCTCAAGCACTTTTTCGGCGCTCTGGAACCTGTCCAGCATGTATCTTACCTGTTTCGCGCCTATAATCGGCGTATAATGTTCAGTCCAAATGCTTTCGGCAAGCCCGGCCACCTCGTCCGCCATTTGCCTGTTGCCGAGCCTTAATTCCAATAAGGTGACTTCACCCATTATCATACTCCTCTGCTGCTATTTAACTATATCTTTTCTCTATTGTCAAATACTAATACCCGATATTATACAATGTAATTTGTGCCTTTTGTAAAAATAAGCTGGTTACAGTAATAAATTCAGAGTTGGACAAACTCACCGTCTAGATAATACTTGTACTAATTATAGAAAAACGTTGGATGTTGCTTTAATAAAAATAAATTTATATATTTGTAAATTTTTATGCAGGAATTACAAATTTATTATAGAATATTAAAATAAATTTTCGATTTTTGCGATAAATTTTTATTGCAAATATAACTTATAAGTAATATTATATAGTGTAGGTATATTAATGGAGTGGGAAGAATATTTTTCTGATTATATAAATTGTTATACTAATGGCATCAATTTGCTTCCTGAATGTAAAGAAGATCTGGATAGAATACTAAGAGGTTCAGGTTATGAACAAGCATTTATACGTCTTTTCAGGATGCGAATTAGATTTTTGGCAGAAAGGGGCAAATCATGTCACTTAAAAAGTGATTGGTTTGAAATACTAATAAATACAAATGAGCTTTATTCTATGAAATTCATTGGAATAAAAAGTAAAAGAAACATAAGAATTCTGTTTATATTCAGACGAAACGGGAAAAATCTTAATGCGATATTAGTACATGCATTTGAAGAAAAGGAGAATAAGAAGAAAAGCAAAACAAGTTATAATAAGGCAACTAACATTGCTAATAAAAGAATATTATTATATAACTTGTGAGCGAGGAGGAAAAAATATGGTAAAAAAGAAAAATATGCTTAATGTATGGGATATTATTGATACAATAGCAAGTGAAGAAACGAAAGAGTTGTTTGCCCTAGATGATATTTTATATAAAATTGCTATGAGTATTTATGACTACCGGCAAGAAAACAATCTTACGCAAAAGCAGCTTGCGCAAAAACTAAACATTAAACAATCAATGATTTCCAAGCTTGAAAGTGGGGAATATAATCCAACTGTAGAGCAGTTATGGAAAATTTGCAATAAGCTTGGGTGGAAGTTATCAATAAGCTTTGAAAATAATGTATCTATACATAAAATTAACAGTATGCAAAAATTCAACATAAAGGAAACGTGTAATATTTATAAAGAACCAATAACATATCCTGTTTATTTTGATACAATTGAAGCCAATTTGAACCCAGATTTAGTAACATGTGCTAATTGAGGTGTATGGAATGGATTTATCAAAGCAACCGGGCATAAGTTTTAAAGGAATTTTATTAGCAAGAGAGAATTTTAAAAGGGAACCAGAGTATACTCTTAATGCCAATACTACTATTGATTTCTCATATTGCTATTATATGAACAAAGAAAACAATGACTATTATGCAGAATTAACAGCGACAGTCAAGTCATTTAACGAGCATAAAGAAATACTGTCTCTATCATGTACATTTGTTGGGATCTTTGCTGAAATTGAAGACGAAAAAAATATGGAAATAGAAGAATATATGAAAATAGCAGCTCCTGCCTTAATGATTCCATTTGTCAGAGAACATATATCATCAATCACATTAAAAGCAGGTATTAAGCCTATATTAATAAATCCGATTAACGTAATCGCTTTACTTAAGACTGAAGATAATCAGGAATCAAAAGAATAAAATCAAGGAGTGTGTGAAGAAAAGTCTGTAAAATAAGCTTTCTATGATAAAATAAAAAAATCATAGGAGGCTTTTTTATGGGCAAAAGACGAGAGCCCATGAGTGAGGGCAAAAAGAACATCATAGCAAGTTTGATTCAGGAACATGACATTAAAACTGCTCTTTTAAAAGCTCTGTATTTAGCAACGTTCGAAGTTGTTAAAAAATGGAGTTTGCCGATAAGGAATTGGGGTAAAGTCTATGAGGAGCTATTTATCATGTATGAAGACAGGCTACCATAGCAAAAAGCAAACGGCCAGTCAAGAGTAAATAAACGCCCGTCTTCGAGGGTGCTCTTAACATGCCATTTGCTTTTCACTATATTGTTACCAAGGGCTTGTAAGCCAGAATCCGGCCTACAAGCCCCATTGAAAATTATCATAGAAAGTTAATTTACAGAAAAAGTTTCACACAGCCAAATCAAGCCATGATATGTTTTTAGCTTTCAGCCCGCCTCGCTTTCGCCGGTCTCTCCCTCTCCCAGGAACCTGAACTGCGAGGAGTAGAAGTTGTAGTATTGCCCCTTGAGCCTGATAAGTTCCTCGTGGGTCCCCGACTCCGCGATGACGCCGTCCTCAATTACCATGATGCGGTCCGCGTTGCGTATTGTCGAAAGCCTGTGGGCTATGACAAACGAAGTCCTCCCCTTCAAAAGGCTCTTTATTCCCTGCTGGACAAGCCTCTCAGTATGGGTGTCTATGCTTGCCGTCGCCTCGTCCAGTATAAGTATGCGTGGATTGGCAAGGAGCGTCCTGGCAAACGCGATCAACTGCCTCTGTCCTGCCGAAAGCCGCGCTCCCCGTTCATTCACGTCCGTGTCGTAGCCCTTCTCGAATTTCATTATGAAATCGTGGGCCGACACTGCCCTTGCCGCCGCTATTATCTCATCATCCGTCGCGTCCAGTTTTCCGTACCGGATATTCTCCTTTATCGTCGTCGAAAACAGGAAAGTATCCTGCGGCATCATACCTACCTGTCTCCTCAGGCTTTCCAGCGTAACATCATTCACATTAATGCCGTCAATAAGGACCTCTCCTGACGCCACCTCGTAAAACCTTCCTATAAGATTCGCCACGGTCGTCTTTCCGGCGCCGGTTGAACCAACCAGCGCTATCGTTTTTCCCGCTTCAACGTCGAAGCTCACGTTCTTCAGCACCTGTTGGCCTTCATCGTAGCCGAAATACACGTTCCTGAACGAGACGTCGCCTTTTATTTCCGGCATTTCGACAGCGCCCGGCCTATCTTTTATATCAGGCTCGATGTCAAGGATTTCAAAAATCCTTTCCGCTCCGGACATGTTTGTAACAAGCTGGTTGTAAAAATTGCTGATGTTCATTATCGGATGCCAGAACATTGAAACGTAGCCCATAAACGCAACAAGAAGCCCCGGTGTGATCGAGCCGGTTTTTATCAGGTTTGCCCCGAACCATAACACCAGGATGGCTCCGCCGCCCCACGACAAATCAACGACGGGCCAGAACCAGTCATTAATCCGTACCGCCCTGTTGAACGCCGTTCTCCACTCTTCAAGCAGCTTGAGGAATGTGCCGGAAGTCTCGTTTTCGGCCGCAAAACTCTGCACCACGCGTATGCCCGAGAAATCCTCGTGCGTGAAAGCGTTCAGGTTCGAATTCTTTTTCCTGAATACCTGCCACCTTTTCCTTGACACGGTTGTTATAAAGAACATGACAATCGCGGTAAACGGCAATGTCGCAAGCGCATACAGTCCCAGCCTGTAATTCATCGTCATCATGACAACGGCAACCGAAATGATTTTGACAAGCTCCGGGATAAGGCTGGTCACACTGTTGGCAAACACGTCATTCAACGAATTGACATCCCCTATTATGCGCGCCAGTATTTTGCCGACCGGCCTGTTGTCAAAAAAAGTGAAAGACAGCGTCTGGATGTGGGAATAAAGCTGCTGGCGGATTGTGAAAATGATGCTGTTGGACACCCGCCCCATTATGCTTATCCTGAGGCGCGAACAAACCATCGCCGCCCCGTTTGCCAGGAGCATGACTCCGCCAAGAATCATCAGGCTCTTCCAGTCGCCTATTTTTATGTACTTGTCTATCCCCATCTTCATGAAGTAGGGGTTCAAAAGCTCGACGACAATTACCACGGCCATCAGGCCCAATGTTGCGGCAATTGACCTGCCGTACGGCTTTAAGTATTTCGCCAGCCTTTTTATTATGTCTATGTTCAGGTTCTCCCTGAGTTTTTCATCTTCCCTGAATGTGTTGATTGGCATTATGACACCTCTTTTTCCAATGCTTCCACGAAGTCGCGGTACTGTTCCCGGTAAGTTTCATAATAGCGCCCCCGGAGCTTTATGAGTTCGTCATGCGTACCGCGTTCGACTATCCTGCCGTTCTCAAAATAAAGGATTTCATCGGCGTTTTTAACCGCCGAAACCCTATGCGCTATGATGAACCTGGTTATGCCCTTCCTTCGCTCCATTGCTTTTTGTATCGCAAATTCCGTCTCCATGTCCAGCGCCGACGTTGAATCGTCCATTATGAGGACTTTCGCGTCCCTGACCAATGCCCTGGCTATGGATATCCTCTGCTTTTGTCCGCCCGACAGCCCGATGCCGCGTTCCCCGATAACCGTTTCATAACCCTCCGGCATCTGAGAAACAAATTCGTCCACCATTGCGTCCCTGCAGGCCGCGGCAAAAACATCATCCGGCACTTCGCCCGCGCCGAACTTGATGTTTTCCTCGATTGTATCCGAAAACAGGAACGTGTCCTGCATAACCGCCGACACATTTCTCCTGAGCGTCGCCAGGTCCATTTCCTTTACGTCGATCCCGTCAAACAGCACCTGCCCCTCCGTGCAGTCGTAATACCTCCCTATAAGGTTCACCAGCGAGGTCTTGCCGGCGCCCGTTATGCCCATGATTGCGATTGTACCGCCCGGTTTTGCGTCAATATTTATACCCCTGAGCACCGGTACACCTTCGAAATCAAAACCCACGTTCCTGAACTCGACATGGCCTTTCAGCACAGCGGGCACTTTCGGATTTTCGCAATTTTTAATTACAGGCTTTTCATCAAAGATTTTGTCAATTTTCTTAATGGAAGCCGCACACATCGCAAGCACGCTGGTAAGCCAGCCCATCATCCGCATCGGCCATATCAGCATGAATATGTAATTGCTGAACGCCACCAGCGTCCCTATCGACATTCCGCCGCCAATCACGAAATAGCCGCCGAAGCTGACAACCAGGACAAGCACCAGGTTGGAAAGGAATTCGATGGCCGGGAAGTATTTCGCTATTGTTCTCGCCTGGTCAAAATTTATCCGGAAATTTTCTTCATTCTCGCGCCTGAACTTACATATCTCGTGCTTCTCCCTTCCGAACGCCTTGACTACCCTTACCCCGGCTATGTTCTGCTGGGCGGTCGTGTTCAATACCGCCCTCTGGTCGCTGATTCTTCCGTACACAGCGCCGATTTTGCGCTCGAGCTTGAACACCACGATTTCTATCGCAGGCATTGACAACAGGCTTATCAGCGCAAGCTTCCAGTTAATCGTGAACAGTATGACCGACGCGATTATAAAATAGATGCTCTGTTCCAGGAAAAGCATCGCTCCGAAACACAGCGCGTGCATGACGTTCTCCGTGTCTTCCTTGATGCGCGACATGAGTTCTCCCGTGTTTATTTTATCGAAATAGGAGAAAGACAACGTCTGTATATGGTCAAAAAGGCTTTTTCTCAGTTTGATAATCACCTTTGAACTGGAAACGTCAAAACCGTATCCCCTGGCGTAGCCCAGCATCGCGCGCGCTATCGCAATCCCAGCCAGCGCCGGCAGCGCTATTTCCAGGTATTCCATTTCACCGTTCAATATCACCCTGTCGATGATGCTGCCCACCAAATGCGGATTGTACATATCAAGGACAATTGCTGCAATCAGTGCGGCAAACGAAAGAGCATATGTCAGCCATTGCTTTTTTACAAAATAAAGAAGTTTTTCCAAACAAATTCCTCCTTCGGCCCATTCTCTTCAATCTCCGGGCTCTCTTTCTATAAACCCGCTATGCGCCACGCAATATGTAACCCTGCAAATTTTCAAACGTGAAAAGAGACCGCGGCGGCACATGCCCGGCGGCCCCATGACAATTAACAAAGGCCGCGGCAGTAACCCACGGCCCTCTAATTCAAGCAGATAAGAATTTAGTCAGTCATTGCTTGCGAGAAAGGCAGGGTTACCTGGCGATGTAAATACACCGGCTTTATACTGCTTATGCGCCATTGATTTTCTTAGCATTTGAATAATAATCCGTATCATGCTCCTGCCTCCCTTCCTCAGTATTTTGAAATTCCACAAGATTCATGGTAAATCAAAATAGCAAATAAGTCAAGAAAATATTAACAAAAATAATTATTAAAAAATTATTACAAATCCTCTTTTTCGGCAAAAAAGCCGCAATTAATACGGCTTAAAATTACCTTGCCGAGAACTTGTAAATCGTTGTATGCCTATACTCTTCCCCTGCCTTGAGAAAGGGCGACGGAAAATGCTTGTGCTTTGTCCCGTTCGGAAAATACTGGGTCTCAAGGCACAGGGCGCCCCTGTAGTCATACACGGAGCCGCCCTTGCCAATGGTGTGCTCCATGAAATTCCCCGAATAGAACTGCAATCCGGGCTTGGTTGTAAATACTTCCATAACTCTGCCGGTTTTCGGGTCATACACTTCAGCCGCCTTTTCAGGCTTATTCCCGGTAACCTTCAGAACCCAGTTGTGGTCATATCCGCGTCCACAGGCTATCTGCCCGTCATTTGAAGTAATTCCGTCCCTTATTGTTTTAAGCGTTCTCAGATCCATCGGGGTATTTGCAACATCCCTGATCTCGCCTGTCGGGATACATTCATCATTTATTACGGTAAAATAGTCTGCATCGATCATTACCTGGTGATCCAATATGTCCCCGCTTCCATGACCGGACAGGTTAAAATATGCATGATTAGTGAGGTTTACTACGGTATCTTTGTCCGAGACAGCAAAATAATCTATCCTAATGGCGTTATCGTCCGTAAGGGTGTACAAAACCTTTACATCCAGGTTTCCCGGATAGTTCTCCTCGCCGTCGGGGCTCAGATACTTAAGTTCCAGGGATTGAGCGCCTTCATAATCAACTATCCCGGCCTGCCATACCACCTTGTCAAATCCCCGGTTTCCGCCGTGCAGGTGGTTTTTCCCGTCATTTTTCGCCAGGCGGTACGTTTTGCCGTTTATCTCAAACTCGGCATTTTCTATCCTGTTCGCATGCCTGCCGATAATCGCCCCGAAATATTGGCCTTTCTTAATGTAACTTTCCAGGTTGTCATACCCGAGGTTCACATCATCTATATGCCCGTTCCTGTCGGGCACATTAATATATACGATGATCCCCCCGTAGTTGATAATGCCGACCGACATATTGTTTTTATTCTTCAGCGTATACAGGTTTATTTCCGTTCCATCCTGCATTTTCCCAAATAAGCTTTTCTCAATACTCATAAGATACCTCGCTTAAATGTATTGATTTTGTATGGCAAATGTGATGCATTATCGCTCATGCAAAGAGTCGAACCATGTTATTCCATCCCAAATTATATCAAACCCGGTGCTTCCAAACAAGACGGATTATTCAAGTTCAGGGATCTTTATTACCTGGAAGGAACGGTTGCCTTGAAAAAGAAATGACGCGCCATCAACTCCTTCTATGGCAGAATGCTAAAGCCATAGGAGGAGTTTTTATAATCCGGGTCGTTTAGATTACCTGCATCGAGTTCTTTTACCTTTTCCATGATCTTTTCATAAGTGCTGTTGTTTACAACGCCTGTCCTGTAGAGCTTGTGATCCTCCTGGAACTTTGTCACCGCTTTTTTCAGCGCGCTCCCGAATATCCCGTCCAGGCTGCCGTTGTAATACCCAAGTTTTTTCAGCGCCCGTTCGACTTCCAGGACATCGGACCCTACATCCCCGTCTCTCATTGGGTAAAACGGCATGTTTTCGTAAATAATCGTAACCGTCGCGTTATACGGGACCATGTTGTACAGTTCTTTTACTTCATTGTTCCTCATGCGTATGCATCCTTTGGACGTATTGTATTTGCCGATGGACCAGGGCTCGTTTGTTCCATGTATCCCGTAAAGGCCCCACGGCACATTTAACCCCAGCCAGGCTCCGCCAAACCCCTCTCCCCAGGTGTCCTTGCTGATGATTTTCCATGTTCCGACAGGCGACGGGGTACTGGCCCTGCCTCCCGAGACCTCGTACGTTTTGATCAGTTCCCCATCTTTATAAACATACATAAGCATTTGGTCAAGGTCCACATACAGGTGGTATCCTTCCGGATTTATATCGTGTTTTTCCGCTCCTTCCTTTTGTTCCGTGTAAATTGAGCTTGCATCCTCCCTGTACTCCGCTTCGTTTTTGTTTGCTTCGGACCATTCTCCTTCATATGTATCGATGCTTGCCCTTTCCCTCCCCCCGCATATTGTGCATGACACATCTCCAATATAATCTCTTTCATCAATTCCCGCTTTAATTCCCCTGTTATTCATCTCCGAAGGCGTCCCGGAAGACGTCTCCCGTAACCTGTCCGGCGCCGACTCGCCTCCGGCTGCCGCAATCACATTAAAGTACAGGTACAGCAGCACCACCGCCGACAAAGCACCATACAATATAGCGTCCAGCTTTTTCCCCGGCAATATTCACACCACCGAATATTCAAATACTAATAATAAATATGCAGGCAGATGATTTATAACCCCTCGTTTTGAGATGAGAATTTTTATTATCACTATTCAATTACAAATACTTAAAAATTGTTAAATTTAAAGGTAACAGGGAAACTTTTATAGAAATATTATGTCGAAAATAGTATGAAAAGGGCTGTTAAACTGCAGGTTAATGATGCGGTTGGAAAGCCTGGATAATGTCAATTATGAAGGAGCGAAGGATGAAGCGTTTAGTCAGAACAAACAGAACAATAAGTATAATAAGAACAATAATAACAATAATCATGCTGCTTGCTTTTTCGGCGGCAATGGCGCCCGTTTACGCCAATACGGAGCCGGTTAGAGAAATGCGCGGTCTTTGGGTCGCGTCCGTGGTAAATATCGACTATCCTAAAAAGCCTACGACCGACCCGGCCGTTCTCAAAAGCGAAGCAATAAAAATCCTGGAAGAAGCCAAAAAGGCAGGCTTAAACGCGGTATTTCTCCAGGTGAGGCCTACCGCCGACGCTTTGTATAAATCGAATATTTTCCCGTGGTCAAAATTCCTGACGGGGACTCAGGGCAAAGCCCCCGACGGCGGGTTTGATCCGCTTGCCTTCTGGGTAACGGAAGCGCACAAGCGAGATATCGAACTGCATGCATGGATAAACCCGTACCGTATTACAAAGAAAACAGCCTCCGAAGCCAGCCCCACCGTTAACTCGCTGCACCCTTCGCATCCGGCTCGCAAGCATCCCGAATGGGTGGTAAAATATTCGGACGGCAACCTTTATTTCAATCCCGGCATACCCGAGGTACGCCAGCTTATTGTCGACGGCGTTCTTGAGCTTGTTAACAGGTACGATATCGACGGGATACATTTTGACGACTATTTTTATCCCGGCAGAAATTTCAACGATTCAAAAACATACGAGAAATACGGCAGGAAGAAATACGGCAGCGTGGGAGATTGGCGCCGGGCTAATATAACGGCCCTCGTGTCGGACGTATCAAAAGCGATAAAGGCAACCGGCAGGAATATACGTTTTGGCGTCAGTCCTTTCGGCGTCTGGGCCAACAAGTCCTCAAATCCGCTGGGCAGCGATACAAAAGGGCTTGAATCCAATTATGACCATTACGCCGACACCAGGCTGTGGGTAAAAAATGAAATCATCGACTACATTGCCCCGCAGCTGTATTGGAACATAGGCTATTCGATCGCAGACTATTCCAAGCTCCTGGAATGGTGGAAGAATGTCGTCAGCGGTACGTCGGTCGACCTTTACATAGGACATGCGGCTTATAAAGCCGGGAATTCCGATGTTTCAAGCCCATGGTACGGCGTTTCCGAAATAGAAAGGCAAATGCTTTTAAATCGCAAATACCCCGAAGTAAAGGGAAGCATTTTTTACAACTACTCGTCGATAGCCGCATACCCCGCGCTCAGTTCCATAATAAAGGCGGTCTACGACAGGATCGACGGCAGGCAGACCGGCGTCCCGGTGATCGTTTCGAGACCGGCCGGCAATATAACCACCAGTTACAACAAGTATTATCTGAGCGGCTCCTCGGACCGGGGACAACCGCTCTATTTAAACGGCAAGCCCGTTGAAAACCGCTCCGGCAAAGGTTATTTCGGCATACTGGTAGATCTTGAAAAAGGCCCCAACACCTTTACGTTCTCACAGGGCGGCTCGTATGTCACCCGCATCATCAACAGGTCTGACGGAACCACCGCTGCGAGCAAGATGAGCACTCCCCAGATAATCGCATCGTCCGTATTCCCCCAGTCACAGGAATACAGGATGCCCGGGGAAAAGATCACCCTGTCCTGCACAGCCCCGGCAGGCGCGACAGTAACGGTTAAGATCGGCGGCAAAACGTATGCCATGAAGACTGCCTCAAAAAGCGGCGGCTTGTACCCGGCAAAGTTCACATATACCTACACAATCCCTTCTTACACCGGAACCCCTCGAAATATAGACCTTGGCGCGCCGGTATACACAATGAATTACAAAGGCACTGTCAAAACGCAAAAAGCGCCTGCAAAAATTGGGGTCATTATGAAGGGATCTCCTTTTTACGCAGAGGTTTCAAAGGAGGACATCGACACGTTTGAGGCGCCTGCATCGGGCAATGGCGCCGCGTACGAGCTTCGCAAGGGAATGGTGGATTATGTGACCGGCATGACCGGCAGTTACGCGCGCCTTTCGTCAGGCCTGTGGGTCAGGAAAACAAGCATCGCGATATTTACATCAAAGGCGCAATTAAGCACTGCCGTGACTTCCGCGGTATACCGCACCGGCCAAAAATGGGATACGCTTAAGCTGAAATACAATTCATCACTCGCAGCCACGGCTTCATTCAACGGTTCAAAGCTGACCGTAAACATTTCGGCCGCCAAATCCGGCGTATTGCCTGCTTTGCCCGCAGACGCGCCGTTTGCATCGGCGTCATTCAACGCAAACGGCACCCAGGGCCAATACGTGCTGACGATGAAGCCGGGGCGGAAGATTGAAGGTTATTATATAGAGAAAACAACGGATGGAATCATTGTACACATAAAAAGGCCTGCCAAAGCCTCCAACGGCAGCCTGCCGCTTTCCGGGCTGGTCATCATGCTGGATCCGGGCCATGGCGGCAGCGATACCGGGGCGGTTGGGCCTCTTGGTACAAGTTACGCCGAGAAATCGATCAACCTTAATACGGCGCTGAAGCTGCGGGGCGAACTTGAATCTCTCGGGGCGAAGGTGCTGATGACCAGAACTAACGACACCGCCTTATCGCTTGAAGAGAGGCTGGCCGCATCCAGGAAAGCAAAGCCGGACATGTTCGTTTCGATACATGCCAACAGCATGGAGGATAACGTGGACATCTCAAAAATATACGGTTTCTCGGTATACTACAAGGAAGCGCTGGCAAAACCGCTATCCGAAACGCTCCTTGGCGGCGCCGTCAGGATCGGGCGCGTAAACAAGGGAGTGCGCTGGGCCAATTTCTACGTAGCCAGGGGAACATGGACTCCGTCGGTGTTGATTGAAAACGGCTTTGTACCGAACCCGCACGAGTTTGAACTCCTGATAGACAGCGATGAACAAACCAGGCTTGCCAAAGCCCTTGCCGACGCCATAGTCCGGCACTTCAGAAATAATTAGTATTGAAAATAATCAGGGTCATAGCAAAAAGATGAAGAATCAGGGACATAATGCAGCAATGGCATTGTCCCTGAATTTCTTTACTTCATCTGTAAGCTTGCAGCCGTTTTTACTCAAAAAGTCAACGTAATCCTTAATCATATTTTCAAGCGGGGTATCGCCCGCTTTTTAATCCAAGGTCCAAAGGCTTTCTTTCAGCCTGGGCGAGATCGTCTTCTTAATATAATCAAAGTGCGGAGTGTTCGGAATATTTTCACCGCTGAATATAAACAACACGTATTTTTTATACAGCTCCCGAGCCTCGTTTATCTTTATGGAATCTGCATAATTCATGATGAATTCCTGCTGGTTCAGCGCTCTCTTAAACACCTCGTCCCATCCTATAACAAGTCCTCCGTCGCTTGCGGGGGCACGCCCCGATTCAGCTGCCATCAGCGAAAAATAAGACTTCAAATCCTTCGGCAATTTATCGCCGAATTCTTCATAAACGCCATAGTCTATCACGGGAAAGAAGCTGCCTTCGGCAGTTGCAGTCCTGTACCCGTTGTTTTGCGCATCAATCAATAATTCCTTCAAGGCAGGGTTTTCAACTGACTCAATATGTATTTCACCCGTATCGAAATCATAAGCCTGCGACCATGATTCGTACTGTATGGATTCAGTATCAAAATACCTGTTCGTCATTTCCACCAGGTTTCTTTCCTGCAGCTCCTCAAGCTTTAACAGCAATTTCGCCGCCTCGTCCGGAGAAACCTTGTCTATGTTTTCCCGGATGAACTTCAGCATTTCTTCCGGTTTCAACGACTCATCCGATATGATTTCATCGAAGCTTGATGCCTGTTCATCCTCCATGCTGTCCTCTCCGCTTTCATTATTCCCTGCCGTCCCGGCATCTTCCGCGGTATTGTCTTCCTTCTCATTGATTTCTTCCGTTATGCCTGTTTCTTGATGTCCGCCGCTGCTTTCAGAAATTTCGCGGCTTTTTCCATTGTCGTCCCCGGCACATGCGGAAAATATCGCCAGCACGAGCACAAAAACCGTTAGAATGAAAATCGTTTTTTTCATACCTTGCCTCCATTGATTTCATATATCCTGGTATTTTAAACAGTTAGACTCATCGCGGCATGTTTATGTTCCCGGGGAAAAACCGCCTGACCTGAACTGTTTTAACGTTTTGCTTCGCATTACTTGAAATATTCATCCGATAATACTACAATAAAATATGTGGTCGTGCAAATACCCGGGCAACATGAGTCAATTCTTTCCCGGCAAGGCTGAATACGCCTCCCGGGGCTTGCATGACAAGATGATAGCGTGGAGTATTGCTCGGGAAACCGTCTCGCTATTATATTGCTGAAAGGAATGTACCTCGGTTGTTGCAGGATTTTCGACAGAAGGAAAAGACCGGCGGTCCGGAAAACCACCGGGGAAAAATGCGGCTTGAAGTCATCGCAATCACATGGCCCGCATTTATAGAGCTTGTGTTGTCCACCCTGTTCGGGATGGTGGACATGATAATGGTCGGCCAGCTAAGCCCGGCCGCAATAGCCGCAGTAGGAATCACCAACCAGCCGTTCATGCTGCTGCTGGCGGTTTTTGCAGCCGTCAATGTGGGAACAACTACGCTTGTAGCGTGGAATATCGGCGCAAACAATATAGAAAAAGCTTCCTCGGTCACAAGGCAGGTCCTGGTGGTAAATGCTGTGCTGGGCATATTAACAAGCCTGGTCGGAATATTATCAGCTCATTACGTGGTTACGTTCATGGGCGCCGAAGCCGAAGCATTCGATGATGCTGTTGCATATTTCAGGATAGTTTGCGGCGGACTGCTTTTCCAGGGCGTTTGCATGGGAGTAACGGCATCCCTCAGGGGCGCCGGGCAGACCAAGTTGCCGATGTATTATAATTTGGGCGCCAACCTGTTCAACGTGTTCGGCAACTATGTGCTGATTTATGGAAAGTTAGGTTTCCCCCAGTTGGGCGTATCCGGCGCGGCCATATCTACAACAGTGTCGAGGTTTTTAGCCTGCGCCGTCGGACTTTGCATTGTCAGGTTTTCAAAAAATCTTGCCGTTTCGATTCGTGACAAGGGAAAGTACAAGCTTGACATGGAAATAATAAAACGGGTATTTTCCATCGGTTTGCCTGCGGCATTTGAACAATGCGTTTTGCAAAGCGGTCTCACCCTTTTTGCCAAGACGGTATCAGGCCTTGGTACGGCAGATTTCGCAGCCCACCAGATCGGCTTGAATATCAGCGGGTTGACATTTTCGCCAAGCATGGCGTTTGGTGTTGCTTCCACCACGCTGGTCGGCCAGAGCCTTGGAGCCAACGACGCGGAAAAAGCCCGCAAGTATGCGGATATAGTGCATCATATGGCCATTTGCGTCGCGTGTTTTATCGGAAGCATCTATATCCTGTTTTCGCATCATATTGCACGGCTGTATACCCAAGATCCGATGGTAGCAGTAATGGCAGGCACCATACTTAAGATATTGGCCTTGTCCCAGCCGGGCCAATCGACGCAGCTTTCGATTTCCGGAGCCTTAAGGGGCGCAGGTGACACCATGTATCCCCTGTACGCTTCCATTTTCGGCATATGGGGTTTCAGGGTAATCATTGCACATATATTTGTAAATATATTCAAATGGGGACTTGTAGGAGCATGGCTATCACTGGCGCTTGACCAGTATACAAGGGCTACGGTTGTTTTCCTGCGATTCCGCACCGGCAAATGGAAATGCACAAAAGCGCGATCGATCGGAATGGCGGGTACAATTAAGGGCCAGGCTTGAAATATTCCCTTTTTCTGACGAACGATGTTTTGACAGTCCATTCGTGACTCCGGGTAGCCGGGTAAACGGGGAATCGGCGGATAGGGCAGATTGCAATTTGACATCATGTTGAGAAACGGCCGCAGGGTATGTGTCTTATACGGACTGCATACGGGTGCGGGCAAGGCATATGATGAAATGACTTTTTGAAAACTGCTAAAAGAACGGGCGGACATAGCGCAAATTGAGACATCATGTGTAGGAATGCTGCAGGGTGTTTGCTTTGACGACGGACGAATGCGGCATCGGGAGCCAAAACCTGCACCAGGGATGGTGCAGGCGCGCGATGTTAAGGCACGGATGCCGATTCATCCGCGCCCGCTTGAGGACGAGTCAAAGCATTACAGCCTGCCCATGACGGAACCTGATGTCAAATTTGTGGTATACCCACCTTTACAGGCATATGCGCCAGAGTCGCTCGGAGCTTTCATCCGATGCCTTGCCTGCACCCGTTTGCAGTCCGACCGATTTATCTATCCTATCCACGATTTATCCGCCTTATTCAAATATAGCAAATCCTGGGCGTCAGTATCCCATTTTCAATCTCTACTATTGCATAGGAGCCGTCCCTGTTGCACCTGGGTTCGCTCGTGCTTCCAGGGTTGAGAATGCAATGCTTGCCGTTTTTTACCATATCCGGGACATGCGTATGGCCGAACAGCACAATATCCGCGTTCAGTTCCTCGGCCTTTTTGAAAAGCTTGCTATAATCCCACTTTACCGAATACCTGTGCCCGTGTGTTATAAAAATCCTTTTCCCGCACAATTCAAGCACTTTCTCCGCGGGAACGTTATCTACCAAAAAATCGCTGTTGCCGTAAATATATTCAAAACGGATATCGGGAAACAATCCCGCCAGTTTCTGCGCATCCCTGAAATAATCGCCCAGGTGTATGACCATATCCGCCTTGCCGTTTGTTTTTATTACTTCTTCCGCTTTGTTCGTATCACCGTGCGTATCACTTATAACCAATATTTTCATAAAAAATTAACCCCACTACGCTATTCATTATCAAGTCTGTTATTAAGTCTGTTATTAAGTCTGTTATTAAGTCAGTTATCAAATCGGTTGCTCGCAACTTCATCATCCCATACCTGCTTCAACATCTCCAACAGTTTTCTCATGGCAACACCCCTATGGCTTATGCTGTTTTTCAATTGCGGGTCCATCTGGGCCATCGTCATACCATACCCGGGAAAATAAAACAACGGATCATATCCAAACCCGTTGCTGCCTTCAGGTTTTATTGCAATATATCCTTCGCATACTCCCTTGGCTGTTATGCTTCTGCCGCTTGGGAATACTACCGTTATAACGCAAACATACCTTGCGGTTCTTTTCCCCTCCGGGACCCCCGCCAGGGCATCAAGAAGCTTTTTGTTGTTTTCCTCATCCGTGGCTCCATCGCCTGCAAATCTTGCCGAATAAACCCCCGGAGCGCCGTCAAGGAAGTCCACTTCCAGCCCGGAATCGTCCGCCAGCACGGTTTCCCCCGTCGCTTCCCAGACGCTTCTTGCTTTAATCATGGCATTTTCCTCAAAGGTGCTTCCGCTTTCCTCGATATCGCCCGTTACGCCCGCATCCGCCATGGAAATCACGTCACAGGGAAACCGGGCCAGCAATTGTTTCATTTCTTTAAGCTTGCCCTTGTTCCTTGTTGCCACGATAATCCGCATGGATTTTGACCCCGGTTTTATATGATCTCTTTCCGCATTCCACATCGTTGTCCGGTGTTGTCCCGTCCTTCCGTACTCTGTCCTTATTGCCTGTCTATAACATCATTGATGGTAGCCGGCACCAAGATGCCCCCGGATATATCCGTTCCTTCGGGCAACTCAACCTCGCGCCCGTCTGCCATTATCTTAATCTTCCTGACGCCTTTGCACTGCCTCAGGGTGTAAGCCAGCTGCTTCAGAATGAATTCTTCCCTTGTGCTGCCCCCGTAGTTCAAAAACTCGCTGCTGACGTTCAATATTATGGTGCCGTTGTCATAAACGCTGCCTAACAAATAAGCGCCGTCAGGCATCTCGCTGAACAGCCCGTCCTCCGCTTCAGCATAAAAGAGCTGCTTTACCAGCAACTCGGGCAAATTGGCCGTCCTGGAATTGTTCGGCACCGAAACCGGGACAGGATATGTAAAGCCGGTGTTCACCTGTTTCAACAGGTATATGTCCACTTTTCCCTCACTGGCTGAAAGCACGGAAGAGTCGGCATTGATTGCAATATCCTCCCTGCCCAGCGCTCCCGAGATATCGGTCCCGTATTTGAGTATGCCAAGCGTATAGCCGTTTACCAATATTTGCACTTTATCAATGGTGTCAAACTCCGTCATTGTGTAAACGACCGAAGCAACAATGTTTCTTTCGGATTCCGGGCTGCCGTAATCCAGTATTCTCCTGTTGAAGTCAATCACCGCAACACCATCTCTCACGTCGATGCCGAGTATCTCCGTACCGGCGGGTATAACCGGGTAAACGCCGTAATATGACAACTCCTCACGGACCAGGGCATTATCAATGGCAAGGCTCACCGCCGCCCTTGCTATGCCCGGCTGGGGCTTAATCCAGCGGGTCATGGGTATAATGCATCCTTCGCTGTCCTGGTAATATACCGTAACAGGCCTCCTCGGCTCTGCATAGGAAGCATTGGCGTCCCGGCCCGGATCAAAATCCGGCAAAAACTCCTGCACCGCAGTGCCGGCCACATCTGTTCCGGCGCTGGTTTGTACGCCGTCGACACCTGTTTTTCCGTCGATACCATCGTCCGCGGCTTCCGCACCCGTCTTGCCGTCCAGGGCTTGGGATCCTCTTGAATCTGCGCCGTCCAGGCCGCTTTCCGCGGCGCGGCTTGCGTCTTCATCCGGACTTCCCGCATCTTCGCTGTCCCGGGCATATATCATTTCCTGGTCTTCAGCAATTGCCGACGGTTCGTTGGCGGACCTGCCGAAAAAAGGAAGCGAGCACGCTGAAAGCATAAGAGTCTGTATTGCCAGCAAAATCACTATAAACCTTTTCATAATTGTCCTCCATTTAATTTCATTATTATGGAATTATGGACAACTTAAAAAGTTTTTAGTATTTCCCGCCGCGACAATGTTGCCGTTTATTCAGTTTTCAATCCAAACCACGTCAATTCGCCGTTCAACAAAAAATATAATATCAATCATGTTACCACAAGTGGACGGCAAATAACATCAGTAGAATTCATAAATTCCGGCGCCGATTTTTATTAATGTTTATACAATTTATTTCTGCTGCTGGAATACTGCCGCATGACATGTGTATTGCAGTCACGCTGTGAAACGTATCAACTTACTCTCTTGAGAGCCTCGATTACGGAAGCGCATAATGCCTGCGCAGCTTTTTGCCTGAAAGATTCCTTCTTGAGGTTCGCCCTGTCCGAACTGTTCGTCAAAAATGCTATCTCGGCCAAAGCCGCAGGCATTACTGTCTCTCTCAGCACTATGAGGTCAGGCCTCGACCTGATTTTTCTGTCGTCCGTTTTTAATGCAGAAAGGAGGTTTTTTTGCACTATTTCGGCAAAATTCTTCCCGGTAAAGCCTTGCGCGGAAGACGGGCAATACAGTGTCATGGTGCCCTTGGTGCTTTTTTGGCCGGTGGCGTTGATATGTATGCTGAGATAAAGAGCGGCGTTCAGTTTATTAGCAATATATGCCCTCTCATAATTATCGATGTTGCTGTCGTCATTCCTGAGCAAATACGTCGCAATGCCTTCCTTCCTGAGCAGTTCATTCAACCTTTTCGCGATATCCAGGTTCAGGTTCTTCTCCTCAATTTCGCCATACGTTGTACCGGTTGCAGTGCCTCCATGCCCGGGGTCGATCACAACCGTTTTCTTCTTCCCGGTATCGGGCTTTACAACAGTAATTGCCGTTGCCCCGGATTTCCTTGTGTATACCAGGTACGAATTTTTTGATGAACTTTCAAGGACCAGCATGGTGGTTTCAGTTTCCTTATCGCTCCTGACTTCCATGGACCTAAGGAAGGAATCGTTGATATCCAGCACACCCTCCCCCAAATCAGCCTGGCAGCTTGGAAACGAGATGGTATACACCTTTCCTGAATCATCATAGCATCCCGTATAAAGCAGTTTCAGGTCCTTGTCGCCTTCCGTCAGCTTCGCGTTATTCAGCTCAAAGTATATCCTGTCCCCGCTGTTATGGTAAATGATATTTTTATACGAAGGACGGTGCAATACCATGATTAACTCATTCCCGTCTTCCGAAAAACCATACTGGTATTGGCCTTTTGTTTCAATTGCAATCTGGGCGCCGGACCGGCCAACCCTTTTATAATCAATGGATTTGACCTGCGAACCGTTTATATCAGCCCGCTTCGCGGCGCTTATAATCCCGGTGTCGGGGATGGTGATAACAAGCCTCTCGGGGTCCGTCAGCCTGGAAACGCGGTATCCGTCATGCCTGACAAGCGACAGGGAGATCTTTTCCGCCTCTTCGCCCGTCTCGCCTGGGGCGCCCGGGGTGCATTTTATCCAAAAATCATCGGTAAAGATGATGGCGTTCTGTATGTCCGGTTTTTCCGGCTTTTCTTGCTTTTGCCCGACATAAACGGCCAGTCCCTCATCTGTTCTTACAACCGTATAATCGTATCCTTCTTTCACATCCAGGACAACCCTGGCGGTAGTTTTGGTGAACTGCGAATACCTTACCCGTTCAACCATCCTGCCGCCCGCCTCCAAAACGCCGTATCCCTTCGGAGCGGCGACATTTCTCAAATCGATAACTATTCGAAACGGACCGGATAATTCCATGCAGCTGTAATCTGAATAACCGCTGACTTTTATGTAAACTATCTCGCGAGAGTCCTCCGCTTCGTACCTCACTTCCTTTAATTCTCCCGGCAGGTTGACGGCAGCGGCTTCGCCGCTGGCATATGAAATGGAATTCAAAAGCAGAATAAAAAGAATAACCGCCAGAACAGATGCTACAGACTTCCTCATTGCGACACCCCGTTGCCTCTCATATAAGTATTCTATAACACTATTCGACGGCAAAGACGATTATCCTACGGTATTAATCATATTTTAACCTTATTGTAATATGAATTTCATCATAAGCGGCGGTTTAATCGCCCGGCGGGATTATGCGGGGCAAATGCTCATTTGGCCGCTTCGCCCAAAGAGATTATGCAGCCGCAGTATTTCTGGCGGTAGAGCCCAAGCTCCCTGGCTTCCTGCTGCCCCTGCCGGAACCCGGGGCGGAAATCCCTGTAATAAAAATTGACTCCGTAAAGGCCGGCAAATTTCTCGCCCAGCTGCTTTATAAGGTCATGCTTCTGGTACGGGCTAACCAGCAGCGAAGTGGTGAAAGCGTCAAAACCTCCTTCCGCAGCCAGCATTGCAGCTTTTTCCATCCTGGCCGAATAGCACATGGCACACCTGGCATCGCCAGGGCCCTCGAATTTTTCCCAGTCCGGCTGCCTGAAATCATCAAAGTATTCCACCTTCAGGCTTTTTATTTCCGCAAACCTTTTTACGGTATCCTTTCTGCGCTCAAATTCTTCAATCGGGTGTATGTTCGGGTTGAAAAACACGCCAACCGGCTCAACGCCCTCCTGCCGCAGCACGGATAAAGGGTACGCCGAACATGGAGCGCAGCACATATGCATCAGCAACCGCACTAAATCTTCATCTCCTCCTGAATATACCAGTCACCCTTCATTTTTATTCCCAGGTGCTCGTATGCCAACCTGGTCGTCATCCTTCCCCTAGGGGTTTTCTTAATGAAACCCAGCTGTAAAAGGTACGGCTCATAAACATCTTCAATAGTATCAGGCTCCTCGCCTATGCATGCCGCCAGCGTCTCAAGCCCGACCGGTCCGCCGTTGAACTTCTCTATTATGCTGGTCAGCATGTTCCTGTCCGTAATATCAAGGCCTATTTCATCTATCTCAAGGGCATTCAAAGCCATTGCCGCCACCTCTGCATCGACGACGCCGTCGGCCTTCACCTGCGCAAAATCCCTGACCCTTTTCAGCAGCCTGTTTGCCACCCTGGGCGTTCCCCTCGACCGTTTCGCTATCTCTACCGCTCCCCTGTCATCTATTTCTATTTTGAGTATACCGGCGGAACGCTTGACTATCTGGGTCAGTTCATCAATACTGTACAAATCCAGGCGGCTAATGACCCCGAACCTGTCTCTCAAGGGCGAAGTCAAAAGCCCCGCCCTGGTAGTCGCGCCAATCAGCGTAAATTCCGGCAGGTCAAGCCTGATCGAGCGGGCGCTGGGCCCTTTCCCTATGATGATATCAAGCGCAAAATCTTCCATGGCCGGATAGAGTATTTCCTCTACCGCCCTGTTAAGCCTGTGTATTTCATCTATAAAAAGGACGTCATAATTGCCCAGGTTTGTCAATATGGCCGCCAGATCACCGGGCTTCTCAATGGCCGGTCCCGATGTTATGCGCAGGTTCACTCCCAGTTCGGACGCGATAATCCCGGCAAGCGTGGTTTTCCCGAGCCCTGGCGGTCCATACAGCAATACATGGTCCAGGGCTTCCTTGCGCTGTTTTGCAGCTTCAATAAAAACATTCAGGTTTTCCTTAACCTTTGTTTGGCCGATATACTCGCTGAATTTCCTCGGCCTGAGGCTTATTTCGTCAAAATCCCCGCTTACCGCCTTCGTCTCGATTAACCTCTCTTCCATTTATTCATCCCCCGTAAAAATATTCACTATTCAAAGCCCGGCCAACCGGCCATTGCCAATGCCGCTTCATCTGATGAGGCTTTTTAATGCGTTTTTAACAATCGTTTCGGTATCCAGTTCGTCCGAATAGACCGAAGCAACCGCACGGCTTGCTTCCGCCGGGGTATATCCCAGTACAATTAGCGCGCTGACCGCTTCGGATATCTTTGAACCTCCCGGCTGCACGTCCGCTTTTTCAAAACCGTCTTTGCCGGCGGCAGATAACTGTTCCTTCTTAATTTTATCCTTAAGCTCAAGGATGATGCGCTGCGCCAGCTTGGCGCCCACTCCCTGCGCCCTGGTAAGGGTTTTTACATCGTCGGTTATTACCGCAAGTCCGAACCGCGACGGCGAAACCGCCGAAATAAGTGATAATGCCGCCTTCGGGCCTACGCCTGATACGGTCAGCAGCAATTCGAACATTCCCAGTTCTTCCTGGGTGGCGAACCCGTACAGGCTCATCACATCTTCCCGCACATATAGATGCGTGAATATTTTAAAATCGCTGCCGGGCTGTCCGGCCGCTTCAAGGGTGGAAAGCGGCGCATGGACCCTGTAACCGATTCCTCCCGCTTCGATGATAATATAATCGATGCCCCTTGCTTCAAGTTTTCCTTTTATATATGCATACATGATGAACCCCCGATTAATCTCCGGTATTATTCTCTGCAGGTTTGCCCCATGTCTGGTTTTTACAGTACGAACCCCGCGATTTTATTTCATGCCCAGTCCGGACAACCTGAAGGAATTGCCGTGGCATATGGCTATAGCAAGCGCATCGGCAGCATCGTCAGGCTTGGGTATGCCGGGCAAATTCAGGATCACCTTTACCATCTGCTGGACCTGCAGCTTTTCAGCCCTGCCATAACCAACCACAGCCTGCTTCACCTGCAGCGGAGTGTACTCAAAAACCTCCAGTCCCGACTTCGCCGCTGCCGCTAACACTATACCCCTTCCATGCGCCGCCGTGATCGCCGTTTTAATATTCTTGCTGAAGAAAAGCTCTTCAACGGCTACCGCGTCGGGCTTGTACATGCCGATTATGGCGGATATCCTTTCATCCAGCCTGAGGAGCCTTTGCGCAAACGGCGCTCCCGCTTCCGTCGTCACTACCCCGTAATCAAGAAGCGAAAATTTGTTCCCCTCATATTTTACTATACCATACCCCGTTGTTGCAAACCCGGGGTCGACCCCCATAATTACCATACGGCAACCTCCCGGTTATCAATTAATACGCCCTGCTGAGCCGCAAATATCCGGGCTTCCGTCATACCGAACCCGATAATGCGGTACTGCCGGTTTAAAATTTGCGGCGTTTTGAAATTTATCGCGAATATTTATAAATACTATTGCATATTTATTCATGTTTGTTATATAATAGCTTCGTATTTTAATAAAAAAAAAGCATGAATTTAATATATCATGCTAGCATTTTAACATAGTTACGGGGGTATTGAAATGAATATGAAGGAAAAAGTTGTACTTGCATACTCGGGCGGCCTGGATACTTCAATTATCATACCATGGCTGAAAGAAAACTACGACTACGAAGTCATAGCCATGGCCGCCGACGTCGGACAGGGAGAGGACCTCGAGCCTCTTAGGGAAAAGGCAATCAAAACCGGCGCAAGTAAAATATATATTGAGGATTTGAAGGAAGAATTCGTAACCGGGTATATTTACCCGACCCTGAAAGCAAGCGCGGTATACGAAGGAAAATACCTGCTGGGCACTTCCTTCGCAAGGCCGTTGATAGCAAAACGGCTGGTCGAGATCGCCGCAAGGGAAGGCGCAACCGCCATATGCCACGGGGCAACAGGCAAGGGCAACGACCAGGTAAGGTTTGAACTGGCTGTTAAAGCCCTGGCGCCCCATTTGAAAATCATCGCTCCCTGGAGGATATGGGATATCAAGTCAAGGGAAGACGCGATTGATTATGCGACAGAGAGAAACATACCGATTCCCGTCACAAAAAAGGATAATTACAGCATGGACATGAACTTGTGGCACCTGAGCCATGAGGGCTCCGACCTGGAAGATCCCTGGAACGAGCCTTGTTACGACAAGCTTTTAAAGATGATTGTGCCCCCGGAGAAAGCGCCGGACAAACCGGCTTATGTCGAGATATATTTTGAGCAGGGTATTCCTAAAAAGATTAACGGAAAGGCATATTCGCCCGTCGAGTTGATAGAAACGCTCAACAAGATAGGCGGGGAAAACGGCATAGGAATCGTGGACACGGTTGAAAACAGGCTTGTCGGAATGAAATCCAGGGGCGTTTACGAGACTCCCGGCGGCACCATACTTTATGCCGCGCACAGGGAACTTGAGATGCTGTGCCTTGACAGGGATACTTTCCATTTCAAGCAAATAATAGCCCATCGGTTTGCGGAACTGGTATATTTCGGCCAATGGTTCACTCCGCTGAGGGAAGCTATATCCGCTTTCGTAGACAGCACGCAGAAAACCGTAACCGGCACAGTCCGCATGAAGCTGTACAAGGGCAACTGCATGCCCGCCGGGGCGCAGTCGCCGTACTCTCTGTACAGCGAAGAATTGTCCACGTTCGGAAGGGATAATGTGTACAACCAGAAGGACGCGGAAGGTTTTATAAACTTGTTTGGACTGCCTGTCAAGGTAAGGGCCCTGATGATGGAGAAACTGAACGGTAAAAAACAGCCACGCAACCTGAATCAAGCAAATAAAGCCTGGTTCGCCGGAAAAGATAAAAAGGAAGCGGGGTGCGGCTAATGAAATTGTGGGGCGGAAGGTTTTCCGCCGGCACGGACAAACTGACGGATGATTTCAATTCGTCCATCAGTTTTGATTCAAGGCTATACAAACAGGATATCGAGGGAAGTATTGCGCATGCGGAAATGCTCGGCAAGTGCGGCATCATCCCGGCCGACGATGCGGCGTTGATTTGCAGGACGTTGAAGGAGATACTGGCCGACATCGAAAAAGGGCTTGTCCGGCTGGATGTTGACGCGGAAGACATACATTCGTATATAGAAGAAATCCTGGTATCACGCATAGGCGATACGGGAAAGAAGCTTCATACCGGCAGAAGCCGCAATGACCAGGTGGCGCTTGACATCCGCATGTATCTCAGGGACGAGATTGACACAATCAAGTGCATGTTGTCGGACCTGATGAACGTGCTGCTGGATATATCGGAGAAGCACCTTTATACCGTCATGCCGGGCTATACGCACTTGCAGAGGGCCCAGCCGGTTACGCTGGCCCACCACATGATGGCTTATTTCCAGATGTTTTGCCGGGATATCGGCAGGCTGGACGACTGCCGCAAGCGCATGAACGTTATGCCGCTCGGATCCGGGGCCCTTGCGGGTACGACCTACCCGCTGGACAGGCAATTTGTCGCTAATAAGCTCGGTTTTTCGGCGATCACGGAAAACAGCCTCGACGGCGTAAGCGACAGGGACTTTGTTGTTGAGCTGGCGTCATGCATTTCCCTTATAATGGTGCACCTGAGCAGGTTCAGCGAAGAATTGGTGCTCTGGTCCTCCGGCGAATTCTCATTTATCGAGATGGACGACGCCTACAGCACCGGGAGCAGCATCATGCCTCAGAAGAAAAACCCCGACGTGGCGGAACTGGTGAGGGGCAAAACGGGGCGCGTTTACGGCTCGCTGATGGCGCTCCTGACCGTGATGAAATCGCTTCCCCTCGCATATAACAAGGATATGCAGGAAGACAAGGAAGCTATTTTCGATGCGGTTGACACGGTAAAAAAATGCCTGCCTGTATTTGCAAAAATGCTGTCAACCATGAAAATCAACAAGGAAAACATGTACAAGGCTGCCCAGGGCGGCTTTGCAAACGCGACCGACGTGGCGGATTACCTTGTGAAAAAGGGCGTACCGTTCAGGAGCGCCCACGAAATCATCGGAAAAATGGTCCTTTATTGCATTGACTGCAATAAACCAATTGAAAAAATGACCTTGGAGGAGTTCAAACAATTCTCGGACAAAATCGGGAGCGATATTTATGAAGAGATAACGCTGGAAAAATGCGTTTCGGGACGCAATCTCCCGGGCGGGCCCGCGGCGGAAAGCGTAAAAGCTTCAATTGAAAATGGCCGCGCATTCCTTAAATCGGTCAACTGACCGGCATACGGAAAAGCAACGTAAGCGTACAGGACGGTTCTTTGATTATCCTTCATAGCCTCAGGGTAATCAACGAACCGTCCTCTCTATTACTCAAATAAAAAAACCCGGTTTTCCCGGGCTCATGTATCTGGTACTATTTTTGCTTTACCTTCTTATCGAAGGCTTTACCCAGACTATACCACGAGTCCCGTAGTTTAAATCTCAATTCTTCATCCACAGTACGTTCGATAACATCATTAAGGTTGCGTCTCATCTGAATATAGTCAAGCATGACAAATTCCTCTTTCGCAAGCAGTTCTTCCATTTCGTCAATCCAATTGGTAATGTTATCCTTGCCGATAAAGTCATTTTCAGGCAATTTCTTTTTCAAGTGAGCGACAACCAGTTTTATTGCCTTGCGTTTTACGTCATTATCGGTCAGTGCTTTCTTTTCGGTTTTCTTTTTCTTGACGGATGCTTCTTTTACGGTTTTTTCATCTTTTTTAACCGCCATCTCATCACTCCCCTACTTATTATCTAATGCTACCAAATGTAAAAAAATTACTTCTCAAAATGCTTTGCAAACAATACTCGGCAGCCTGGCAGCAAACATTTTTTAAAAATAGCCGCCGGTTACGAGAATAAGACCTTTTGCAAATTACACATCTCAAGTTTCCAATAACAATTATATAATAATATGGTTATAAATGCAAACTTTATACCTTAATTCCGACTTCAGACTCTCTCGATCGCCACGCTGCTGCCGTTGCCATCCGGCGTGGCAGGTTTCACTATGAGGCGCCTTCCGATCCTGCTTTTCAATTCGGGCACATGGCTTATCAGCCCAATAACCCTCTCCTTGCAGCTCAATCGTTCCAATGCATCGATTACGGTATCCAGCAGATCCTGGTCAAGCATGCCAAATCCCTCGTCCAAGAAGAAAAATTCCAGCGGGCTCTGTCCTTTAAGCTGTATGTGCTCCGAGAGCGCCAGCGCAAGCGAAAGCGAAACAAGGAAAGTCTCCCCGCCGGAAAGCGACCTGATCATGCGGTGCGCCCCGCCGTTGGCCTGGTCCCTGATAATAAAACCGGCTTCCGCGTCCAGTTCCAGGACATACCTGTATTTCGTCATGACCCCAAGCGTGACCGAGGCGTTCGCAGCAACGTAACGCAACCGTTCCTCGGCGATATAATCAATAAAGCTGTTATCCTTTCTATGCTCGGCCTTAAGCAATTTTTGTATTTGCAAGTAAAGCCCGTACTTGTGGTTAAGCTCTCCGAATTCCCTGTCAAGCTCGGTCCACCTGGCGTGTCTTTTGCTTATGTTGGCATAATTGCTTTTTGCAACCTCGCTTTTAGAAACGCATTCCTGTTTATATGCCGATAATTCCTCGTATGCCAGGGCAACCCGGTTCCACTCTTCTTCGCTGATACTCCTCGATTTTAGCCTCTTTTGCAGCAACGACTTCTGTGCAATTATATTGGCGGCTATCCTGTCGTATTCCTCGATTTCGGCTTTCAACCCGTTTTGCCGTTCCCTTGGCAGAACCGCGCTTAACGCCTCCCCGGCGTCGTTGAAGCCCTTTTCTGCAAGAGCCGCCTGCAAGCGTTTCCTGTCGTTTTCCAGGTTGTCCGAATATAATTTCTCCTGGTTTTCCAGCAGCGTCCTTTGCACAACAAGGCTGTTATACGTTTCTTCCAGCGACTTAAGCCTCCGCTGCATTTCCTCTTCTCTCAGCGAGTATTCGTTAACGGCACGGTCGATTTTCCTGATTTCATCTTCTATATCCACATCACCGGCGAGCTGCCGAATCCGTGCCATTCTATCGGTTGCCTGCTTCTCAAGGCTGCTTTCCTCGGATTCCTTCCTGATGCGTTCTTCAACAAGGATTCTCCATTCTTCTTTCATACGGTCGATCCTCAGCCGCTTCTGTTCCGTCTCTTTCCGCAGCCGGCTTGCCCTTTCCTGCAAAAGAGCTGTTTTCCTGTCGTTCTCGGATAGCCTTTCCAGTTCCGAACCTGCGCTCTCTATCCCAAGCTCGTGCAAAAAGGCCGTGTGCTTCCGCCGTACTTCATCCAGAATGCTGCTCGCAGCTTTTATATCTGCATCCAATTGCGCCATGTTTTCACGGTTTATCTTTAATTCCGTAATGATCGCATTTTCGGCAAGTTTCTTTTCAGCCAGCTTATCATTAAATTCCTTAAGCCTTCCGTTCAATTCATCCAGTACTTTTTCCCAGTTCTCCAGCGCAATTATTTTCTTATTGTATTCATCCGCCGCCTTTTCTATCTCCCGGCCAACCTCCTCCAAATCGCGGTTTCTCAATTTCTCCGGCAGCAATTGCTTCTCCGCTTCAAGCTCCGCCGTCTTAAGCTCCAACTCTTTTTTTGCCTGCGAAAGCTGCTCCGCCGTTATCTTTAACTGCTCAGCAATTATCAAGGCTTCCGTCTCAGCCTGCTTATACGCCTTTTCCGCTTCTTCCAGCTTCTTTTTAAGTTCTTCCGCGATCTTCTCGCCGGTGGATATGTCAACGCCGCCGATGGCGTCAGCGATCTTCGGATGATGTTTTGAACCGCAGACGGGGCAGGGTTCGCCCTCTTTGAGCTCCTTTGCAAGCAAATACGCTGAAATTGATTTCATCTCCCCGGCTGACTTTTCATATTCCAGCCTGCAATGTTCCAATACATCGCGAGCTTTTTCCCTCGTTTCTTCCTTTAAACGCGCATCCTTCCCGATGGCATTGACCGCGGCTTGCTGTTTCTCCACGCTTGTCCGCAGCCTGTCCAGTTCTTTCTTTTTAAATACCAGCATCTCATACTTGCCTTTTGCATCGTGTATCCTCTCAAGGGCTTTCTGAAGCGAATTTTTATCCGCGGGTTTTGTCTGCTCATGTCTTTGCTTTTCGGCATCCAGTTCTTCAAGGCTTTTCACAAGCTCTGCCATTTCTGTTTTTATGCGCCCGAGCCTGTATTCCATATCGGCCTTGCCGTTTTCAAGGGCTTTTCTCCTTCCGGCCAGTTCGTTTGCGTTGCCTGAAATAGCGGCTATCTCGTTCTCAAGTTTTACGCCTTCCTGTATTTTTTGGCGGTAATCGGGATCAATTTTCAGCGACTCCATTTCCTGCCCAAGCCTTTCGGCTTCCTTGACCAGCGATTCGTATTCCGCCGTTTCCTTTTCGATCAACCCTGCCTTTTCTTCCTCCGCGGTTTTCACCTGCAGAATTGAATCGCGGAGAACCCTTGCCTTTTCCGATATGGAAGCAATCTCGCCCTTCAGTATCAGGGCGTCCGACAACGCTGCCTTCCTCCCGGCAAGCTTAGGCTGCTCGGATTTCGCTTCTTTCACCAGGCTTTCATATCCGGTCCTGGCCTTGACCAGGTCATCCTCGACCTGCGGCATCCTTTCGAGTACCTGTGAGAGATTCATTCTGGTTTCATCGAGTTTCGCGCCGAGTTCCCTGTTATTGATGATCATCTCCCTGAGACCTTCCGCCTTTACCGCCTTCTCAAGCAGCTTCCTGCTTTCGTCGATCATCTCCCTTGAGGCCAGGTGCTCCTCTTCTTTCCTTTTAAATTCTTCAAGTTCGAGCATAATCCCCCGGACTTCCTTTGCCTCGTCATACTTTTTCTTTAGCTCATTCAGCTCCTTCTCGACCTTTTCCCTCTCCAAAACGGCATCCTTCAAAGCTTTTCCGGCTGCCTCCAGCGCTTCGCCGGTTGAGTCGCCGTATCCCTTCAATTCGCCTGACAGGGTATCCAGCCTGCTTTTTACCCGGGCTATTTTTCGCCTCAGCTTCTCTTCCAGTTTCTGGCCGTATTCTTCAAGATAGAATATCCTTTCCAGCATGGCCCGCCGTTCCTTGTTGTTCAGCAGCAGGAATTCCTGGAAGCTGTTCTGCGGCAATACGACGGCGCGTGTAAAATCATCGCTGTTTAGACCCAGGAGATCCTTCACGTAATTGCCGACCTCGATCGCCTTGTCGCACAGCGGAATGTCGCCGCCGGGCGTAACTTCTATAAGGCGCGCGATTACAGGCTCGCATGAATTCGGGGAGTTTTTCTTTCTCCGGTAGGTTCGTTCCACCCGGTATGTCTTCCTGGTTCCGTTCTTTGACAGTGTAAATGAAAAGGAAACCCTGGCCGTGCTGCAACCGGTATTTATGATTCCCTGGGTGCCGCCTTCGGCCCTCTTGACCCTGCCGTACAGGGCAAAGGTTATCGCATCCAGGATCGTTGACTTGCCGCTTCCTGTCGGGCCGAAAATGCCAAACAGGCCGGTATCGCCCAGCGCTTCGAAATCTATTCTCTGTATGCCTGCAAAGCTATGCAGCCCTTCTATTTCAAGATATTTCGGCCTCATGTCTTAAGCCTCCCGCAATATGCGCCCGTATCTTCGCGATTATTCATACGGCCGTTAATTTTGCCGCCGCCGTTGCCAGAGATTAACCAGTTTCGCCGGCGGACGCTGTCCCGCCCTCGGCATATACAGTCTCGTCCCCGGATTAAGCTCCGTATCCGGGCGACGCCTCGTCGGCAGCGGTTTCGTCCGCGGCATATACAGCCATGTCTTCTGAAATAACTACGCCCTCGGCATAAACGGTTTCGTCCCCGGATGCCGCCTCATCCCCGCCGGCGTCAAAATATTCCCCGTCCGAATCCTCGCCGCCGTCTTCCCCGATTAATTCGATAAACGCCTCCATAAGCTCATCCGGTATATCGGCGCCCATCCTGTACTTATAATAATCCCTGAACAGTTCGTCCGCTTTCCTGCCTTCCCTGTCCTTAAAGTCGAACACTTCCGTTTCGCTGGTTTTAAGCCTAGGACGGATATTAACAATACCGGGGTGCAGCATTCTTAAATATTTTTGCTCTTCAGCCGTAAAAGGCCTGTCCGTCACTATTTCAAGGTCCACCCATGCGCCGGGGTCCCTTCCCTCTTCACACCACTTGATTGCTTGCGCGATGCCTTCATCGGCAAACCATTTTCTAAGCGGCCTGCCGCAATCCAGGTAAACAGGCCTTACATCAGCTTCCTTGCCCGGCAATGCGTCCACAATAAACACCGCCTTGCTGTAATCCGCTTCGGAAAAGCTGTACGCCAGCGGAGAACCCGCATAAAACGCCGGGCACGGGGAGTTTCGCACCTCCTGCGGCCTGTGCAGGTGTCCTAAAGCAGCATAGTGCGCCTTCCGGGGCAGTACTTCAGGTGCTACCGTTAATGCTCCGCCTACCTGAAGCGTCCTTTCCGAATCGGACGTGCTGCCGCCTGCCATAAACAAATGGGCGGTTACGAGGTTAACCGTATCATCCCTGAACTTGTCCGCCCCGGCGGCAAAGATGCGGCCAACCTTGTCCGAATAAGCCTTCTGCAGGACATCCTCATCGGCATCCTGCGCCAGCAGTTCCTCCAGCCGCGATTCGGACGGGAAGGGCAAGGCGATAACAACCGCGTTATGATCACAGCCGGGGATGCAAAGCTCCAGCCATCCCGGTCCGCAATCCACAACCCTTATTCTTTCGCCCTCCCCGGTCTCATCCCTGTCATGATCACCGTGTAAAGAAACGTCTGCATCCAGGGATTCGTCAGGATGTATGCCGTCGGAAGGACACGTGGCTGAAAGCGCGCCTGAAGGCGTATTGCCGGGTACGCCAGTAGATACATCATTCTGCACAGTTGGAGCCCCATCATATGCGGTTGAAGCCGAATCCACAGTCATGCCTCCAACAATGCCCTGATGTGTTCCTGCAGGCGCTCCTGCAACGCTTCCGGGGTAGCCCAGCAAAATGATGCCGTTCCTGTAGGCCAGCGGACTTGCGGCGCACAGCCGTTCCGGGTTATCATGGTTGCCTGCGATAACTATGACAGCCCTCTTCCCGTTGCCGTTAAGCCTGTCGATAGCTTCGTAAAACAGCTCCTCCGCAGCCGCGGACGGGTTGTACGTATCATATACGTCTCCGGCAACCAATACGAGGTTAATACCCTGCTCTTCAACTACCTTGCACAGGTAGCCGATAAACTCGCGCTGTTCATCTATACGGTTTACCTGGTCAAGATTTCTGCCCAGGTGCCAGTCTGACGTATGCAATACACGCAACTTGTATACCTCCCGGTTTATACCTCCCTGTTGCAGGGCTGCCGGAGCCTTTTCACATACCCGGAATCACGGCTATAACCTCGAATAAGAACCTTATAAAAAATACATATAAAAAAGAAATACCGTATGCCTCAGCTTACAGTAATTATATCAAACCGGCAGATAATATTAAATAATAATGAGTTGCTTAAAGGAGCGGCTTAAAATAATGGTAACATGTTCCGGGTGATTTTCCTTATATGATTCTTCTTGCGGTCATGTAGGTTTTCGAATAAAATCCCGTGTTGAGGTTTGAAATCACGACACGCTTTTGAGTAGACGAAGAATGAATGAACTTCCCGCTTCCTATGTATATGCCGACATGGTTAATGCGGTTAAGGCCGCCGTTCGTGTCGAAAAACACGAGATCGCCCGGTTTCAGGCCAGACTTCGTTACTTTTACGCCTTTGGCCGCCTGGCTTCTTGAAGTCCTGCTTAACGAAATGCCGAAATGCTTGAAAACATACTTAACAAAACCGGAACAATCAAACCCCTTTACGGTCGAGCCTCCCCAAACATACTTTATGCCAAGAAATTTCTTGGAGTAACTAATAATGTTCTGGGCGAGACTCGTGGTTCCCCCTCTGGATACGCTACTCTCTCTTCCGAGCAGCTTGTCTATTTTCCCAAGAGTCTGCGGGCCCGCAATCCCGTCGATTTTCAGCCCGTATTTCTTTTGAAAATTTATTACCGCCGCCTCAGTGATATCGCCATAATATCCTGTAGGATTGACGCTGATAAACCCGAGCTTTTTCAAATCATTCTGCAAAAGCGTTACCGAGTCTCCCCTCATGCCTTTTGACATAACATTGACGGAACTTGCGTGAATTGCCCCGCTTGAAAATAAAAAAACAAATAAGAGTACAGCAAAAGAAACCAGAATTTTATTATTTCTAGACATTGCAATTACACCTCTTTTTTTAGCTTACGAGGTTAGTTGACGGGTTAGGTAAAAGAGTACACCCTGCCGTATGAACGGCTTCACCCCACGCTTAAAATGGTCCCCCGTTCTTTTTTATTAAGATTCAGCACGTAAAATAGTTTACCATAATAATGGCAAAATGGAAACCTGTAAAGATTTGCATTTGATGAGTCAATTTGTATAGAAGGACTATCCGGGTACTGCCGGATTAGCGAATTATCTGTATCTTGCTTCGTTTGGCTTTTTCAGCAAGATGCGTAAAACCGCGAATCATTCAAGCCTGACCCCTAATATATCACCAGTTCCCTGCCGCCCAGGCTATCCCTGTTAACTTGCTCCGCGCGCGATTCCGGAACCGTCACCGTATCCGGATTGCCGTCGCTTACATATTGATTTTCCCGTTTCGTGTTTGCAAGCCACCATGTCAGGTCCTGGTCTACCGGCATAATGCCGGGCGATCTCACGCGGCTTATCGAAAGCGGGTTGAACCTGACGTTGAACGGCGATGGAGCAGGCTCGGCTCCAACTTCCATGATCGCCTTGTTGTTGTATGTCACGCCTTCATATTCCCCCTCGATTACATATTGCATCAACTGCGGCGAAGGCGCGCCGTATGGCAGCGAAAAAGCATTCAGCGTATAACCGGGTATCAACTCGTACATTTTTTTCTGGTTGCCGCCAATCTCCCGCTGTATAATTTCTGCCGTTTTCGCGTCTTTTTTAAGATTGATGTGGGAATACGTGTGATTGCCTATTTCAAATCCCTTGCCGGCGAGGTACCTGAGCCTCTGTTCCAGCGTACCGGCTGAGCCGAAAGTCCTGTTCCCCAGGTTGACAAAAAATGTACCCTCCAGGCCGAAATCAGGATGTGTTTTGCTGAACTCCTCCATGATGCCGACGGCAGAAAGAGGATTTGCCCTGAATTCCCCGTTTTCCTCGACCAGGTTGAATTGCCCGGAGGTGCCGTCGTCAAACGTAAAGACCATCGGGATAAATCCCGCCGGAGTATTTATATTGCCGCTGATATAATCATTCAAACTGATAAGCCTGTATCCCGATTCGTAAAGCGTGCCCAAAAGCTCCCTGAAAGCGTCAAAAGTCATGGTGAATTCCTTGTCGCCTTTTTCGTATTCCTCTATAAAATTGTGGAACATCACCACCATGATCCTGCCCGCTTCATTAGGTTTCACTTTTTCCAGTTCAGCAGGCGAAAGCTTACCCGGCTTTCCTTCGGTCCCTGCGCTGCTGCTGCTGCCGTCGTTGCCGTTGCCACTGTTGCCGCTGCCGGAATGTCCTCCTTCATCGCCGGGTTTTGCATCATCACCGCCGGGCCGATC
Organism: Bacillota bacterium; assembly: GCA_050261495.1. GTDB lineage: Bacteria > Bacillota > Clostridia > Acetivibrionales > DTU013 > JBMNKL01. The sequence continues at coordinate 43,710 of JBLNDI010000113.1, forward strand.
CGTTTCATCTTGTTCGTTTTCATCCGCCCGCGTTTCCGAGCCGGCGGCGGATTCTCCATTCTGCCCGGTCTCCCCGTCCCGACCCTCCTGCGACTCCTGCCCGTGATCCGCAAGGTTGCCTTCATTCCGCGCCTTGAATTTTGCACAGCCATGAAGCAGCAATCCCGCGATCAGAAATAAAATAGTTATCTTGAAAACAGCCTTTCTCTTGTTCATCATCTTGATCCCGTTTCTTTCGTTGGTTTTTGTATTGTTCAAACCGTGCTTATTATTTGTAAAATATAATGAGCCATACCCGCAATCAACGGCGTCGATTTTATAATTTTATTCGCTTTATTTTGACCCGATAGTCCCGATAATTGTTCCGCTATATTTTAAACTGCTGAGCACTCTTGTCCTAAACGTTTCTTCGCTTTTTTTAATCTTCATTTTAAAATCACTATAATCAATGCTGTCATCAGGAATCACCAAGCCGCACTTAATAACAATTACATCGTCCCTTGGACAAACATTATTTTCATAAGTGGAACCTCTGTTCATTCTCAGCTCAATATTTTCAATTCCTCGATTCTGCGGATAAAAATATAAGCCTTTCTTCGCGTCAAATCTAAACATGTATGCCAGCAATTGCTGATAATCATTGCTTTTTATGTTGTCTTCAGGTTTGTATTTAGCATCGGCAATTATACGATTATCCGCATCGCGGCTTATGAAATCGGGATAAATCAGACCTATATTACCGGCAAATAGCCGTTGCGCACCTTTTCCGCTTTTGTTCATCGGGTGATAAAAATCACTTCCAATAAGCAAGCTGACATATTCTTCCCAGAGCCACGCGCCGTCAAACAAAATCCCGTGAATCTGGCGCATACCGGAGCCAATTTGATGTTTCTCATACCGCAAAATCATTATACACAGGCGCTGCAATGCCCTGTATTCACGATAATACGCATGGCGGATCGGGTTCTTGATATTTTCCGCTATTACTTTTCTTCTGTCAAAGAACTCGTAACTATTTGTCAATCGTATAACTAAAGCTACCTCGTCTTTTGCTTTTTGCAACAGGCTATTACCAAAAGGTTTCCTCTTGATAAACTCTATCGTATGGCGAATTAAATGTATTAAATAATTATCATAGGAAAATTCGCGCTGATTATATGCGACATTCCCGATAAAAGGCGTATTTTTTCTGACATGGCGGGCAATATCGATTGTCCCTTTAACATTCCCATCGTTATACTGATTTTTGATATAAGTTTTAAACGGACCTTTGCGCATCGCTTCTCTTAAATAATGAGGAAATAAAAACAGCAACAGGTTGAGCATAAGGTTATCTTGATTGGTATCGGTATCCAGATCCAGAATATTTGGGAAATTCAATACGCGCTCAAGCAAATATTGAAAAAAATAATCACATTCTCCCGTTGAAAAGCGTGATTCAATGACGAGGCGTTCATTGCCGTATCCTAAAAAGCCCATAATATTACCTGAACGGTAATAATCATTGACGCTTTGCAAAATCACCTGGTCCCCGGTTATGTCTTCCGAATCTTTTACAAGCTCGGGAAAAATAAACACGCCTTCCTTCTCAAGCTGTTCAAGCGTCTTATCGGCAATTATTCCTGTTACACGGGATACTTCGCCAAAGTATTTTTTGCCGACAAGCGTATTGTCCTTGATTTTAAGCACCGTCATTGCCATCACCCGAATAACCGTAAGCCTTTGCAAATTTCTCCATAATGGCGTCCTCTTCATACATGCCCCGGACATATTCCTGCAGCAGCGGCTCGAGATAATCCGTCCACAGTTGGTCAAAGGTTAAATTCTTCAATTTCAGGAAATAGGCTGCGCCAATATGGTAGTTTTCATTAAGCCCTTCCACGTTTGAAATTTCATTGTTCAAAGCGGTCATCCTGCGTATTGCTTCGTCCTTGATTTCGCCAAGCTCATCCAGCATTTCCAGCCGGTCTTCCGCCTTAATCTCGATAAACCTGAAACGACGGCGCATGGCAAAGTCAAAGCTGTCAACAGAACGGTCAATATCGTTCATTGTCCCGATAATATAAACGTTCTCCGGGACGTAAAACTTCTCGTCCGGGTTGTCATGCATGTTCGCATACTGTGTGGACACTTCGCCGGCTCGCCCGCGGTATCCCGGATCAATTGAGAAAAATAACTCGCCGAAAATCTTGGAAATTTCACCGCGGTTAATCTCGTCTATAATGAAAACATACGGCTTCACTTTATTCGGATTTGCAACAGGCTTGGCATCGGGTGTTTTATTAACCTTGATTGCGCTAAAAATGGCTAATAGATAAGAATATTGCTGCGTGGCATTCAATTTCCCGAAAAATTGAGTCACATCTTTCACCTGGCTGAACGTTTGGCCGGAACTTAACATCTTTTTTAAGTCCGTGATATTCAGCTTCAGCTTGTTTGATATTTTGTTTTCAGGTATATAAATGTGAATATAGTTGTCGTCAACGCCTGTTAAGTAGAATTTAGTGCCGCTTATAGTTTCAAGTTCATCCACTCCCAGTTCGATGCCCGATAAATAATCGGATATGCTTCTTTCAACGGATGCCTCTTTTTCTATCACTTCCTGTGGCTTTATCGCATCTTCATAGTTCTTCCTCGCTCTTGCCACAAATCGCTTGAATATGCCATCCTGGAGCTCAAATCCCACGGAACCGTCATCATATACCTTTGGACGCAGCCCCTCAACAAAATCCGAGTAATCGTAATTCGGGTGAAACTGGACAAATTCAACCTGCTTTTTCTGTTCATCGCTCAGCAGGGATAAATCATCAAAATAGCCGTTACTGATGATATCAGCGGCAATTTCCCTTGCCAGATGCGTTTTCCCCGTTCCCGGCGCACCGCGGAAGATGATGTTTTTTGACTCAATAAGGATGCTGGAATAAGGGTTCCTGAATCCGCCGCTTGCCTGGATTTCATCATCAACCTTTTCCTCTTCGCTTTTAGGCTGCATGGCTTCTTTCTTTTCCTTTTCACGATAGATGAGAACAAACTGGTCGTCTTCATGTCCAAAGCGCTTCAGGCATTCCTGGACAAAATGGATGGTCGAAAAGATGTTCCAGCAATAAATCACATACTGCTTGCCTTCGTCATTTTTGTATATGCAATACTCGATTGTATTCCTGCGTTTCCTGAATTCTTCCACACTGGGATAAATGCCGCGAATTACTTCAGAATATGGCCCGTACTGGCAAGTCGGAAAAGATTCTTTTTCCTCGTCAGTCAAAGCGTCGATATATTGCTCAAAAATCTGGAAAGCCAGGCGCGGCAATGTTTGGTTTGCAACTCTTTTTTCCCCGTAATTGTGTTTACGGCGGATTATCGCTCCACTGGCGCTTTTAAAATATGTATCAAGCGGCTTGTAATAATCCCCGAGACCAAGATTGTCCATCGTAAACCGATCGTCAGTTGACGTCACTTCGTTGGCAGTGATAACCAGTTCAAACTTCTCTTGCTTTGTTTCAATAACAAAGTTTAATCTCTCTAAAAATTCTTTTGCTTCCGATGCGTCAAATCCCTCGGTTGAAATATCTTCATTATTGGCCAAATGATTTGCAACTGCAATGACGTATTTGGGCGGGTACTTCTTACCTTGCTCATCAATCAGCTCATACTTTGTACTTTTATGTATTTCCGGTACACCATTTGCATCAATATATTTAAACGCTTTTAGAATATCATCTTTTGAAATGTTTTTTGGGATTGCCATATAAACCCCTCCTTATTTATTATGTATTTTATGTCAACAACCCGGTTTTCACAGTATCATCTGCGGAAAAATCCCTGAATTCTTCTATTGTATGAATCATAAGTATGTTTCATTCCCCTATCAATAAAACCGTAAAGAAAACCGTCCTGCATTTCTGCAATACTGCATCCGGCGCTTTTTGTGCGGGCTGGGGCAATATGAATCCTAGCACGGTAGAAGTTCTCCGCTGCTGAAAAGGTACAGGTACCTTTCGGTTACCTTTTTCCCCGTCAACTGTTCCAATGCCTTTGTATAATAATCGATTTGCGTCCTGTACCTCTCCCTGATTATGCCGGACCCTCCTTCGGGCACGTAGTCGGTTTTGTAATCCAGCAGCACAAGGCCGTTGTCCGTCTCGAACCAGCAGTCGATAATTCCCTGGAGAAGCATTGTTTCGCCGTCTGACACATCTTCGGGCAAATCCCTGAATATGTCGGTGTACCTGGCTTCTATGCTGAAAGCCGTCTCCCTGTATACTTCATGGGCGGCCAGCATGCGTCTGCCGAGATGGGTTTTGAAAAATGCGGCAATAGCCTCTGTCCTTACCGTCCCGGCCTCCGCTTCCGTGAGCAGTTCATTGGCTGTCATTGCTGCCAGTTGGTCCCTTATCTCCTGCAAAAATCCGTGGAATGAACTTTCGGGGCCGTCTTCCTTATATGCCAGGCGAAGCCTCTCAAGGTCCAGGCGCTGCATGACAAAATGCATAATCGTACCCTTGTGTGCCGCGCTTAGTTCTTTTTCCGTCTTCATGAACAGGGGCTTGGCTATCAAGGGCTTTATATAAGGAATAGCCGCCCCGTCCCGGTCATCATCCGAAAAGCGTCTTTTCAGCTCGGTTACGGATATTTTCGCAGGTATTGCGGAAAGGGCGGAGTAAGGGTATTCCCATTCGAGACAGCTAATGATCCTCCGGGTTTCCGCCGCATCAACCTCATCGCGCTCGCAAGCCGGGCGGAGTTCATCCTGGCTTTGGCTTGCAACAGCCGGGGCGGCTCCTGCTTCGGCGGCGGTGTTTGTGGCTGTTGGGGCGGCGGTTGCCGTGGCAGTATCATCAGAGCCGGCAATGACGCCCGGGACGGCGGCGGTGGCGCTGCTTGCTTTGCTGACAGCCGGAGTGACGGCGGTTTCAAAGGTGGAAGCGGCTTCAGCGGCGGAAGCGGCTCCGGCGGTTGTAACGGCGCCCTCGAGCCAGCTAAAGAAGTCCTGTTCCGTGCCCGGCTCCTCTTGTTTTACGGTGGTTATGCCTTTCCCGTAAAACCTGGTTTCCCATCCGGATGGATCGCTCAACACCCACCCGGCACTACCGGCCAATTGCGCGGCATTCCTGATCGACGCCAGCGATTCATGTCTTGCAAGCGCCGGCCCTATCCAGTCGAAATAAGACGATGCCTGCATCACTTCAAATGAAGGCAGTTTTTCACCGGCCATTTCCGCGATTGCGCACCACCTCGCGCAGGTTTTGGCCGCATCTCTCACGCTGCCGGTGATTATCAGCTTTTCCTTTGTCCTCGTAAATGCGACGTAAAGAATGCGCATTTCTTCAGAAAGCACTTCCAGCCTGAGTTTCTGCCTGATGGCAAACTTGGATATCACGGGTGTTATCGTGCGCCTGTCAAGGTCTACCAGGTCCGGTCCGAACCCAAGCTCCTGGTGCAGCAATATATCGGCGTTCAAATCCATCATATTGAATCTCTTGCCGCATCCTGCAACTATGACTATCGGGAATTCCAATCCCTTGCTTTTGTGTATGCTCATGATCCTGACCACGTTGTCGTTTTCCCCCAGGATCCTGGCGCTTCCCATATCCCCTCCGCCGCTTTTCAGCTTGTTTATGAAACTAATAAAGTTGAACAGTCCCTTGTAACTTGTTTTTTCGTATTGTCCCGCGCGCTCAAATAGAATGCGCAGGTTGGCCTGCCGTTCGGGACCCCCGGGAAGTATGCCGACATAGCTGTAATAACCTGTTTCGTTCACCAGCATCCATACCAACTCGTCAATCGGCATGTATTGGGCGGCATCGCGCCATTTGGCCAGACGATCCAGGAATTTCGCGACTTTTTCACGTACGCCGCTGCCTGCCTTGATATGCGGGCTGTCCGCCAATATTTTCATCGCCTCGTATATTGACACGGTACGGTCGGCAAGCCTTATATCGGCCAGTTCATCCGTACCGAATCCTCCTATCGGCGACCTGAGGACGGCAAGCATCGGTATGTCCTGCAGGGGGTTATCTATAATCTGCAAAAGCGAAAGCATCGTTTCGACCTCGACTGAGCTGAAATACCCCATGCCCGTGTCCGCGTATGCCGGGATACCCATTGCCGCCAGTTCTTCCACGAATATATCCGCCCAGTTTTTGGTCGCTCTCATTAATATGACGATATCTTTGTATTCCGCCGGCCTGTATCTCTTCAGGCTGCCATCATAGACGTGGATGCCTTTCCCGTCTGTCCCGGCGCCCGGCTCGCGGCAAACCAATTCCCTTATTCTCTTGCCTATTAATCGCGCTTCGGCTTGGATATTGTCGGGAGGTTCTTCTTCTTCATCATCGCGGGCGCCGTTTCCGTTCACACCGTTCATATCCCCGCGGACAGGCCCGTCCGTATCTTCCGCTTCATCGGCATCTGCAGCGGAGCCGGGAATAAATTCGGCGTCATCCGACGTTACGTCAAGTATATGCACCTCGATATTTCCCCCGGTCTTGCAGCCGGCTTCCGGTTCGCCGAATACCGCCCCGGGGTTGAGATACTCCTTCTCGGTATAGTCAAGCTCCCCTACAAGCGGCGACATGATTTGCTTGAATATGAAATTCACCCCGTTGATTATCGAGGGACGGCTCCTGAAGTTTGTATACAGCTGGATCACCCTGTTGTCATGCCCGCGTTCGGCCGGGTATGACAGGTATTTCGACATGAAAATCTCCGGCATCGCCTGCCTGAACCTGTAAATGCTCTGTTTCACATCGCCGACCATGAATATATTATGCCTGCCGTCTTCGTTCCCGGATACAACATTAAGAATAATTTCCTGCACCATGTTGCTGTCCTGGTATTCATCCACCAGTATTTCATCATACCGTTCCCTCAGCGCTTTCGCGGCTTCGGTCGCTCGCCCGTCTTCCACCAGGACTTTCAGGCAAAAGTGCTCCAGGTCGTTGAAATCCAGGAGTCCCCTGGACTTTTTCTTCTCCATGTAAATGGAGTCAAATTCACTTACCAGGGCGGCAAGGTATTTCAATTGCGGATACAGTTTCCTGAAATCCTCGATTGCTTCCGCAGCAGTTACGTTAAAGCCGTTTTCGTACAGTCTTCTTATTTTGTCCTTCACCAGGTTTCTGGCGGCCTTTATCTCTTCCTGTACTGTCTTATCGGCGTCCTTGCCGCATCTCGGGAGCCTGTCCAATTCAAACGACGAAAAGGCCTTGTGCAATGCGTCCCAGCAACCATCATCCGGGGCTGTACCGCGAGGGTTTACGGCTCGAAGGTCTGCGTTGCTTTGTGATGACTGTTCCAGGTTTACTGCTATCTGCCCGCCAGACGGATCCGGCTCCGGGTCGATGACCGCCGCGCCTGTCTCGTACCGGCTTGCTTCCGACCCCGCATTACCGGAACGGCTGTATGCTTCCTGGCTGCCATGATTGCCTGGATGGCAGCCTTCAGCCTGAGCCAGTGCCGCGCGGCACAATTCAAGGAGCTCGTTTACTTTCTCCATGTCCTCTTCAAGGACGCTGCAGTACGGCTGCAGGCCCTGCCCGCGGCTTGCCGCCGCAGCCGCTTTGTCAAGCAGGGCTGCCAGGCCTTGCAGCTCGGCGGCTGCGCTTTTGAGCAGCACGCGCGCCCATGGGGTGCTGCTCAAACAGGCAGAAGCCCGTCCGGGTCCATAGGCTTCTGCCTGGGCGGCAAGCCACTGCTCGGGCCATGGATGGCTGCGCGTGAAGCGGTGCAGCGTGGATACCAATTCGCGCAGCCCGCTGTCGTC
>JBLNDI010000114.1:0-11888 GCA_050261495.1 Bacillota bacterium
ATGCGCCCGGCATCATCTTATTGAACTTAAGCGGCTCGGAAATTATATCGAGAATGGTTTTCCTCGGATTGAGCGAAGAGTAAGGATCTTGGAAAACTATCTGGATATCCTTCCGCATTTCTTTCAATTCGCGCCTGTTCAGCTTGCAGATATCCCTGCCTTCAAATAGCACTTCACCGTCTGATGGCTCTATAAGCCTTATAACACACCGGCCCAGCGTCGACTTTCCGCAGCCGGATTCACCTACAACGCCGAGAGTTTTTCCCCTTTCTATGCTGAAATTCACGCCGTCGACTGCATGCACATACCCTCGTGCGGATTTGAAGTATTTTTTAAGGTTTCGCACATCAAGAAACTTATTGTTCATCGTCTTGCCTCCTCTTGATCCGGAAACTCGGGTCGTCATATGCAGTACAGGCGATAGCATGCGTATCGCTGACCTTTAACAGTTCAGGGCGTTTTTTAGTGCACGCTTCCGTTGCATACTGGCATCGCGGCGCAAAAACGCAGCCAGGAGGCAACTTCGTAGGATCCGGCATGAGGCCGGGAATCGGCTTTAATTCCGCTTTCTTATTGTCAAGGTCCGGCAGCGAGTTAAATAGCCCTTCCGTATAAGGATGCATGGTATAATTAAACACATCCTCAAGCGTCCCCGACTCTACGATACGCCCGGCGTACATGACAGCCACCTCGTCGCACATTTTGGCTACAACGCCAAGATCATGGGTTATCATTACAAGCGCTGTATTGAACTTTCTTTTAAGTTCATTCATCATGTCCAGGACCTGCGCTTGTATCGTTACGTCCAATGCCGTTGTCGGCTCATCAGCAATAAGGATCTGAGGGTTGCAGGAAAGCGCTATTGCGATAACAACGCGTTGCTTCATACCGCCGGAGAACTGGTGGGGATATTCTGTTGCACGCTCACCGGAGATGCCGACAAGCTCAAGCATCTCCACCGCTCGTTCGAATGCTTCTGCTTTTGGCACACTCCCGTGAATCATAATACTTTCCGCTATCTGGTCACCCACCCTCATCACCGGGTTCAGCGCAGTCATCGGGTCCTGGAATATCATGGACACATCTTTGCCGCGCACCTTCTTCAGCTGATTTGTTTTCAGCTTCAATATGTCATATCCGCATACATTTACTGTCCCGCTTTTTATTTCGCCTGGACTGGGCACAAGATTCATGATCGACAATGCTGTCGTCGTTTTTCCCGCTCCGGTTTCACCTACAAGGCCTATGGCCCGTCCTTTTTTCAGACTGAAGCTTATACCGTTAACCGCCTCAACTGTTTCCCTTTTTAGGACATAATGCACCACAAGGTCTTTTATATCCAGCACGATATCGTTTTCGGCCATTTCCCCGTTTCTTGCCATGTTTTCTTTGCCCATTGTTTTCCTCCTACTTTTTCAGTCTCGGGTCAAGTGCGTCACGTAGTCCGTCGCCCAGCTGGGCAAATGAGAAGGTTGTCAGCATGATAAAAAGACCCGGGAACAAAGTTATATACAGCGCCTTGTTGATAAAGTTGCGTCCGCCCGATATCAGGGAGCCCAATTCCGGCAACGGCACCCTGACACCGAAACCGACGAAGCTCAAGCTTGCCACTTCCAGGATTGCAGTGCCAATTCTCGAGGTAAATGCTACTATTATCGGAGATATGGCATTGGGGATGACTTGAGTAATTATTATCCTGATGCTTGACATTCCTATTGCCTGTGCTGCTTCAATATATTCGTTGCCTCTCACCGTAAGCACCGACGCCCTCGACATACGCACAAACAAAGGTACAGCCGTTAATCCGATTGCGAGCATCAGGTTAATAAGGGAGTTTCCCAGTACGCTTACTACGACCATTCCCAGCAGAATCGCCGGTATTGACGACAGAATATCAGTTGTACGCATTATTGCCGTATCTACCGTCCCCCCGTAATAACCGGCCAAAGCACCCATGAAAGTACCGACAACGGCGGCTAACGCGACCGCCCCTATCGCAATGGATAATGAGTATCTCAACCCGTAAATTACTCTTAAAAACATGTCCCGTCCCATTTCATCGGTGCCAAAGATATGAGCGGCGCTGGGATGCTTAAGCCGGTTTAGGGGATCCAAAGCAGTTACCTGCTCATAGCTGATAAAAACAATTCCGTATAGAGTAGTGAGCAATATAAGAACAAGCACAACCAAGCCGAATACCGCTCCAGGGTTTGTTCTCATCCTACGCCAGATCTCAGCGAAAAATCCCCTTCTGTCGTACTTCCGGGAAATCAGCTCTTTGGAATTTTTCCTGCTCATGACGCCACCTTCCTTTTTGCACGAGTATACTGTGCTCTTATTCTCGGATCAACCAGCGCATATAGCAAATCGACTATCAGTACCATGATGATAAAAACGATCAGTGTCAGTATCACACCGCCACATGCAAGCGGTACATCACGCTGGTTTATAGCATCTACTGTCAGTTTTCCTATACCCGGCCATCCAAATACCGACTCTATGATAACCGAACCGGCAAACGTGCGGGCAAGAGCCATTCCAACCTGTGTGATTATCGGTATCAATGCATTCCTCAAGGCGTGCTTCCATGTGACCTGACGTTCCGATACGCCCTTCGCGCGTGCCGTGCGAAGATAATCCTGCCTCAGCACCTCCAACATGGCGGATCTTGTCTGCCTGGTTGTTGCAGCCGACATCATGAACCCGGATGTTACGGATGGCAGTATATAGCTTTTAAACGTCCCGTCGTAGGCGACAGGAAATATCTTGATATAGTACGTAAAAGCAAACAGCAGCAACAACCCGATCCAAAACGTAGGCATTGATATGCCAAGCAGTGAAATACCCGTGGTCAGATTGTCCCATATGGTTCCGGAATGCTTTGCCGCAAATATTCCGAGCGGTATTGCAATCATCACTGCTACCAGGAGAGAGCAAAGCGCCAGGCTCAGCGTCATTGGAAACCTTTTAACATATATATCCCATACAGACATGCCGTTTACCTGTGAGTTCCCCAGATTTCCTCGGGCCAAATTCAGCATATATTTCCCATACCTGTATATCACCGGTTTGTCAAGGTCATATTCTGCCCTGAGTTTTTCAATATCCTCCTGCGACATGCTGTCCGATATCATGGAATCAATAACGGTGCCAGGCGCCAGGTCCATCAGGAAATATATGATAAACGACACAATCAATATTGTAGGAATAATCCATAGGATGCGCTTTAGCGAGTAAACAAGCATTTTGTTTTTACCTTACCCTTTCTCTTCTTCTCATCAGCAGATCATATATCTCAGTACATCTGAAGCACTCGTCGGAAACTGCTGACTTTCACCACTCCTACACGGCATATTACCATCCTTTATTCCGGGTCACAGCTTTATTCTATAACCCTGTAAGCATAGCTGAAGTCATGATTAAGGCTGGTATAGGTATCCAGTCCGCCAACACCCTTCTGTGATACAATTACATAAACCATGTTAAATATAGGGATATACGGCATATCCTGCGCTACTATTTCCTGAACCTCTTTGTAAATCGCCTCGCGCTCCTTCTCGTCAGTTGTTGTTGTAGCTTTATCAAGCAATTCCTTTACCTTGGGGTTATCATAGTTTGCCTTGTTGCCTGACATACCGGGGTAATAGATGTTCTTGCAGGAAGATGCCACGTTTGTCCAGGAGCTTGAACCAACCATCATCTGATGCTTAGTTCCGCCCCACGGGGTGTAAGCTGCCAATCCCGGCAAGTCTGTCTGATATATCTCGGTGTTTATGCCAATTTCTTTCAGATTGGCCTGGATAACCTGTGCATTCGAGATATGATCGTTCAATGCAGCAACAATCTGAATTGTTTCTCCTTTATAATTTGTCTTGGCCAAATATTCCTTTGCCTTTTCAATGTCACGTTCGATTGGTTTGATATCAGTATTCTTAAACTGGGTATCATAGCCCCACATGTGATTTGCAGGTATGGCATAGCCGCTTCTTGTGGTGGCAACACAGTCATCCCTGCTTATAGCGTAAGCAACCGCCATCCTGAAGTTGATATCGGACATGAGCGGATCCAGCATATTGAATGCGATCATGGCAGTGTTGGTAATTGTAAATTTCTGCTTTTCGAACCGGTCATCTTTTTCCAGGTCCATCAGGTAAATTGGGAGCAATCCCTGAACACTGTCGATCTCGCCATTTTCAAGGGCTATGAGCTGCGCGCTTTGTTCGGGTATGTTCTTAAATGTCAACTTCTCCGTCTTCGGCAACTCGCCCCAATATTTGTCATTGCGGGTAAATTCAACGTATTCTTTTACTACCAGGTCTTTGACTATCCATGGTCCGGTACCTATCCATGTACCATGATCCGGATCGGCTTCTACAGCTTCCCTGTTGAGTATGCTGCAGCCATGAAACGCTGCTACATCGTTAATAAAGTCGACATTTACGGTTTTTGCCTTGAGGATTATTTCATAGTCGTTAACGACTTCATATGATTCTACCTGGCTCCATCTGTCATAAGCACCGGTGCCTTTGGACTGTTTGCCCCTTTCGATTGTAAAAACAACATCGTCCGCAGTGAATTTCTCGCCGTTATGGAAATAGACATCGTCGCGAAGCTTGAATACATATGTTTGGTAGTCGTCAGTTTCCCACGAAGTGGCAAGCGCTGGCTTGAGTTCCCAGTCGGAAGTAAGCTTTACAAGAGTATTATACACATTGTTGCAGTACCAGGCCACTTGCGCCGTATAAAACGCGGGGTTTCCCGGATCAATAACAGAGCACGGCAGTGAGTAAATCGTCATTTCTTTAGCATATTTGGCGTCAGCCGGAGGGGTTGAAGGGGTTTCTGTTGCATCCGACGGATTGCTGGTGCTTGATGCAGGTTCATTGCCCGCCGGCGTCGTATCTTGGCTTCCTGTTCCTCCGCAGCCTGCCAGGATTGACATACACACAACCATGCAGAGTAAAATCCTTGCTACTTTCTTTACTTTTTTCATTGATAACTCTCCTTTTCTTTATGTATTGTTATATTGAAATATTATCCAGCGACTCTTTTGCCCTTTCTGTTATGACTCCTGCCTCTTCAACAAGCAACAAACCATATTCCCGTTATCCCAGCCAGCCGCTTCAGAACATCGGTTAAGTGGGTATACGCGACTTATAGGTTTACTTAAAACCTCCTGGATCCATATATTAAGAAACGAAATTGTCTTATCATCGTACCATTATAATATACTATATCAATTTGCTTGTCAACGAGTTTATGTAAATTGACATCCCCCCCGTTTTTCGCTTATATCGCCGGAAAGCCGTCTTATCTATATAATAGCTGGCTTAAGTCTTTACCGGTATTTAGACGGTTTAGCGAAGGTATTCTATTCACATTCGAAAGAAATAATTCAAATTTTATTGATTATGTAAATTTTTTATGTTATGATACAGAGGTATGATGATACTATCATTAAACCTGTTCTATTACATACTACAGCGAAGAAAGGTTGGAATGTACTATGAAACTATGCAGCTTTACAGTGAAAAATTCGACGCGGGTAGGAGCGCTGATGCCCGACGGAAAGGTGGCTGACGTCAATTTCGCATATGCAGCCCTGCTGAAAAGCAAAGGAAGCATAAAACCACAGCAGCTTGCAGACGTCATAACACCGCCGAATATGATAGGCCTTATTGAAAGCGGAGAAACCGGAAAAGACGCAATCAGGGAATCAATGGAATTTCTTAAGGCAAATCCGTCGGCGACAGGTCTCAACGGCGAGCAAATATTATATGCGCAGGATGAGATTAAGTTTGAAGCTCCTGTTCCGAATCCGTCCAAGATTTTTTCGATTGCAATCAACAACAAGCAAAAATTTTTAATCGCCGACAAACCCGAGGAACCGCATCCCTTGTATTTTGTAAAAGTGCCTTCATGCGTCATAGGGCCTTATGATCCGATAGAAATCCCGGATATCGGTATTGTTGGTTCTGAAGCGGAAGTAGCCTTTATTATCGGAAAAAAAGGTAAATTCATTCCTGAGGACCAGGCTGAGAGCTATGTTTACGGATATACTGTGCACAACGATATTACCGCACATCAATTGAGAGACACAAAAGAGTGGATTGTTTCCAAGCGTCCCGAGGGCGACGTAAGGCTGACTTACGCCGGCCGTTACAAATGTTTTGATACATTTGCCCCTATGGGTCCATGGCTCACAACCGCCGATGAAGTACCTGACATTAATAATGTAGATATCAATGCATACGTTAATGACCGGCTTGTACAAACCGGCAACACAAGCGACATGTATTTCAAGATCCCGAATCTGGTAAGTTACCTCTCCGGGGCGCATACGCTGTTTCCGGGCGATATTATTTCCTGGGGTACCGTCCAGAGGCCGATCGAAGGAGTTAACTTCCAGAAAATTGACCTGCGCGGCTGGGGAGGCGTACTTATAACGGAAGCCAGTGGACTGGGAGCCCTGAGAAATCCCATTAAGCCAATATAATTTGGGCCGGAATAATCGTATCGATGCAACAAGCCTGCAAAAATGCGGATCCATTTATAGCAATGAGGAGGTGTGGAAAACGAAACTGAAAACAAAGGTACTGCTTACACACGCAATTCATCCTGAGGCAATGAAAATTCTTGAAGATTCGGTGGAGGATATTGTCGTTGCTCCGAATGGTGAGAAAAAAACCATTCTTGACCTCGTCGACGATAAAGTGGAAGGAATTGTCGTCAGATTCCAGGTGGTCGTTGACAGGGAACTGATGGAAAAAGGCAAATCGCTTAAAGTAATTGCCCGTCACGCGGTCGGAACGGAGCTTATCGATCTGGATGCAGCTACGGAACTTGGCATACAGGTTGTAAACACGCCTTTTTCAAACACCGCATCCGTTGCGGAACATGTTTTGGCCTTTATCTTAATGCTGGCTAAAAAATTGCCTTATGCAGATTCACAGCTCAGGATGGGAAACTACGGAATAAAAGATAAATATGAGCCGGATGACATTGAAGGAAAAACACTCGGACTGATCGGTTTCGGACGCATCGGGCGTGAAGTGGCCAAACGGTGCAGTTTTTTTGGCATGCATGTTGCAGCGTTTGACAATTATGTCGGAGATGAAGTATTTAGAGCTTTTAACGTAAAAAAATGCCTGTCTGTCGAGGCGGTATTGGAGAAAGCAGATTTTGTTTCCCTCCACGTTCCCCTGACGCCTGAAACTAAAAATTTGATTGGCAAAGAGCAATTGGCGCATATGAAAAAAGGTGCGTTCCTCATCAACTGTTCCCGGGGCGGGATTGTAGATGAGGCGGCGCTTACGGAAGCATTAAGAAGCGGCGCTATCTCCGGAGCAGCTTTGGATGTTTTTCAGCAAGAGCCCCCATTGATGGACGATCCGCTTTTTGCACAGGATTCTTTTATAGGAACTCCCCATAATGCAGGCATTACTGTGTCCGCGTTCAGAAAAATGTCCCTGGAGGCTGTTGCACAAATGTTGAAGGTTTTGCGCGGAGAAAAACCGGATTTTCTTGTAAACAAGGATGTACTTAACCGTTGAAGGATTTAAGGAGGCGGAGGTAGAATTGAAAACCAACTATTATCGTGAAAACGCCTGGTGGGCAAGCCCATACAATGAAGCCCCGGAAGTTTTGGAGAAGCTTGAAATAAAGCCAAAAGTCGAGCTGCATGATGCTACTTTGCGCGACGGCGAACAGACTCCTGGAGTGGTTTTTTCCAAGGAAGATAAAATCAGGATTGCGGACAAGCTCATCGAGGTCGGCATTGAAAGAGTGGAAGCAGGTATGCCTGCTGTTTCACAGTCAGATTATGAAGCTATAAAAGAAATATGCAAAAGAAATCCAAACGCTAAAATCTTTGCTTTTGTACGCGCTATTCGCAAGGACATTGATATGGCAGTAGACTGCGGGGCCAAGGGTGTAGTTATTGAAGTCCCCATCGGCTATCCCAAGCTCAAGTACCAGTTTAAGTGGACGTGGGAAAAAGTCTTTGAAGTGAGCGCAGACTGCATCAATTATGCACGCAGTAAAGGCATGTATGTTGTCTATTTCCCCTATGATACGACAAGAGCCAGGGAAGAAGACCTGACATCGCTCATGCGTGCTTTAATGAAGGATGCTCCGCCAAACTCCGTAGGAGTCGTGGATACCATGGGTTGTGCCCTGCCGCAGACGATTGAATACCTGGTCCGGAAAATGAAAAAGCTGACAGGAGGCCTCCCTGTAGAAGTCCATACTCATAACGATTTTGGCATGAGTGTCGCAACGGAGCTGGCCGGAGTTGCCGCAGGCGCCGACTGCATTCACTGCTGCGTCAACGGCCTGGGAGAAAGAACAGGCAATGCGGCTTCGGAGGAACTGATGGTCGCCATGAAAATCCTCCTGAGTATGGAAAACGATTATAAGCTGGATAAGTTGCCGGAACTCTGCAAGATGGTTTCGGAGATTTCCGGAGTACCTCTTGCGCCAAACAAGCCAATCACCGGTATCCGGAATTATACCAGGGAGTCAGGAATCGGTGTTGACCTTGTCATTAAGGAACCCCTTGCCATGTTTGCAACAGATCCACGGCTTTTTGGACGGACGGGCGAAATAGTGCTGGGCAAAAAGAGCGGCAAAGCCTCTGTTGAATATTTTATAGATAAACTGAATCTGAATGTTCCTGAAGAGTCGATTCCGGAAATACTGGATAAAGTTAAGAAGCTGGGAGAAGCAAAGAAAGGCTTGCTGACAGAAGAAGAATTCATAAATATTATTCAGGGGGTCCGTTGAAGTGAAGCTAAATACAAAAGTGCTGTTAACTCAGCCGATTCATGAAAAAGGAATGGAACTGCTGGAAAGCGCTGTTGAGAAAGTCATAGTGGCTCCCGATTCCAGGATCGAGACCATATCTTCCCTTCTGGATGAAGAAGTCACAGGCGTCATTGTCCGGTACAATGTTTTCAATCGTGAATTGATGGATAAGGCGCCCAATCTTAAAGTCATTGCGCGCCACGGAATCGGTGTGGAACTTATCGACCTGGAAGCTGCCACGGAGCGTGGCATCAAGGTAGTCAACACACCGGACGCTGCCACGGTTTCCGTAGCTGAGCACGTTGTCATGATGATACTGGCTTTGACTAAAAAAATAATCTTTGCAAACAAGGAACTAAAAAAGGGCAACTATGCTGTCAAGGATGCTTACATGCCTGACGATGTTGAAGGCAAAACGCTTGGACTGGTCGGGTTCGGAAAGATCGGACGGGAAGTTGCCAAACGCTGCATAGGGCTGGGCATGAAAGTTATAGCCTATGATCCCTATACGAGCCAGGAAGTCTTTGACAACATGGGTGTGACAAAAGTTGATGTCATGGAAACACTTATCGCGCAATCGGACTTCGTATCGCTGCATACGCCTTTGACGCCCCAGACACGCCATTTGATAGGTGAAAAGCAACTGAAGATGATGAAAAAAAGCGCCTATCTGATCAACTGCGCCAGAGGTGCGGTAGTGGATGAAGCCGCCCTGATCGATTGCCTGCAGAAAAAGGTTATTGCAGGGGCCGGATTGGATGTATTCGAAAAAGAGCCTCCGGATGCCGATAATCCCCTGTTTTCCATGGACAATGTGATAGTCACGCCGCATTCATCTTCACTTACAGTCAATGGGAAGATCAAGATGGCAGTAGGCGCTGTAGAGCAGCTCCTGAAGGTTTTGAGAGGAGAAACACCGGATTATCTTGTTAATAAAATAAAATAACAGAGGAAGTAAACACAATGGATAACGAACGTATAGACAAATTATTGGTTGGAGCCGTGGATACGCACGTTCACAGCGGCCCGGGAATGGTTCCGAGAGCGCTGAACCATGTGGAAGCGGCTCTTGAAGCAATGGACGCTAAAATGCGGGCGATCATTATAAAAGATCAGCACAGTTCAACGGTAAGCATGGCCAATTTCATACAGCAGTATATTATTAAGGACAGTGATTTCCGGATCTTCGGCGGACTTGTGATGAACAACGCCACGGGAGGCGTAAACCCGTACACCGTAGAATCGGCAATCCTATACGGGGCAAAAATCATATGGATGCCGACGCTGTCGGCCAAAAATCATCATGAACAGGAAGCGAAGCTCTCCGCGGAAGCAAAAAAAACCATGCCAACTGCAGCAAAGAAGTTTCTCGGCGATCCCGGACTGACTATACTGGACGATGACGGAAAGCTGCTTCCCTGCATCAAGGACATTTGCAAAATGATTGCAGATGCCGACATCGTGTTAGCCACGGGGCACTTGTCCAAGCGTGAAGTGAACCTCCTGCTGGATGAAGCCGTAGGCCAGGGTGTAAAGAGAATATTAATCAACCATCCGGAGCACCTCCTTTATGCAACTATCGATGAAATGATAGATTATGCAAAATCAGGGTTTTACCTGGAGCACAGCATCACTCTTGTACACTCTCATAAGAGTTCTTACGAATATATTTACCGGATGATTCGTGAGGTAGGCGCCGAAATGACGCTAATGGGCTCCGATATGGGGCAGGTCAACCGCCCCCACCCCGTTGAGGGAATAAAGCTATGGGCGGCGGCAATGCTCGAGCTTGGATTAAGCGACGAGGAAATTAAAACGATCATTTGCCGAAACCCGGCCAGGTTGCTCGGATTATAAATCTCTCTGTTTCATTTCGTTAAAACAATTCAGGGGTGGTATTTGCAAACGCTGATACCATCCCTGGCGTTCTGTTAATGATGAATTGGCACAAGTAATGGCATGAGTGCCGCTATGGACCGGTATTACCTGAATATTCGCTGTAAGTATCAAGGTAGCAATAATTTTTAATTTTTGAAGGAAGATATCAGGTTCTATGGTATGAAGCAAACAGGTACATATTACAAAAAGAGCATATGGAACAAAGATTTTATTCTTCTCAGTTTGACATACGTTTTATTCACGATTAGCTTTAGCATGACAAACCCAATAATCTCCAAGTATATAGGCACGTTGGGCGGCACGGATTCCATGATGGGTTTTGTCAGCGGCTCCTTTGCCTTAACTTCCACATTCGTCCGTCCATTTTCCGGCCAGGCGGTAGACAGGTTCAATAAAAGGAATGTTGTGCTGTTTTCCATTTTAATGATGGCAATTGCCAATCTTGGCTATGCATTTTCATACAGCATTACTTCTATGATTTTATTCAGACTAATACACGGAGTAGGACTGGGTATATACGGCAGCGCAGCCCTGGCTGTTGTTTCCGCTGCTTTGCCCCAGGACATGATGGGCAAAGGAATCTCGTTCTATATGATGGGAGGGGTTATTGCATTAGCCCTGGGTCCGTTTGTAAGCCTTTCTATAATTGATAGCATCAGTTATATGGCTGTATTTTTATTAGCTGCCATACTGTTGGCGACAGGCTTTATTATGTGTATATTCATTGATGACAGAAAACCTGCTGCGCCAAAGAAAATGGCTTTTAGAATAAGCTCACTCCTGGCAAAGGAAGCAATTCTTCCCGCAAGCCTGGTGTTAATAAACACAATGGCTTATTCGTCGATACAGTCGTTTGTGGTGGTATACAGTTCTAGCCGCGCAATTGCCGGAATATCGTGGTTGTTTGTGGTGTATTCCTTCACATCCTTTTTTACCCAATCCATAACCGGAAGCCTGAGCGACAAAAAGAACCTTGGCTTTGTTCTATACCCGTGCCAGGCCGTCTTTTGCGTTGCATTGATAATAGTTTCCCTTGCGAAAAATATGCCCACGTTCATTCTTGCCGGTATTTTGCTCGGCACAGGATATGGTGGAATACAACCGGTGCTTCAGGCTGCATGTGTCCGTTCGGTACCGCCAAATAGACGCGGTGTCGCCAGCAGCACTTGCTTTTTGGGAATAGA
>JBLNDI010000115.1:0-32653 GCA_050261495.1 Bacillota bacterium
TATCATACCGTAAGGCCGGGCGAATCGCTGTGGAGAATCGCACAAACATATGGAGTCAGCTTGCAGTCTATTCTTCAATATAACAAGATTCCAAATCCTAACCTTATAAACCCCGGAGACGTCTTGTACATTCCCGCCCCCAGGCACGTGGTAAGGCCAGGGGAAACGCTGTTCCAGATAGCGCAAAGATACGGCGTATCGCTGCAGACACTGATAAAAATAAACAACATTGCAAGCCCTGATCTCATATTTCCGGGAACCGTGCTGATGATTCCAATCAAGCCAAGGCCTGTTATCGATGTAAATGCATATATTTATTTCCTTGGTGAACGGGCTGTCCCTATCATCAGGTCGGTAGGCAGCCATTTGACCTATCTGGGCCCGTTTGCCTATAGGATCATGGAAGACGGCGGCCTGGAGCCCATTGACGACAATCCCTCCATAAATGCGGCATATGAGATGAACGTTGTTCCGATGATGTGCATAACAAACTTTACTTCCACCGAACTGGGAGAAAACCTTGCCCATGTTGTACTGGGCGATCTTGCCGTCATTGAACGCCTGCTGTCAAATACTATAAGCATTATGCGCCAAAAGGGCTATCTTGGGCTCAACATAGATTTTGAAAACGTGTTGCCCGAGGACCGCGAGAATTACAACCGCTTTATCCGGCTCGCCGTCGACCGCCTGCACCCTCTGGGCTATTTCGTATCCAGCGCCCTGGCGCCGAAGGTAAGCGAGGAACAAGCCGGGTTGCTGTATGAAGCCCATGACTATGCCGCACATGGCAGGATTCTTGATTTTGTCGTATTGATGACCTATGAGTGGGGATACCGCCGCGGGCCGCCGCGCGCCATTTCTCCGCTGGACCAGATCCGGCGCGTACTTGATTATGCCGTCACCGTCATACCCAGGAAAAAAATCTTTTTCGGCTTCCAGATATATGCCCGGGACTGGCTGCTTCCCTTTGTCCAGGGACAGGAAGCGGAGACCTTCGGCATCAAGGAGGCCGTCGAAAGAGCCGTGCTGCATGGAGCCGCCATCCAGTACGACAGCGTCGCTCAGTCTCCCTTTTACCGCTACAGGGACGACCAGGGAAGGCTGCATGAAGTTTGGTTCGAAGATGCCCGGAGCGCCCAGGCAAAATTCGATACCGTGAAAGCTTACGGCTTGGGAGGCATAAGCTATTGGGCGTTGAGCTACCCCTATCCTGAGAACTGGGCGCTGCTGGAAGACAACTTCACGGTGAGAAAGTTGATCTAATCAAGTGACTTGCTTACGAGTGTGGATAAAGGCATCGGATAAAAGGTCCGGCGGATGCCAGGGAGACGGGGGCCTGATACACAATGGTGGGCATGGTGCAAATCTGACATCATGTATAGGAATGATGCAGGGTGTTATGTCCTGGTGAAACTTGAACGCGGAACCCTTGAGGAATACCCGTAATACTTCGGCATGGACGCCGAAGTCGCTTGTCCTGAGCTACGGATGGCGAATGACAAGCGCCCGCGTTGAAGTAAGGCAGGACATTACAGCCTGCCCATGACGAAACCTGATGACAGATTTGTGCCATGCCCGCCTAACATATGCCAAACCACCGTCTCCAGACATCCTCAAACCCCCGTCCCCCTGACACCTTCTCGAGCCTTGCCCCATATCGAATAAAAAAGTTGCCTTGATGCTGCGGATGGTTTATTGTAGATATAGCAGGGAAAATACCCGGGAAAAATTACAGGTGCCGGAGGTTTAAGGCGATGGATCACCGTGAGTTGGTCAAAAAGGCCATGGAAGCAAGGCAAAACGCCTACAGCCCCTACTCAAGGTTCAACGTAGGAGCGGCGTTATTAGCCGACAACAATGTTGTCTATACCGGCGTGAATATTGAAAACGCATCTTACGGGTTGACCGCATGCGCGGAAAGAACAGCCATCTTCAAGGCAGTGTCCGAGGGTGTGAGAAAAATCAAGGTTTTAGCTGTTGCATGCGATACGGACGCTTATGACAGCGCGTTCCCATGCGGCGCATGCAGGCAGGTTATGGCCGAATTCATGGACGATGAAGCGGATATAATAATCTCGATCAACACGGGCGAATATAAGGTCTATAAATTGAAAGAACTGCTCCCGCATTCATTCAGGCTTTGACGCTGTGAACTTCATGGAGCCTTATCCGAGCCTCTGTTCAATGACCTCTACCAGTTCGGCCGCTTTCTTTTCTATGTAATCCTTGTCTTTTCCCTCGATCATGACACGCACCAGCGGCTCCGTACCGGAAGGCCGGATCAACACCCTTCCTTCTCCTTTGAATTCATCTTCAAGTTCGCGGCATATCCGTGCCACGACCTCGTCATCCATGTAACTATGCTTGTTTTCGTTTTTAACTTTCGCATTTTTCAAGACTTGGGGCAAAACCTGCATTACCGAAGCCAATTCGGACAGTTTCTTCCCGGAAGACTTAAGTACATTGAGAAGCTGTAATGCGGTCAGCAGGCCATCCCCGGTAGTGCTGTGCCTTAAGAAAATGATATGGCCGGATTGCTCTCCCCCGATTATATATCCCTTATCCAGCATTTCCTCCAGCACGTACCTGTCGCCGACCTTTGTCTTCACCAGCTTCAGGCCGTTTTTTTCAGCCATGATGTCCAGTCCCAGGTTGCTCATAACGGTTACGACGATCGTATCTTTTTCAAGGCTTCCGCCCTTTTTCAGCGCGAGCCCGATGATTGCCATGATCTGGTCGCCATCCACAATGTTGCCGTTTTCATCAACGGCCAGCACCCTGTCGGCATCCCCGTCAAATGCAAATCCCAGGTCGGCCCCAGCCTGTGTAACATATTTCTGCAGCCCGGAAATATGCGTGGAACCGCAATCCTTGTTTATGTTTATCCCGTCGGGTTTATCGTTGATGGCAAAAACTTGTGCGCCAAGCTCGGCGAAAACGGTCGGGGCTGCCTGGTATGCCGCACCGTTGGCGCAGTCTATCGCAATTTTCAAGCCTTTTAAGTCGCCTTCAACGGTTCCCTTTAAAAATTCAACGTAATCCCTCAACGCGTTGCTCTCGGTGGTTTTCCTGCCGACGCCCGCGCCTGTCGGGAGTTCCAGCCGGTCCAAACCTTCGCGGATAAGCTCCTCGATCCTGTCTTCCATGGCGTCGGGCAGCTTATACCCCCTTGAGTCAAAAAACTTTATCCCGTTGAATTCGTACGAATTATGGGACGCGGAAATGACCACTCCCGCATCCGCCTTGTAATACCTCGTCAGGTATGCCACGGCAGGTGTCGGTATAACTCCAATGCATACCGCCTCGGCGCCTACCGAGCATATTCCCGCGACAAGAGCGGCTTCCAGCATATGGCCTGATATCCTCGTATCCATTCCCACCAGTATCTTCGGCATATGTTTTGTCTCTGCGGTCAATACATAAGCTCCCGCCTGTCCCAGCTCATATGCCAGTTTTGCCGTAAGTTCCGAGTTTGCGACTCCTCTCACGCCGTCAGTTCCAAAAAGTCTTGCCATCCAATTAACCCCCTGGTAAAGTGTCATTAAATTTATATTTACTGCCTTGCCAATTCATTGCGCCGTGTTGCCGCCATTTTCGTTTTCCTGAGGAACTTCCGTCTCCGGGGTCTTGGTGATTTTGACTTCAACATTTACTTTCTGTATCAGTTTCAGTTGCTGCGGCATGACTATATTGAGCGGAAGTTTATGAGTACCTTCTCCCAAGTCCATAACATCCACGGCGGGTTTGAGCGCTTCAGGCCTCACCGCATCCACATCGGCCTGCCTGCCTTTGAATTGGAGCTGAATGCCTTCGCTAAGTATTTCATAAACCAACGTACCGTCATTCCTGGCGTTTAAAATACTGATATTGTTTTTTGAAATCTCAATATTTCTTATGACGAGTTTTTCCACGCTCATGTTAAAGGTAATACTGTCAGGTGAATTCACAAGCTTGACGCCGTCAGGAATTTCCAGCGGTATTGATTTCGTAAAGTTAGCCTTGACATTGTCTATATCTATTGGTTCGGTTTTTATGCTTGTAAGATTTTCCAGTATTTCAGGGGAGCCTGTCACCAATACCTTATCCGGTTCGATAACCCTAAGCGTCTCGACATAATCATCCGCCAGCCTGCCCCTTGTAACCGGATAAACCGGCAGTTCCTTGCCTACTTCCACGGTCACGGTCACTTTCACGTTGCTGAGGCTGGTTATTTCCTTGCCTTCCTTGTTGTATACAATGCATTGGACAGTTTGCGTGGTATCCCTGTCGACATCCTTCAATTCAAGGTTAGCCTTGATTGAATCCACGCTGTCGATTAGCGATTCTTCCCCGTATATCGGCATCATTTCGGGTGATACGGTCGTCTTCAGGACCACATAGCCCGGCTTTGTCTTTATATTTGATTTCAATTCAACCGGGAAAGTGCCCGTCTTGTTCCTGGTCAACTGGATGTCGATTTCCGAGGGGCTGAACGATTCTATGGTAACATCCTTTACCGTGCATACCGGTTCCGATATCTTCAATTTTCTATCATTTACAGATTTAATTTGCCCATAGTCAAGCGTCACCTCGAAATCGGTAGCCTTGACTTTTTCCACGGCTTCCTGGCGTCCCCTTATCGTAATATCTATGTAATTGCGGGGCGTATTCTTTAAAGTATATCCGTTTTGCTGCAGAAATTCCTCGTTTTCAACGGTAATCGGCACGTTATAGATAGTCCGTGATACAAACGGATTGGTGCTGTTTGTAACAATAAGCCAGATAACCACCGCAACCATGATCGATAATATTTTTGTATTCAAATCTTTCTTAAACCAATTGCTCATCTGGCTTTACTCCTCCACAACTTGATTTTTTTAACGCTTGCCTCGTCCTTGATAAGGTTTTTGTTCAATGCTTTCCTGAGCATATCCGGAGTAAGATTCCTGGTAAGGCCGCCATTGAGCGCAAATGAAATTTTCCCCGACTCTTCCGAGACCACTATTGCTATCGAGTCGGAAACCTCGGTAATTCCCAGCGCCGCCCTGTGCCTGGTACCAAGTTCCTTGCTCAGGTTCGGGTTGTCGGTAAGCGGCAGGAAGCAGGCGGCAGCCTTGATTTTATTGTCGCGTATGACAATTGCCCCGTCATGCAGCGGCGTGGCAGGAATAAACAGGTTTATGATGAGTTCGCTTGAAACTTGGGAATCAAGCTGCGTACCCGTATTAATTATTTCGCCGATCTTTGTTTCCCTTTCTATTACAATCAGCGCGCCTATGTATTTGGAGGACAAATCCGCGCATGCCTTGACGATTTCTTCAATTACGGCCGTCGTCTTGATCTTCATGCCGGTTGCTTCATCGAAGTTGAGAATATCCTTGAACCGGTTGCGGCCGATTCTTTCCAGCGACCTCCTCAACTCGGGCTGGAATAATACGATCGCCCCCAGCGCCAAGAATTGCATCATGTTTTGAAGGATAAAATTTATGGTCTTCAGCCCCAGCAGCCTGCTCAACTCGTTTGCAGCAACTATCAGCAATATCCCTTTGATCAGCTGCCATGCACGCGTTTCCCGCACAAGGATAATAAGCTTGTATACCACCCAGGAGACAATGCTGATGTCAACGATTGCCCTGATTATGTACAAAGGGTCGTTAAGTCCCATGTAGCCGGCAAAATTATTAAACATGTCCCTGAGATTAAAGCTGTTGAAAAAATCCAATAATGCTCACACCCTTATACCAAGAAATCCGCTTCATTACAAAAATCCAGCGAATTTTCCCTGTCCGCCTTTTAATATAAACCGGGACTTTTTATATTTATATCTCGCCATGATATAATAGGCATGGCTCCCAATTAGAATTATACCTTCTTTTTTGTTCATTTGTAATCATTTTTTATACTTTTAATAAAAATTTAATTTATTACCTATATATTTCCAGCGTATACGTACTTAAGGTGCTTCTTTGCGGTTTTAACGGCATTCATAAGCACTTCGGGCTGTGTGGGCGGTCTATCGTTCATCATGTAATTCGGGAAAAACCTTGTTAAGTGAAGTACTATATCCCGGCTCATGCCTGACAGCCATTCCGCTATTTTTTCGATTTCATCCGGGCTGTCATTCAGTCCCGGAATAACCAGCGTCGTTATTTCCACGTGACAGCGCCCGACAACCTTCTCAACCGTCTTTTTCACCGCGTCGAGCGAGCCCTTGCAATATTTTTTATAAAAGCCCTCGGTGAAAGCCTTTACGTCTATATTCATGGCGTCGATATACGGCAGCAGCTTTTCAAGAGGTTCCTCGTTTATATAGCCGTTTGTCACAAGGACGTTTGACAGTCCCCTTTCCTTAACAAGCATCGCAGTTTCGAGAACATATTCATACCAGATGGAAGGTTCGTTGTACGTATATGCGACCCCAATATTCCCCCTGTCCATATACTCGACAGCGAGATCGGCCAGTTTTTCGGGCATTAATTCCATTGTGCGGGCTTCTCTCTGTGAAATGCTCCAATTCTGGCAATAACCGCACTTGAAGTTGCACCCGAACGTACCTGCCGACAAAATTGTCTTTCCCGGGTGAAAATGGTACAGCGGTTTTTTTTCAACCGGGTCCAGGGCAATTGAAGAAACCTGGGCGTAATTCAAGGAATAAAGCTGACCGTCAATGTTTTTTCTGGCCATGCATATCCCCGTCCCGCCTTGCGAAAGAACGCACCCGTGCGGACAAAGCAGGCAGCGCACACCGTTATTTTCAATTTTTTCAAAAAACATCGCCGGTTTCATAATCATCCTTCCTCTGTTTGCTTATGCCTGACTATTTATTTTTGACTATTTGTTTCCGACTATTTGTTCCTGGCTATTTATGCCTGATCACTTCAAAACGCTCCATTGTAAATTTTTCGTTCGGCCTGATGCCGGCTTTCCGCAGCGCTATGGACACCTGTTCCCCGGGAGTGTCCACTCCCTCCAGGTCAGGCAAGAGCAGCCCTGAACGCATCCCTGACCTGACAATAACTCCATACCGCCTGACATCAAGCTCATCCATGGAACGGATAGCTTCAGGCTTGCCCAGTACATCCACCGAGTATTCAAGGGAGTCCAGTTCGCTTTCCTCAACCGGGTTGAATCTCGGATCTTCCGTTCCGGCACTGATTGCATTGTATATAATCTCTTCAGCGATATTTTTCCTGGTCGGAAATATTGTTCCGATACATCCTCTAAGCCTTCCCGACTTTTTTATGGAAACAAACACCCCTGCACGCTTGTTTGCCATCTCGGGCGGCAGCACGTCCGGGATATCTATTACGGTGGAATTTGTCACATACATTTCGAGCGCCTTCCTTGCCAAGGCAACATACGGATCTTCCATGCTCCTTATTTCATCCAGTCTTGCTTTATCCAACCTTTCAAGCTTATCCAGGAGGCTTTTCTCCGAGAACTCTTCTCCGGGAACAAACCGGGCCACGGCATAACCAACGCCGAACGGGCCCTCGTATGAATATACCTCGGACTTGATACTGCGCCCGTCAAGCGCTCCAAACATCATGATAAATGAACGCAATCCGCATTCGCCGGCCTCTTCAACCAGGTTTTCATCAAGATTCAGCAGACCCTCCGGATCAGGAATCTTCAGGCAATCCACAAGCTGCCTGTCAAATTCAGGGCCGCTTTCGTCAAACCCGTACGGGCCGTCCGGGGACAGTTTATGCGAAAGGTCACCGCTCGCCAGGAATACCGCATTTTCGCCGGTATTCCGCACCGCCTTGCCGATGCATACGCCAAACTTGTACAGATCCTTAAACGGCAAACCCGCTATGGAAATATGAACCAGCTTGAAATCCTCGTACTGTTCGGCTATAAAATAGAGCGGAACCATGGCGCCATGATCGAGTTTCTCCGAAATTCTATACCTGGCCGCAATCCGTTCGTCCAACCCGCCGCATGGGATACCTTCATTATTTGCTATTGATATTATTTCTTCGGTCAGCCGGATATTATTGTCAAACTGCAGTTTGACCTCCGGAACTCCGAATCTTTCCATGCTGCCGCTGATTACATTCTTGACGTTGATATGGATGAAATCCTGGAATACGGGTCCATGAGGCGTAGTAAGAATTATTGTCGAAGGCTTCAGCTTCGCGATTTCCGCCGCCGCTTTCCTGAGGGCTTCGAGGGTGGCTCCCGCTTTTTTTTCCTCCCCTCTGCCGATATCGGGTATCAAAATCGGTGGATGCGGCGATATAAACGCACCTGTAATCATCTCCACGATCACTACCTTTCTTCGGTTTTTAGCAGTAGTACCGTTAGATAATATGTCCGGTACATAAACCTGTAATCCATCACTATGCAATCAGCCGGCAAGCAATTCGAATCTGCCGCTAAAAGTGCGCGCCAGCAACAGTCCATTGTAAAAAAAGTATTAAAAGCAAATCTGACTAATTAAATGCTATCATATCCATCTGCCCATCTCAATACTTTATACCCATATGCTTCCCCGGTTATCCGCCGATTCTTTGGAAGCATCTCAGGACGGTAATATTATCGGCTTGACACAATAACTTGCGGTAATTATAATGTCAGTTGTACGATGAAGAGGTATATCGCGCGGGCGTGGCGGAATTGGCAGACGCGCTGGATTTAGGATCCAGTGGGAAACCGTGCAGGTTCAAGTCCTGTCGCCCGCACCACGGATTGCCCGAAAACCCGCCGTTTCAGCGGGTTTTTTACATAATTACACTTATTCATCAGCTTCAAGCGCTCGCGTTGAAGTGAGACAGTGCATTACAGCCTGCCCGTGACGAAACCTGATGTAAAATCGCAAACTGCCCCATCCGCCGATTCATCTTTGTGTCAAACCCCCGTCCCCTTGGCACATGGCATGCCTGCATTATGGAATCGGCCGGCATACCGGCCGGGCGTCGCATGCAAAGTGAGCAATTCATATAAAAATAACCGCAATTCATCTAAATTCTTTAACAGCGCCGGCAAATATAATAAAAGTGTCCTTTATGCGAAATTGTTCCCGGGGTATTTCCATGCTTGTGGGAATAATTGATTTTCTATCGGCTACAAAGTTTTCAAGAGGGGAAACACTTTGAAAAAATTGTTTGGCGCTTGGAGCCGCAACGATACATTGCCGGAGCTTGACGGCGGGAGAACAGGCTTGCATACCCTAGATACAAGACCAACCTTAATCTGAGCGCCGCCCTGGGTGAAAGCATGAACATCCCAAGTGGACAGAGTATTACCAGGTTTTCCAAAAACATCAGGAATTTTAGAAAATATATATAGTGTTTCTATATTTTTCTCCGGGTATCCGTGCTATCCGTGTTTTACATGTTCCATGCCCTGGTTGAACAACTGGAGGATATGGTCGTCATCGAGCGAATAATAGACTGACTTGCCTTCCTTTCGAAATTTGACCAGCCTCATATTCCTCATGATCCTCAATTGGTGGGAAACCGCCGATTGCGTCATACCTACGGCTTCTGCAATATCACATACGCAAAGGTCGCATCGTGAAAGCGCGAAAATAATCTTGAGCCTGGTCTGGTCGCCAAGCACTTTAAAGATCTCGGATAGCCTTAAAGCGTCGGAATCATCGATCATGCAGGCTTTTACCCTGTCGACGTTCTCCTGGTTGATTTTCAATTCTTCACAACTGTCGCAGTTTTCTTCCTTCATCAGCAACCCTACTCACTTTTCGGCAAACGTATTCTATACCAAATTATATTTTTATTACCGGTATTAGTCAAGCAAACCACAACCCGCGGCCGCACCCGAAGCAGGAAACTGTCCCGCCGCACAAGGCAAATTTAGAGTTGCCGCAAAGACAGGCAATTGATATATTATATTATATACACACCGGGAGAATTATAATGGCTGTGAAAATCGTAATTGCATTTATCGGATTCGTTATTGCCTTAATTCTATACATGATATTTGAAACTACATGGCTGAAAATCGAAAGGCTTGATTTTTCACGCAAGGGAAAAGGCCTTTGCATAATGCACCTGTCAGATCTCCATATAAACATGACAAGGATTTCCGCCGAACGTATCAGGAAAGTGGTAAAGGCCGAAAACCCGGATATTATATTTGTCACGGGCGATTATATCAACGCTCCGCTGCATGCCTCGCTTTTCCTGAAGTACCTGTATACTTTCTGCAAGGGGTATCGTACGGTTATATGCCTGGGCAATCACGACATACGAGCTTTCGAACGCAGCAAGGAAGGTCTCGAAAACTTCATCAGGGAAATAGAAGCGCTAAAGGTGGAAGTTCTGCGGAACCGGACGGTAATCGCCGAAAAGAACGGGAAAAAATACAATATAATTGGAATCGACGACCTGAACAAAGGCAATCCCGATATTGAAAAAGCCATAAAAGGCTGCGTGCATGGCGCGCTGAAAATAGCGATAACGCATAACCCGGACCTGGTGCTGCGCATACCCGGCAAAATTGTCGATTACATGTTTGCCGGGCACTTTCACGGGGGACAAATCTGGATGCCATGCAACCTGGAATTTTTCCTGCTCCGCAATGACATCCTGTGCAAAATGGGGATCAAGCGGGGGCTTAAATGCATTAACGGCATCAGGGTGTACTTGAACAGGGGCCTTGGAAACGTGGTCGTCCCATTCCGCTTTTTGTCCCGCCCTGAAATATTGATATGCACTCTTCCGTGAGCTTTCCCGCACCGGACGGCGCTGATGCTTAAGCTTTTACGGCGTCCACTGCCTGAGCCTTTCCTCAAGTTTCTCCTTTTCCTTTTCATAGCCCGGCTTTCCAAGGAGCGCAAACATATTCTTCTTATATGCCTCCACCCCGGGCTGATCGAACGGGTTGACGCCCAGCAGGTACCCGCTGATACCGCACGCTTTCTCAAAGAAATACACGAGATTGCCAAACCAATAGCTGCTCATCCCGGGGATATTTATAAGAAGATTCGGCACGCCGCCGTCTGCGTGGGCGATGATAGTTCCCTGCATTGCCTTTTTATTTACATGGTCAATGTCCTTGCCGGCAAGGAAATTCAGTCCGTCTATGTTGTTCTTGTCTTCCTTCATGGTCAGATTTTTCCCCGATTTCTCCACGTTCAAAACGGTCTCAAATATATTGCGGAGGCCATCCTGGATATACTGCCCCAGTGAATGGAGGTCGGTCGTAAAATCAACTCCCGCCGGGAAAATTCCTTTCCGGTCCTTTCCCTCGCTTTCGCCAAAGAGCTGTTTCCACCACTCGGTGAAGAAATGCATCGACGGTTCGTAATTGACCATTATTTCAATTGTCTTCCCTTTCCTGTAAAGTGCATTTCTCATGGCCGCATACCTGTAGCACGCATTTTCGGCAATATCGGGGCTGCTGTAGCGCTTGCAGGCGTCGAGGGCTCCCTGCATCATGGCGTCAGTATCGATTCCGGCAGCGGCGATGGGCAGCAGCCCGACGGCGGTAAGCACGGAGTATCTTCCACCTATGTCGCCGGGAATGACAAAACTCTCGTATCCTTCTTCGCAGGCCAATTTTTTCAATGCACCCCGGGCTCTATCCGTCGTGGCGAATATTCTTTTAGCCGCCCCGGCCTTACCGTACTTCTTCTCCATGTATTCCTTGAATATCCTGAATGCAATCGCGGGTTCCGTCGTCGTCCCCGATTTGGAAATGACATTTAAGGATATTTCCTTGTCTTCCAGCAACTCGAGCAACTCCGCAAGGTAAGTCGAACTAATGTTGTTGCCGGCAAAATAGATCTCAACACCTTTCCTTTCATCCCTTGGAAGCATGTTGTAAAAGGAATGCGAAAGCGCTTCAACGGCGGCCCTTGCTCCCAGGTAGGAACCGCCAATGCCGATGACTACCAGTGCATCGGAATCCGACCTGATTTTTGACGCGGCAGCCTTGATCCGGTTATATTCGGTTTTATCGTATTTTTCAGGCCAATCGACCCATCCGGTGAAATCGCTGCCGGCGCCCAGCTTCTTGTGCAGCATTTCATGGGCAAAATATATAAATGGCTCCAGGTTTGATATTTCACTCTCATTCACAAATGGCAGCGCATAGGTGCAATCCAGTTTTATTTCGTTCATGTCGATAACTCCCGTTCGTTTGTTTATTTTTATTACATTTTATATTTATGGATTGAATTATTCAACATCTACCTAGAATAAATTTGAAGGATCGTCCCCTGTCATAAAGCATAAAAATGTGCAAATAAAAACGGGGAGAAAATTGGAAGCGTAATATTCATAAATCCGCAAAAAATATCATTGGGCATTTAATATAAGTTTATATCAATCAAGAGGAACGAGGTGATGATAATGTCAAGGAAAACCCCGCTTCTCCCGGAAAAAAGAGAAGCTTTGAACCGTTTCAAGATGGAATGCGCCAGGGAAATCGGGCACGAACAGTTTGTCAGGGAGAATAACGACCACTACAAGGGCGACGTTTCCGCAGCGCAGAACGGGCGTGAAGGCGGTCCTATCGGCGGGCAGATGGTAAAGAGAATGATCGCTTACGCAGAACAGCATATGATGAAGTAATAATGCACTGAAATGCACCCGAAAGTTGTACGGCAAAGCAGCAGGACGGTTCTCGGAAGAAGAACCGTCCCTTTACGCGTTTCTTTATATGCCCTTTTATGCGTCTCTTTATGCTCCCTTTAAGTTAAGCGTCTCTTAACCGGGCGCCGAATTCATCTTCCAGCGCCATGACAATTTTCCTCATTGCGCTGTTTGCCTCATCATCCGTCAATGTCCTGTCGGCCGACCTGAAAGTAAATGAAAATGCGACGCTCTTTTTCCCTTCGGGCACCTGTTTTCCCTTGTATACGTCAAAGAGCCTGACCTCCTCGAGTATTTCACCCGCTTTTCCCCTGATCGTCCGTTGCATCCGTCCTACCGTCACACGGTCGTCCACCAGGACGGCAATGTCCCTCATTACCGCAGGAAATCTTGGCAGGGGTTTGTATTCCGGCTTAATCTCCGCATTGTCCAGCAGCGGCTCAATATCGACCGTACCTGCAAAAGTCCTTTGAGCCGTTCCGAATTTTTCTGCGACCGAGGGGTGAATCTCCCCAAATATGCCGCATTCCTTGCCACTGACAATCAGCCTGGCCGTTCTGCCCGGATGATACGAAGGATTGTCTTTCACAGGCTCAAAGTCGTAATCTTTTATCCCCAGCGCTTCCACCAGTTCTTCCAGCGCGCCCTTCAAGTCGTAGAAGTCAACGTTTCCATACATGCCAAGCGTCAGCACCGGTTTTTCATGCGGAAGCTCCGTCAGCGGCAGGCTCTTGGGCAGGTATACGTAGGACATTTCAAACAGCCTTGCCTCTTCCACCCTCCTGTTGTAATTGGTCGCGAGCGATTCCAGCATGCCGGGCAGCATCGTGGTCCGCATTATGCTGTAATCCTCACCCAGCGGATTCGTAATAACGACAGCCTTTCTAAGCTCGCTGCCGGCGGGAAGGTTGATCTTGTCAAACACCTTAGGGCTGGTGAACGAAAAGGTATATGCTTCCGAAAAACCGCAGGAAAGCATTGTCTGCCGGATGATGTCCTCGATTTTCTGTTTCCGTGTCTTGCCTCCCACTGTGGCAGCTTTGCCCTCCAGCAGGGTAGCCTTGATATTATTGTAATCATAAAACCTGGCAATTTCCTCCGCGAGGTCGGCTTCACGCTCCAGGTCGGGCCTGAAAGTCGGGGCCGTTGCGGTTCCTGCCTCGTCGTTCACTTCTATTTCAAGCCTTCCCAATATCTCCTTCATTTTATCCGCGCTTATGTCTGTCCCCAGCAAGGCGTTGATCCTGGCAGGATTGAACGGAATAACCTTTTTTTCGGCTTTTACAGGATAGCAATCAATGACCCCCTTGCATACGGTTCCGGCCCCGATAAGCTCTACAAGCTGCGCGGCGCGATTCAAGGCATCAATGACGTTTTCCGGATCCAGTCCTTTTTCAAAACGGCCGGAAGCCTCCGTTCTCATTCCCAGTTTTTTAGCCGTCAGCCGTACCGACACCCCGTTGAATGTCGCCGATTCGAACAGGATGGTCCTGGTATCCGGTTTTATTTCACTATCGGCGCCGCCCATGACCCCTGCCACGGCTACGGGTTTTTCGGCATCCGCTATGACCAGCATGGAATCATCCAATTCCCTGTCCTGGTCATCCAGCGTGCGCAGCTTCTCCCCTTTTTCGGCAGTCCTGACAACAATCCTGCGCCCTTCCAGGTTTTCAAGATCGAACGCGTGCATCGGCTGTCCGTATTCCAACATGACATAGTTGGTAATATCGACGATATTATTGATAGGCCTGACGCCCGACGCCTTCAGGCGTTCCTGCATCCAGCGCGGCGACGGTTCGATCTTCACATTTTTTACGATCCTGGCAGCATAGCGGTAACACAGTTCGGGCGCCCTTATCTCGACAGCCGCCTGCCCGTCTATGGGATCGCCAAGTTCCATGACCTTTATCTCCGGCTTGTTGAATTTTGTCCCGAACGTAGCGGCAGATTCCCTGGCAAGCCCGATGATGCTGAAACAATCGGGCCTGTTTGAAGTTATCTCAAACTCGACGACCGTATCGTTCAGCCCGAGTACTTCCCTTATATCGGTTCCCGGTGCAAAATCTCCCTCAAGTATGAATATCCCGTCCTCCACCGCATTCGGGTATTCTTCCTTGGTCACTCCAAGCTCCGAAATAGAGCACATCATTCCGTTTGACTCAACACCCCTGAGTTTTCCTTTTTTGATTTTAAGGCCCCCCGGCAGCGTTGACCCGTCAAGCGCAACCGGAACCAGGTCGTTGATTTTTACATTGGTTGCACCGGTTACAACCTGGATAATCCCGCTGCCGATATCAACCTGTGATACCAGCAGGCGGTCCGCATCGGGATGCTTCCCGATAGATACAATTCTTCCGACAACCACCTTGTTGATCTCCCCGCCCAGTTCTTCAAAGCCTTCGACTTTTGATCCGGACATGGTAAGGGCGTCGGCGTATTCCTTCGGACCGGCATTTATATCAGTGTAATCTTTCAGCCATTTCAACGGCAATTTCATAATTCCATCCTCCTCGGCGATAAAGATAAATCCTTAGTCAAACCGCAAAATATGACAGGCATTCCGCTGCGTCTCCCCATTCCAGCTAAAATTGCTTCAGGAAACGCACGTCGTTTTCATAAAAAAGCCTCATGTCATCTATGCCGAACCTGCCCATGGCAGTTCTCTCGACTCCCAGGCCAAAAGCAAACCCGCTGTATTCCCGCGGATCGATTCCGCAATTCTCAAGAACTTTTGGATGCACCATCCCTGCCCCGAGAATCTCGATCCATCCTTCATTTTTGCATACCCTGCACCCGCTGCCTCCGCAGGACCAGCAGGTCACGTCAACTTCCGCGCTCGGCTCGGTGAACTGGAAATGGTGCGGCCTGAGCCTGATTTTTGTGTTTTCCCCAAACAGGCTTCTTGCAAATAACTGGAGCGTCCCCACAAGGTCGCCCATGGTAACGCCATGGTCAACAACAAGCCCTTCAACCTGGTAGAATATGGGCGAATGGGTGGCGTCTACCGCATCCGAGCGGTAAACCCTGCCGGGACATATGATCTTGATGGGCGGCTTTTTCTTTTCCATTACCCTGATCTGGACAGGAGAAGTCTGGCTCCTCAATAGTATATTGTCGGTAATGTAGAAGGTGTCCTGCTCATCCCTTGCCGGATGCCCTTTCGGTATGTTAAGCGCCTCGAAATTGTAGTAATCAAGCTCTACTTCCGGACCTTCGGCAATTTCATAGCCCATTCCTATAAAGACGTCCTTGATTTCATCCATGACCAGGGTCAACGGATGTTTTTTCCCTATAAAACGTCTTTTGCCGGGAACGGTAACATCTATCGATTCCATCTCAAGCTTTTGTTCCCGTTCCTTTTCGCGCAACTCCCCGGCTGCCTCTTCCAGCATGTTTTCGATAAATTTCCTGACATCGTTGGCAATCTGGCCAATAACCGGCCTTTCCTCCGGAGCGAGCGCGCCCATTCCCCTCAAAACAGCTGTCAGTTCTCCCTTCTTGCCCAGGTATTGCAACCGAAGGTTTTCAAGATCAGCCGACGTTTTTGCTTCCTTGAGCTTTTTTTCGGCTTCCAGCCTTATACTGTTCAACTGCTCCCTCATGCTCATGCCAAATCCTCCTTATTTATTTTCAAACAACCATATTTTTTCTCATATAGCCCCATACCAGCCGTTATCTCATGCGGGCCATGATATAAAAAAGCCTTCATCCCTCTGCAAGGGACGAAGGCTGACTCCGCGGTACCACCCTAATTCCCGCCGTTAAGCGGCGGACACTTAAAATACAACTTCCATCATCACACAGCAAATACGCCAGCACCCGGCAACAAATCCGATTGCGGAACAAACCGCTTCAACTGCGTGAATCGGTCTATTGCACCCTGTACGTTAACGGGCAGGTTCCGTCATCTCCTACTCTCATTCCCGGATTTGCTTACCGGGGCCTTACAGGCGGTGTAAACCGCCACGGGCGCCGCGGCAGTTCATGGAATGATTTCAGGGATGCCGCTCCGGAGGGAACTTCGCCGGAATGTACATTGGAGATGCTTTCAGCCTCGGGCAGCTCCTCTCTTTAAAGTATGTCCCGGTTACTTTCCTCTTTCATTGCTTTAGCTTATTGTGTTGCGTAACATTATACCACATCGAAAGAATAATATTCAAGGTAATTTTGCCTTTTTTTAGCCGTGTCACAAGCCATACCGCAAGCCGCGCCGTCAAGTCGCCTTATTCCAAAAACCTGCAATCTCAAAAGGCGAGTGCGGCATGGTTTCGCCGTAAGCCGCGCGCATGGCGCAACGCGCCAACCTGTCGCCTATCGCTTGCTTTCCCAGGGGGTGCAGGTCGTTATGCTCTCCCAGGTCGAAAGCCGCCGCCATCGCAGTACCCGGAATACTAAGCGATTGCCGCTGCTGCCTGCGTATAAGGTCCCAATTTGTGCCTTCGCCCCAATGCGCCAACTCGACGAATAAAAACGGGAACTCGTAACCCCAGTCCGACCTCCAGCCTTTCACAAGCGCCGCAAACTTCTCCGCGTAGCTTTCCGGGTTTACATCGTCCGATTCACCCTGGTACCAGATGACGCCTTTAATGGTATAGCGCTTGAGAGGAGCCAGCATTCCGTTATATAACGAAGTCGGCTTGTTATGCAGGAATATTTCGGAAGCAGCAGGCGCGACCCGCGCCCCGCGGCGGAAACGCCAGGCGCCGTCAAGATCGAGCGACCCGCTGTCGGTTGTAATGAGGTACTGTTTTCCTGGTGTGAAACAGCCGCCATCCTTGCATATTGCCCGTATTGCTATGACGCACCGTCCGCGCGGCAGGGACGGCACGATGTATTCACGCGGAGGATACCGGTATGCTGTATTCCCTACAACCTCGCCATTTACATAGACCATATCCCAGTCCTTAATCGTACCGAGGAAAAGAGTAGCCGGTTTTCCGGCAATTTCCGGCGGAATATCGATCGTCCTGCGCAGCCATACCGAGCCGCTGCCCGTCCACGGCAAAAGCAGTTCCCTTTCCTCCCAGCCGCTGTCGTCATAATCCGGCATATGCCATTTTTCAGCAAGACCGGGATCGTTTTCATCTATCTCGCCGAAGAATCTTTGCATGTTCTTTTCATTCTCTGCCTGAATCTTCTCCAGGTATTCCCCGTCGGTACACCGGTCGGCTTCATGGAGCAGTCCGGGAAAGCTTCCCAGCATGCCCCTGCTCATCCATGCATGGATTGGCGTTCCGCCGTACGCCGATAATATAAGCCCGATGGGAACCTTATATCTTTCCTGCAGCCGTTTCGCAAAGAAATATCCGACTGCCGAAAAATCCTTTATAGTCCCTGGCGAAGCGCAAATCCATCCGCCGCCGTCCAGGTCTTCCAGCGGCATTTTGAATTCGCAGCGGTATGGTACGGTAAACTGGCGGATATTGGAGTTTGGAGCCTGCATTTCCTCAGGGTACATATGCCTGACGCGCTGCATCTGCATTTGCATGTTTGATTGACCTGAGCACAACCATACATCGCCGATATGGACATCATGTATTGTAATACCATTGACGGCCAGTTCATAGGGTCCGCCGGGCCGCAGGCCGTTTAGAACAACCTCCCATCTGCCGTTTTCATTCGGAAGCGTCCTGTACTGCCGGCCCAGGAATTCAACTGTCACAGGCCCGTCCGCCTTTCCCCAAAGCCTGACGGCGGCGTTTCTCTGGAGCACCATGCCGTCTGATATTAAAAAGGGAAGCTGAACTACCATTTGCATCCTCCTTTCACATGCAACTGTCACATGTTCAGTGCATGCATATGTGTAGTTCCGTTAACTTCATTTTATTATATCGCTTTTATTATTTTAACTTTATTATTCATTAAATTCAAACGGTATGGATGATACCGCTGCATACAGCCGCATGCGCTACCGCGCACACCGCCGCATTTGCAGCGTACCCCATAGTGTTTATTTACTTTTTTATAAATTTATGATATATTTTTAACATAAGAAAGGCTGGTATAAAGCCCTGAAATCACATGTTTTTGCTTGCCATTTGCATTAAATAAGTTTAAAACTATAAATAATTTCAAGGAAGGGTTAATCCTTTGATTGAGATATTAAATGGCGCCCGTGAACTGGTTAATTACAAGGGAGACTTCAAAATCCGGATTTATCTTAACAAGGAATACGAAGATTATCCTCAGCATTGGCATACCGATACCGAGATTATCATGCCCGTAGAAAACTCATACACGGTTGTTATAGATGAAAAGACATACAACCTGGACGTTAACGATATTATTGTCATACCTTCATGCGAACTGCACCAGATATTTGCTCCTCCTACCGGGCACAGGGTAATAATCCAGTTCGACTGCACCATACTTTACTGCCTGACTGGCTTCAATACGGCGTTCCATATATTTCATCCCTGCGTGTTCATCACGCCTACCTCCATGCCCGATGCGCATGACGAACTATCGACGCTTATTTCGGAAATGGTATCGGAATACTTTTTAACCCAGCCCTTCAGAGAGGCTTCCATATATTCCATGCTCATTCGTTTTTTCACCATACTGGGGCGCAATTGCATTAATAAAAATGACATGTTCCTGAACATTAAAAAGCATAAAAAGCTTGAATATCTGAATGCATTTCTTAAAGTATGCAACTACATAAATGATCATTGCACCGAGAACATAAAAATAGACGACGTTGCAAACATAGCAGGATTCAGCAAGTATCATTTCACACGCCTTTTCAAGCAGTTAATGAACATATCCTGGTACGAGTACCTGATTAAACGCAGGATCCTGCTAGCCGAGCAGCTGTTGGTCCAGCCGGACCTGTCGATTACGCAGGTAGCCATGAAATCAGGCTTTAGCAGCCTTGCTACATTCAACCGCCTGTTTAAAGCCATGAAATGCTGTACTCCTACCGAATACAGGCACCTGTACAGTACGCATTCCAAAATGCAAAGCGAAACGGCAAATCTGCACGGCTCCCGGTGAAACGCGGCAGCTGCCGCATACCCTTGGACTGGAGGACGATTGCAATGAACAAAACTTATAAATACCTTATCATAGGTCTGGTCATTCCGGCCATTATTACCATAATCGCAGCGAGAATAAACGCATGGCTCGGGGTGGCGGTTTTGCTCATATACCTGGCCGGGCTTTCCTATTTCAACAGGGCGCGGATTTTCAGCATAATCGGCAGCAGGAAATACACGCTCGGGAACACAGGCGAAGCCTTGAAGTGGTTCAAAAAGGCTCATGAAACAAAAAGGGCCGGTGCAAGGATTTCAGCGTCCTATGCATATATTCTCCTTAGAAACGGCGATCTTGCCGCATCTGAGGATGTGTTGCGGCAGGTTATGAACAGCAGCCGCCGCACCGAGGATGCCCCGTATATCAAGTCCATAATGGCCCTCGTGCTGTGGAAAAAAGGAGAACTTGACAATGCGGTCGATATGCTAGAAGAAATCATTAAAACATACAAGACAACATCCGTTTACGGGAGCCTGGGTTACCTGCTCATTCTTAAAGGTGATTTGGAAAGAGCGCTGAATTTCAACCTGGAGGCGTATGACTACAACTCTTCGGACAGGATCATCCAGGACAACCTGGCCCAGAATTATTACCTTCTCGGCAAGTACGACAAGGCGGAGGAAATTTACAAACCTCTCCTGGAGTCAAACCCTTCTTTCCCGGAACCTTATTACAACTACGGCCTCCTGCTGGAAAAACTGGGTGAAAACGGGCGGGCCCTTGAATTCATGAAAAAAGCCCTGGATTATAAATTCACTTACCTCAGTTCAATTACAAGGGAAGAAGTAGAATCGAAAATACGGGAAATCGAATCACGCATATAATGAAAACAAGTTCCACGGGTACTTGTCCGGGGGTATTGAAACAAACAGTACCGGCTCTTTTGACACCGGGTGCGTGAAGCTGATTTCAGCCGACCAGAGCGCAAGCTGCATGCCCGGCTTGTTTAAATCCGCCCCGTATTTCTGGTCCCCGTAAAGAGGGTTCCCTGTCGCGGCAAGCTGCACACGGATCTGGTGCGGTCTTCCTGTATGCAGTTTTATTCGCACCAGCGAGAGGTTTTCCCTTGTTTCCTTCACCATGTAATCCAGCGACGCCTTTTTTGCCTTGTCCGGAACAGACGCAGTTTTTATACCTGCACGCTCCTGCGGTCCAACTACCTTGACGGTATTCGTCCTGTCGTCCTTTACAAGGTAATGCTCCAGCGTCCCGGATGGCTGCCGGGGCGTGCCGTGTACTACGGCTATGTATGACTTGCCGAATTTCCCTTCGCGTATCTGCCCGGAAAGCCTTGACGCTGCTTTTGACGTTTTTGCGAAAACCATTACGCCGCCCACAGGCCGATCAAGCCTGTGGACAAGCCCAAGGTACACGTTGCCGGGCTTGTTGTACCTTACCTTTAAGTCTTCCTTCAGGATATCCAGCAGGTTTTCGTCTCCTGTCCGGTCGCCCTGTGTGAGCAGATTCGGCGGCTTTTCAACAACAATAATATGGTTGTCCTCGTAAATTATTTCCGGCTTTTTTCCCATATCACGCTTCCCATCTGCCGGTCGAACCGCATGGCAGTATTATTCCCGCGGTTGAAGATCTAAGGCCTATCTCGCCGGCGCTGACCGAACCGCCGTACTTCCTTTGAATTGACAGCTTTAGCATATTTTCAATCACCGTAGGTGAAAGACCGGTTGTATATGAATTTATAATGAAGAAAACCGGCTCCGGCGCCAGGATATCCATGCACAGGTTTATAAGTCCATACAGTTCGTCCTCTATTTTCCACAGCTCTCCGTTCGGCCCCCTTCCATAAGAAGGCGGATCCATGATAACCGCGTCATATTTCCTGCCCCGCCTTTTCTCGCGGACTACAAATTTCACCACGTCGTCCACAATAAAACGCACCGGCTTGTCTTGCAACCCTGAAAGCGCAAGGTTTTCCTTTGCCCTGGCGACCATGCCCTTCGACGCGTCGACATGGCAAACCGCGGCTCCCGCGCGTGCCGCCGCTACCGTGGCGCCGCCGGTATATGCAAAAAGGTTC
The DNA here is from genome assembly GCA_050261495.1 of Bacillota bacterium. GTDB lineage: Bacteria > Bacillota > Clostridia > Acetivibrionales > DTU013 > JBMNKL01. Next base: position 21,613 of record JBLNDI010000115.1, read on the forward strand.
AGGACGCTGATCCTCCTGCCTGTTCGTTTAAACGCATCGCCGGTTTTCTCCATGATCCATTTCCAGTTCACGGCTTGCTCCGGGAACAGCCCCGTATGCTTGAAGCCCGTAGGTTCTATGAAAAACTCCAGGTCGCCGTAACTGATCGTCCACCTGGAAGGAAGCCTCCTCAGGTACTCCCAATGGCCGCCCCCGCTGCTGCTCCTGTGGTAATGCGCGTCCGCTCCCGCCCATGCTTTTTCATTTCCCGCGACAGGCCAGATTGCCTGCGGGTCGGGTCTTCTCAGTATATATTTGCCCCAGCGTTCCAGTTTTTCCCCGCCGCCGGTGTCAATAAGCTCATAATCTTTCCAATCGTCAGCCAGCAGCATTTTTTACCTCCATGCATTGAAGCCGTGTTTTAGCGTGCAATATTTACCTAAATATCGCGTCATTAATTATACTTTACATTAAAACAGCGAATCAATCAAACATGCTTTTCACGCTAAAAAATTTAAATTACTTATTGACATATAATATTATACATTGTATATTATTATACATAGAAAAGCTTATTAGTGTTTTGATAGGAGTGTGCATGAAATGAAATCGCTGGTTTTCATTACGGGGGCAACAGGAGGCCTGGGCAAAGCTTTTGCAGTCGAATGCGCCGGCCGCGGCTGGGACTTGTTCCTGACCGACCTTTCGGAAGACGCGCTGGGCCGTCTTGCAAAAAGCCTTATGAATACTTATAACGTCAATATTTTATACAGCAGCTGCGATCTTGCCGATTCCGAGGACCGGGGCAGATTAATCAGGCATGTAAGCGAACAGGGTTTTAGGTTCAATTTCCTGATAAATGTCGCCGGCCTGGATTATGAAGGCCCGTTTTCGGAAAAAACCTGCCCCCAGATTCGCGCGATAATCCGTTTAAATATTGAGGCAACGCTGGAACTGACGCATGAAATATTGAAGCTGAGAGATCCGTCAAGAACTTTCCGCATAATTAATGTCGCCAGCCTCGCGGCGTATTACCCGATGCCGGTTAAGGCCATATACGCATCGTCAAAGCGTTTCCTTCTTGATTTTTCAAGGGCGCTTGGCGAGGAACTGCGTTCACGGGATATTTCCGTCACGGCGGTGTGTCCCGCCGGAATGCCGACCACGCCGGAATGCATCAAGGCAATCGAGGCACAAGGTTTCATCGGAAGGATAACTACCAGGAACGTGGGCTTTGTTGCGTCAGGCGCCATAGACAAGGCGCTTCGCGGGAAACCGGTATATATACCGGGCATTGTGAACAGGCTGCTGAAAACCATGGGCAGCCTTGTCCCCCCATCAATGCTTGCACGCATCGTGGGGTTCCGTTGGAAAGTTTCGAGGGAAAGAAGGGAGGCTTTAGTATGATTTCAAACAAGGGTGAATTAACTTGCAGCATTGATCAGCCGGCCGGTACGGGATTAGGCGGAAAAATCGTTGTAATTACCGGGGCAACCTCGGGTATCGGCCTGGCAACAGCGAAAGAACTGGCCCAAAAAGGCGCCGTGGTAATAGGCGTCGGGCGTTCAGGGGAGCGCTGCGAAATTGCCGGATCCTCTGTTGTCAGCGCTTGCCCGGAGGCAAAAATAACTTACCTGGCGGCAGATTTGTCTTCCCTCTCAGAGGTAGCCAGGCTTGCCGAAGAAATTCGAATCATGCTCGCAGCAAGCGGGTACGGGCACATCGACGTGTTGATAAACAACGCGGCTGCGGTATCAAGCTGGTATGTTTCAACTGTTGACGGTTTTGAGCTGCAATTCGCCGTAAACCACCTGGCGCCATTCAGGCTGACTTGCGAACTTCTCTCGCTTCTTGAGCGTTCACCCGCAGGAACGGTTATTTCGGTGAGCTCCGGCTCCCATTACAGGACCAGGATCAACTGGAAAGACATAATGCTCAGAAAACATTACAACTGCCTGCTTGCTTACAAGCAGACAAAACTTGCAAATGTGCTTTTTATTTCGGAGCTGAACAGGAAATTGTCTGCCTCCGGAAGCCCCGTCAGGGCGTTTGCCTTCGACCCCGGCCTGGTCAATACGGATATCGGGCTCAAAGGGACAAGCGGAATAGTGAAAAAAATATGGAAAATGCGAAGCAAGAAAGGAACCCCTGCCGAACAGCCTGCGCGCTCGATTGCCTGGCTTGCTACGGACCCCGGCGCCAGGCGCTCGGGAGAGATATACTGGAAGGGCTGTTTACCCGTAAAACCAAGCCGCTACTCGCAGCGGAAAGATGTTGCCGAAAAGCTCTGGGAGCTATCCGAGAGAATGTGCGGTATAAAGTACCCTTTCGGAAATGTTTCGGACGCTGAACCACTTCCGTCTTGAACCGGGCAGGCAGATAGGTTAAATTGTAATTAACAGGCGTAACTTTGCTGAAAATAAGAAAATGCATGCATACAAGGGGAACGGAGGTCGTTAATTTGGATCCCCAGATGAAGAAAGGGCTGTTGGATGCTTGCGTCCTTCATGTCTTGCAAAAAAATGATGCTTACGGTTACAAGCTGACCCAGGAAATCACGAGTCTTCTTGACACGTCGGAATCGGCGCTTTATCCTGTCCTGAGAAGGCTTGAAGCCCAAGGTTTTCTCGAGACTTATTCCGCGGAATACTCCGGGCGGCTCAGACGCTACTACAGGATAACCGCAGCCGGAATTGAACGCTTGAAAGAATACAGGAGCGAACTGTCCGAATTTAAGAAAATTATAGATTTCATAATAGGTGGTGCCAACGAAAATGGATGAAAAAATAAAAGCTTTCTTGGCGGAACTGGATTCAAAGCTGTCCAGCCTGCCGGCAGATGAAAAGGAGGAAGCCCTCGAATATTACAGGGAGTATATAAACGACGCTATTGAAGAAGGAGTTGACGCGGAGGAACTGCTTTCACGCCTTGATGCTCCCGAAAAGATTGCGGCCATGGTCAAAGCGGAAACCAGCATCAGGAGGGCACAGAAAAACCCCGGCATCAAGAATTATTCAAAAGCCGTAAAATATGCCCGTTTTAATATAACCAGGCCGCTAATGCTGTTTCTTTTTTCAATCCTTATTTTTACGACTTACGGCGTGGCGGTGACGCTTTTTCTCGGCGCCTTCGCCGGCGCGGCTTCCGCGTTGATATTATTGTCGGCCATTTTTTACGAAGCATTCAAAATGCCCCTGTCATATACAGCCGAAATAATCGGTACAGTCGGAATCGGGATCTCCGGCGCCGGGTTTTGCCTATTTATCGCATACGTCCTTTTCGTGCTCTTCAGGCTTTTCATAAGGCTCTCCGCCGGTCTTATCGCCCGCATGATGAAAAAGCCCGATATGCCGGCAGCCGGTAACGGTGAGAAAAAGCTTCGTCCGGCCAGGAAAGCAGGTTTCGCGATGAAAGCAATCCTTGCGGCAACTGTGGCAGGGTTGGCGCTTGCGTTTGTTTCGGGCCTTCCGGTTAAAATGTTCATGATTTTCAACAGCATGAAACCGGCTAATATAACAATGCATGAGTGGGAATATGACGCCGGCGGCGTCAGCATCATCGACATTGAAACCGCCCATTCCGAAATAGACCTGGAATACGGCAAATCCGGCAAAATCAAGTTGACGTACGAGCAGTCGGACTGGTTGGAGCCGCAAATTTCATTTGAAAACGGGCAGCTATCTTTCAAAGAAAAATCCAATGGAAGAATGCCGATGTTTTCGCTCGTGTCCATGCATGAAAACAAGGCCGCGCTTACTATCACGCTCCCGGATTCTTTCAAGGCGGAAAATATAAACCTGGAAAGCAGGGGAGGCTTCATCCGCATCAGCGGCTCGCCCGGCGATATATCCGCCGGGACCTACACGGGTTCCATTTATGTAAAATTTGGCCCTGGCGCAAAACCCGAATCCGTCAAAGCCAGGACAACCAAAGGCATAATAATGGCGGGAGGCAGGGACGCCGGCCAAAAAACAACAAACGGCACGGTATACGATGAGTACCGGCCGGATATGCAGAATGGCATTGATTTTATCATTGAAACCGAGCGCGGCAGCATTTATTTCGAATAGCCGCACGGCAAGACCTGATTCATCCTTCGGTGTAATTCCTGAGAAATGCTTTTGTTCTTTCATTCGAAGGATTCGTAAATATATCTTCGGGTTTTCCCTCTTCAACAATCTGGCCGTTGTCCATGAATATGACCCTGTCGGCCACATCACGGGCAAACCCCATTTCATGGGTAACGACCACCATTGTCATACGTTCGGCCGCAAGCAGCCTTATTACCCTGAGGACCTCCAGCGTAAGCTCCGGATCGAGCGCCGACGTCGGTTCGTCGAAAAACAGGATATCCGGTTTCAATGCAAGCGCCCTGGCAATAGCCACACGCTGGCACTGCCCGCCGGAAAGCTGGTACGGCATGGCATCGGCCTTGTCCCCAAGCCCCATTTTCTCCAGCAATTCCATTGCCGCCTCCTGTGCGGCTTCCCTGGACATGCCCGCCACCCTGACGGGAGCCTCCGTAATATTGCGCATTACGGAAAAGTGCGGAAAGAGGTTGAAATCCTGAAAAACAAGCCCAAGGCGCAGCCTTATTCTTCTCAATTCTTTCTCCGGCGCATAAACCGCTTTTCCCGTTTCCGACGTGCGCAGCATGGTATCCCCTGCAACGGCAATGAAACCCGAATCGGCTCTTTCAAGCAAGTTAATGCACCGAAGGAGAGTGCTCTTCCCCGACCCGGACGGACCGATTACGGCAAGCACATCTCCTTTTCCAATTTCGAAGGAAATGCCCTTAAGGACTTCATTTCCGTCAAATTGCTTGTACAGGTTTTCAACTTTCAGCATTTGCATGCAACATCATCCCTTTTGCCGTTATCAATCCCGCCGTTACTGCTCCCGCAGCCGCGCAGCCCGCTCGCCCGCTTCCGTCTTTGCCGCAGCCTTACCTGTAATAATCAAGTTTTTTCTCTGCAAAATGGAACGCTTTTGTTACGATCCAATTCATCACAAAATAGAACGCGCCTGCGATAAAAAGCGGCGTAGTGGACGCAATTCTCGACGCTTCGTTCTTGGCGACCCTGAAAAGCTCGGAAACGCCCAGCACCTGGACAAGCGCGGTATCCTTCACCAGCGTGATGACTTCATTGCTTATGGGGGGCAAAATCCGCTTAACCACCTGCGGCAAAATAATCCTCATGAAAGTTTGCGTTTTTGTAAATCCGAGTACTTCGGCGGCCTCATATTGTCCCCTGGGTATGGACAGTATCCCTCCCCTGTAAATTTCCGAAAAATACGCGGCATAGTTGATCACGAATGCAACGACAGCGGCGAAGAACCTGTCGATATTGAGCCCGAACAGGTAATACGGGCCGAAATATACCACGATAAGCTGCAGTATCAGGGGTGTGCCTCTCATGATATCTATATAACCCTTAACAAGCCAGCTTAACGGCTTAACCCTTGACATTCTTCCGAAAGAGACCAGCAGTCCCAATGGAAGAGAAAACAGCAGCGTCAGGAAGAATACCTGCAGTGTGACCCATGAGCCTTCTATAAGAAAACCAATAAATTTCAATCCGAATTTGCCCCCCGGTTTATACTGGATATGCTATTTCCCGATTGTCGTAACGTCCTTGCCGAACCATTTTTCCGAGATTTCGGCAAGCTTCCCGTCTTTTGCCATGGATTTGAGCGTATCCTGCACTTTATTCATCAGCGCGACATCGTTTTTGCGGAAGCCGATGCCGTATTCCTCGGGTGCAAGCGCTTCATCCAGGACCTTGATATCAAATTTCCCCGTGCTTATATTATAATTTGCAACCACTTCGTCCATCAAGACGACATCCACGCCGCCTTTTTCAAGGTCCATAAGGGCGGTCAGGTTTTCGTCGAACTCCACAACTTCCTTTAGCTTTGATTTGAAATCCACGGCGGCATTCAACGCGTCAGCCGCGCTCGATCCTGCCTGGAGGGCAAGCCTCTTGCCTTCAAAATCCGAGAGCTTCGAAAGCGTTGAATCGCTTTTTACTACCAGCACCTGGCGGTTGCCCATGTATGGTTCGGTAAAGAGGACGTTTTCCTTGCGTTCTTCGGTTATAGTAAAACCGTTCCATATGCAGTCGATGTTCCCTGTATTAAGCTCCTGCTCTTTTGTATCCCAGACGATCTGCTGGAGCCTGAGCTTGATGCCGAGCCTGTTGCAAACTTCCTTCGCAACATCCACGTCAAAACCGGTGAGTTCATTGTTTTCATCCCTGAAACCCATAGGAGGAAAACTGTCATCGAGACCCATTACCAGTTCTCCCTTTTCCTTGACCTTGTCCCATGACCTGTCTGCGCCCCCAAGCGCCGAACAGCCTGTCAAAGCAGCCATTGCCGCTGCCAGGGCTGCAACCAATAATACAAATGAAAAAAACCTTCTCATGAAAAACGACATCTCCTCTTAATTTTTTATAATCTATATAATGCTATTCTACTTTATAACTTCATCAAAGTAAAGCAGCAAACTTGCTGATTTCTGCTGTATTCTTTTTCCTTCTTTACTTTGCGTATGCATTATGTTAATATACTTTTGATTTTGCTAAAATTTGTTGCTATGGAAAGGTGCATGGACAGTGAAAATCATTCCGGATTGTATTCCTTGTACATTTAAAGTATGCTTGTCCGCGTTGAAAGCCGCTAATATAAGCGAAGCCCGGATATACGATGCGCTTAGCAGTCTTGCCGGTTACATACAAGCCTTGGATGTTAAATTAACGCCCGGCGAATATCACTCCGGGGCTTTGCACTTCATAAGCAAACATATTGGAGTGGATGACCCGTTCAGGAACGCAAAGTATGAATCCAACAAGCTTGCCTTATCCTGCATGGAACATGTTTCCAACCTGGTGCGTTCGGCTGACGACCCCCTTTATATGGCTTTCAAAGTTTCAGCGGCAGGCAATATTATTGATATGGGAATACTGCCCGATTTTAATCTTGATGCCGCAATAGATGAAATCCCCCGCAACAGGTTTTATATCGATTGCTATGAAGAATTCCGCAAGCTTGCCCTATCCACCGGAAGCGTGATGATTGTCGGAGACAACAGCGGTGAAATTGCGTTTGACATATTATTGGTCAGGGAACTTCAAAAGCTGGGTATTGATGTGGTTTACTCAGTAAAGAGCGGACCGGTCCTAAACGACGCCACCATGGAGGATGCCGTCCAGGTGGGTATGACCGGTGTTTGCCGGGTCGTTGCCAATGGCAACAACCTGCTGGGCACTGATTTTACCGCATGTTCGGAAGAATTTTTAAGCGAGTTCGGGAAAGCAGGCGCCATAATCCTGAAGGGACAGGCCAATTATGAGTCGTTGGAAGGAACCGCCGAAGCCGGCGATAAATCATTTTTCGTTTTAAAAATCAAGTGCGAATCCCTGGCCAAATATGCCGGCGCCCCGTTCGGAAGCATATTGTTCAAGAGAAACAAGGTCAACTGCCGGAACGGTATTAAGTGAATGACAGATGTATCTTTCTCAAACACGTTCATTAACACGGTCATTGCCATCGGATCACAAACCATAAAATTCCCGCGAGGCTGACGGCAGCCAACAGTATGACCGATTTATTGATTCTGTCGGTTTTTCTTTTCTGCCTGAAAAGGTTTAGTATAAACCCGACAATGCAAGTGACAAAATTCAACAGCAAAATGATAAACGCATACCGGAGCAAGTCATAATCCCAGTATCCCCTTACGCGGATATTAAAGAGGCGGTCAAAGAAAGTCTCGTTTTCAGGCTTTGCCAGGCCTGCAAATATAACGGCCGTTATAATTAATACCCAACTAATCCCCGATATCCACCATACGGCCTTGATAACCGCATCCGGTCCCCTGCGCCTTTCGATAAATGTTTTCTTTTCTTCTGCCATATTTCATCACCTAATCACATTATATGCCAGTTCGTCCGGGTAATCAACCGTGGCTGGAAGATACGCATCGCTTGCACATTAAAAAAGATTGCTTTTTTATCAGAAAGCAATCTTCATTTTCAAACTAAAAAGGCCGCATATGTAAGCGGCTTTTCCTGGTGACGAATACTGGATTTGAACCAGTGACCTCTTGCATGTCAAGCAAGCGCTCTAACCAGCTGAGCTAATCCGTCAGGCAATTATATTTTAATGCCTGGGACAGATAATGTCAAGGCAATTCGGAAAGCTGCCAAATATGTCCGCCGCAGGCGATAACGCCGGGATCACCTGCGGGATGTCCCGGGCCACCGCCAGCGGCGTTCTTGTCTTACAGGTGATAAAAGAAAGAGCAACCTGGGATTTATGCCGCATGTTTTTTCTATGCGGCATGTTTCTCCGCTTCCGGCATTTTTATCAGCCGCAGCAGCACTATGGACAATACCATGGTAATCACAAGCTCGGGCAGCAGGAACGAGCCGTTGTACAAAATGGAATATACAAGCGGCGACTGCCCTTCCGGGGCATAACTGGCATAAAAGACTACCCCGGAGACAACATGGCAAATAAAGCGGCCGAATACGCCCGTAATAATGCCGCCAATGTATCCTGCCGGGGATCTCTTGAAAAATCCTGCCAGGCCCGTCATTGCATAGGCCAAGGGATAGTCCAGGAATATGGATACGGGATGCAACGAGTAAAACCTGCCTATCAGGAAATCAAGCATTCCGAATACCGCCCCTACGATCATGCCGTTTTTCCCGCCCCACCTGATGGCAAAAAGGAAGAGCGGCACCATTCCGCCAAGCGTTACCGATCCTCCCATCGGCATCTCAAATATCTTTACAAATTCACCAAGCACTACTGACAAAGCCAGCATTATACCCGCTTCTACCAGCATACGCGTATTTTGGTTTTTCATAAAATCCCCTCCGATTATTTTTTGCGGGAAGCTGCGGGTTTATCCGCGCCTGCCGGCTGCAGCCGTTTCCCCGGCTATCCGTTTTCTCCGGACGCCCGGTTGCCGCATTTTACGAAAAGCCTTGCTGCGGCATCACCTGAATGGTATGTACGAACCAGGAAAATAATAAACTCTCAATTCCCTGGACGGAAAAGAGAGTTTTCATATCAAAGCCTTAATATCCCTGTATTCTCCCTCCGCCGGTATTATCCGTATCAGGTTTAATGGGTCGGAACGGTTGCAGTTCCCTCTCAGCCGGATACATCCAGCTCCCCAGGTTTTATTTTTTTATGAGTTGATGATAATATAAAAATCGCGCCTTGTCAATAATAACCGGTCTAATTGCCTTTTAAACGCTTTCATAACCCGGAATATTTGATTATAATAAAATAAAGATTTTCCGGCCGGCGCCTGCGGATTTTTTAAGACCGCTGCAGGTACGGCCGGCGAGGATGAACCGTATGAAAAGGTTTGTTATTATTGTCCTTATAATCTCCATCATTGCCGCGGGCGGCTATTTCGCATGGACTTATGCCAGGATGAGTCCCGATAACCTGTCCCATGTGGAAATAATAACCCCGGAAGAGAAGGCAACAGAATACGCATTGGACTATTCATCCGCCGGCAAGCTCCTGGCCGATTTGGACGGCACACCCGCATCATCCGTTCCCGGACAGGACTGCCCGGTATACCGGGTAATACTGCACCATAAGCTGGGATACGCAAGAAAGTATGAAATCATCTTTGCCGATAATCTTGAGACTTATGTGCGGGATCTTTGGACCGGCCGTACCGTCCTGGCGGAAAACCCGCTTTTCCTGCACAGCCATGAAGGATTTGACGGCCTTTATCCGTACAGGGAACCACCGGCAACACAATGGTTTATCGAATCCGAATCGTTTCTTCCCAAAAAAGAAAGCCTGCTGTGGTCATATAAAAAACGCGACAATAATTGGTACGACGCCACATACGGTCACGAGGAGGGCATAAACGCCGTCGATGCAACAAGCCCAGGCAGCGGCATAATACTCAAAACAGATATTGAACCCGATACGGTGTACCTTTCCATATTTGACAAGGAAGGCAGCCTCTTGTCGGAACAGCCGCTTGATAACAAATCCATGCCTGTTTCCATTCCCATTATTGAAAAAGACGGTTTATACCGCTACCTTGTGAGCATGGAATGGTCGGACAGGTCAAAACCTTATAAAGGAAAATATACCTGTGAATTTGACCTGGAAGTCGACCTCCCCTGCACTTTTGAGTTTTCATCCAAAACGGCCGTCCAGGGAGAGGTAATCACCGTCCGCGCATTAAATATCAACGAGGATGAATCGCCGTTGCTGAAGCAGAACCTTTTCAAGCAATTCAAATTTTACAAAAACGGCGCCGTATATACGGGTTATTTGCCGACAAACTACCAGACAAAGCCGGGAGACCATGTCATCCAATACGGGACAGAAAACGGAACATTGTCCGAGGACATAATCACAATAAAAGCCCGGGACTTTCATATCCAGCATCTGAGCATCGATCCCGCGATTGAATCCTCCACCCGGAACGATGCTGCCTATGCAGAGTATAACAAGTACTTCAACCCGGTACGCCTCACTTCCGCCGATACGCCTTACTTTTCGGATACGTTTGTGCTTCCCGCCACCGGGCGGCTTACCACCGAATTCGGCGAAACCAGGTATGTAAACGGCGCGCCGACTTCTTACCGGCATTCGGGCCTTGATATCGCGGCGCCAAGGGGCACGCCGGTCTATGCCGCGAACCGGGGCCGGGTTGTTCTCGCGATGTTTTTGACGCTGACCGGGAATACCGTGGTAATCGATCATGGGCAGGGATTATTCAGTATCTATTTTCACATGCACACGCTGGATGTTGAACAAGACAGCATCGTGGAACGAGGACAACAAATCGGCACGGTTGGCAGTACCGGTTTTTCCACCGGGCCCCATCTGCATTTTACAATGTCTGTCTTCGAACAGAATATAGAACCGGGGTATTTTATTGCCGGCGGGCCAATCACTTACGATACCGGGCTACCTGCCGCCCGATAAGCAGCATGAGCGGGTATCCGAGGCCATAGCATGCGATTATTTCTCCTATCGCGACAAATCCCATTGTAGCAAGCAGCGGGGCATT
>JBLNDI010000116.1:0-19256 GCA_050261495.1 Bacillota bacterium
ATTTACTTGCCCATAATTTCATTTATAGTATTCTGCGCCTTCTTTGCCGCATCCTCAGGCGTGCTGGCGCCTGTTATGACCTCGTTGACCGCCAGTGAAATGGCATTTGAAATTTCCGGCCACCTTTCGTGAGGTCCTCTCGGCTGGGCGTATTGCAGCTGGTTTATAAACACTTTCATAATTGCGTCATTCGTAAACTGGGTTTCGGCAACATCCTTACGCGCCGCGATATAACCGAAATCTTCGATATAGCTCTTCAGCATATTTACGTCGGCAGCAAATTTAACAAACTCCAGCGCTTCATTCTCATTGTCTCCCTTGATAACGGCAAAGTTTTCTCCGCCCAGGACAGAAGCATTTTTTGCATCCTTGGGTATCAGAGCCACATTCCATTTCAGATCGGGAGCCTGTTCGCGCATGGTCGGAACCTGCCACGGGCCGTTAATCATCATGGCAATGTTCCCTGATATAAACTGATTCATCACGTCGCCCTGCGTCCAGTTGATAACCTCCTTGCTCATGGAGCCGTCCTTTATCAAGTCTCCTACCAGCGTCAGGGCTTTTATGCCGTTTGGATTGTCGATTTCAAAGGAAGTTGTGCCGGTAGACCACATCCAGGGCATGAAGTTAAAGGTGCCTTCCTCATTCTGCAGACAACACATGGCAAACCCAAATACACCGTTCTTCGTGGTTTTCTTCGCTACATCCCTTAATTCCTCCCAGTTGGTCGGAACATTGCAATTAGCCTCTTTCAGCATGTCTTCGTTATAATAAAGCGCCAGACAGTTGCTTCCGAAAGGTACCCCATACAGCCTGCCGTCAAGTTTGCACGAATTTATCGGGCCTTCATAGTATTGATCCAGCCCATCCCAATCCTTCAGCTTGTCAGTCAGGTCCGCAAAAATACCCATGGCTGCATAAGAAGCATGGTCGGGACTGTCAATAATTACGATATCCGGCAATTCGGTCGATGCCGCGCCTATGGAAAGCACTTTCTTAAAGTCCGCAAATGGTATGTACCTCGCTGTTACCTCCGAGCCGCCCTGTGAGCCGTTAAACTCTTTTATAACCCTTCCCAGGGTCTGTTGATGCTTTTCCGTCTCCCAATAATACCATAGAGTAAGTTCTTTCTTCTCGCTTGCCGTTTCTTTCCCAGGGCTGGGCGTTTCCGTTTTTGAACTGCTTGTAGTACTGCCTGTCCCCGAAGATGTTTGCTTTTCCGCACATCCGGCCAGCAGCCCGATTGTCAATGCCAATACCAGGATAGCTACCAAAAACCGTTTCATCATATTACCTCCTTAGGTTTTACCTACGGAAAAAATATTTTTCCATAAGCCTTGCATTGTATCTTTTCAGCTAATATTCTATAGAACCTGTACGGTAAAAAAAATTCGAAAAAACTAATAAAAGGGGGGTAAATCCAACATAAGTTAAACAATTGTCCTGGTATACGTTCCGGAAATTATTTATGCATGTTCCTGTATTCCCTTGGCGTTTGATTTGTAATTTCCTTAAACACTTTGCAGAAATACTTCGGATCGTTATATCCTACCTTTTCCGCGATCTCATACAGTTTTACGCCTTTCCCGATCAGCAGTTCCTTGGCTTTTTTAATCCTGTATTCTTTCAAATATGTACTGAAACTAACGCCCATTTCTTTATGGAACTGCATTCCGAGGTATTCGGGAGTGATATTCAGCTTGGATGCAATTTCATTGAGCGTAATTCCCTGGTTAAAGAACTCATGTATCATGCTTTTGGCCCTCTGCACCACCAGGCTGGCAGCATTGCCTGCAGAAGACGATTTAATAATTAAATTTATCAGCTGCCGAAGCGACTGCTCCAGTTCCCGGCATGTCCTTGACGATACGATTTCCCTTAAAACCTCCTGCTGTTCCAGGTACTCGTAGTGTATGCAGTCAATCTCTTTTGCAATATTAATAATCATCCAGCACAACCGCACGAAAGATTCTTTTATCTCCTTCGGAGAATACAACTGCCCTTTTTGAAAATAGCCTATAAATGAATTAACTTCCTTTTCCAGCCTCTTGACGTCACGCTCGCAAAGAGCCGTTCTTACCTGGTTTTCAATATTTATAGGGTAAGGCAGCGGCACGAACTGTATCCTGGTAATTTTCGGGTAAGAAATCATAATATCGCTCCCCAGAACAATGTGCCAGTCCATATATTCGCGCAGCAGATTCAGGCTGTCTTTCATTTTGAACAAGCCGCTGAAGCAAATCCATCCGAAACAAATTTCACACGGCACACTGTTCCTGACCTGCGGCAAAACATTAATGCCGAACCAGCGCTCTGCCGCATGCAATTCCGGGAATTTATAAATAATAATCAGCAATTCGCTGTTTTGCGGCAATTCCAGCAGGCAATATCCCAAATCATTTCTTTCTTTTAAAATCGAATGTATGCTTTTTGCCGCTTTGTCCCTGCATTGAGCATAGCTATCCCCCAGGTATGCAATTACGGCAATAAAGTCCCCGTCTGCATCCACGCCATGGGTGTCCTTTAAATAACGCGTCCATTCCCCGCCAGGCCGTATATCGCTCAAGATAACATTGTTAAATATGTTTTCAAGCGAATGAAGCATTTCAGGATGATTTGCCCTATTTTGCCTCCTCCATTCCACCTGGTTCTCGATATTTTTCAATGATTGCATAAGCTCGCCGACAGAAACCGGTTTCAGCAAATACTCGCTTACGCCAAGCTTTATTGCCTGCCGGGCATATGCGAATTCGGAATATGCGCTTAGTATAATCACATCAGCTGTTATTCCCTGCTGTTTCAACCGAGATATCATCTCAATGCCGTCCATGTCAGGCATTTTTATATCGGTAATCACCAAGTCCGGTTTTCTATCCCTGATGACAGCTAGTCCTTCCACGCCGTTTTCCGCTTCCCCGACAACTTCATAGTTCTTATTGATCTTTTTGATTAGTTTTGCGATTCCTTCACGTATCCTGATTTCATCTTCCACGATCACGATTTTCATAATATCACCTTTTACTGTTTCGGAATTTCTATAAAAATTGTCGTACCTTCGCCCGGCTCGCTTTGAAACCGTACGCCGGATTTGTCTCCGTAATACAGTTTCAGCCGTCCGACTGCGTTCCTTATGCCAATGTAGCTTTTTTCATCGCTGTTTATGTAAATATCGTTGTTGAGCTGCTCTGTCATTTCCCTTCTCATCCCTTTTCCGTTGTCTTTAATTATAATTTCGATTGTCTCAGGCTTTTCTTTCATTTCGATAACCAGTTCATGCCTGGACTTGACGCCTTCAAAACCATGTAAAATTGCGTTTTCCACGAATGGCTGGAATAGCAGTTTATGAATATGGAATCCCAACACGTTCGGATCGATATGCAGTTTGCACTCAAACATATTCTTTAACCGGATCTGCTGCAAAAACACGTATTGTTTCAACCACTCCACTTCCTGCCTTATTTCAACCATGCTGTTGCTTTTATCTATCCCGTATCTTAAAATCCTGCCTAATGAACTTATTGTATTGCTGATTTCGTACTGCTCCCTCTCAATTGCCATCCAGTTGATTGTATCCAGTATGTTGTAAAGAAAATGCGGGTTAATCTGGGCCTCCAGGGCTGCGATTTCCGCATTTTTCTGTTTTATGCCCGCCATTCTTACTTCTTCAAGCAATTCGTTGATTTTGCCCATCATGTGGTTGAACTGCTCCGCTATCGTTATAAACTCGATCGACATATTTTCGTACTCTTCCATGCGAAATGACAGTTCGCCTCTCTCTGCAATTTTCATAGCTTTTATTATCCTTCTTATCGAACCGGTGAGGCGGTTTGTAATGAGAATTATTAGGGCAATCAGCGTCAGGCCCGAGAAAATAACCACCAATACGGTTATCTTTTGCTGGTCTGCTATTCTCCTGAACATCTCGCTTCGATCAGTTGCATTTATAATATTCCAACCCAGTTTTTCGTCCCACAGCACATGAACCGTAATGTGTTCCCCTGCAAGAATGTTGCTGTCGCTGATAAGCTGTTTATAGCCGTCTATTTGTTCCCGTTCCGGGGAGGAAATATCAGCCGCGGCCAGGCCGATTTTCGTCTTGTCGGGAAAAGATACGATTTTCCCCTCGCTATCCACGATGAAGTTCACACTTTTGCTTTTTCCGCTTCCCTTGGCATTTAAGTCTTCGTTGCACACCTCGTCCAATAGTTTTTCATCGATACTTAGAATAATGACCCCGCTTTTTTTCGAAATATTCCTGTAATCAATGATTCTGTGCGCCATATGAAAAAGATAATAGGGCTGCAATGAAAACTCCGAAGCAAAACGCGTCGACAGAATAGTGGTTTTATTTGTTGAAATAATTTTTTGATACAGTTGGTCCTGGCTGATCCCAATCGTATCCATCCATGCATTTCTTGCGGTGGAAGTGGCGAGCTTGTCGTAGAACACGATTTCACCGCAGTCCGTCATAACCGTTATGGATTGTATATGCGGCTTTACGTTGGCCAATCCGTGCAAATTGCGGCGAAGCTGATTAACATTAACTTCAACGTCCTGGCCGGCATTGATTTTGTCTACCAATTCCACAATATTGTCGTTCGTATACATCTGGTAGAGGATATCCTCGTAGGATGACAACACTGTTCCGATACTTTTTTGGGTTTGCACCAGGTTAATGTCTACCAATTCGTCCACATTGCTTTGTATGATTGCCACTATGTTATAATATAAAACTAATTGAATTATGATGACGGGGACAATTGAAACTGCGTAAAAGGCCACAATCAGTTTGAACCTGAAACTCTTTCTTTGGATTTGGGCTTTATCATTAAGTTTTCTTATTATGTTTCCCCAGCGGCTGAATATATTTATTGACGATATTTTTCTCAAGCTTTGATTCCTTCTTTCCTTTTGCCTTGCGTCGAGGATAAGTGCTTCAACAAGTTCCGTGTAGAAGGGCATGATCTTTTGAATGATTAATTAACCAAGACTCTGATTGCAATTTTAGATATTTGAATTGTCTAACGCTTGAATTATAACTTAAATACAGTTATTAATTCAATACCGACAATTAGATATTAGAATTGGTATTTTGCCTTTCAATCCCTGCCGCTGACAGCAGCCTGCAGAATTCTTCCGGCGACGGCGCCGGCGACCTTGCTCCCGGAACCGCTATTTTCGATTACGACAACAAATGCCAGGGGATAATCGTCCCTATCCAGGAACCCGGCAAACCATGAATGGGGTTTAACACTCTCTCCTACTTCCGCTGTTCCGGATTTCGCGCAAAGCTCAAGACCTTTGAAGTTTCCTTCTCCGTATGTTTTTATAACATTGTTTCTCATCATCGCCCGAAGCTTTTCGGCTGTTTGGGCGTCAAGGATACGCTTCTCCTCCCTGGGGCGCGCGGCATATGAAAATATGCCGTCTTCCCCGCCTTCGGCCAGTATGCCTGGCGTCACACGGACACCGCCATTTGCAATCGCACCGGCGAAAGCCATGACATTAAGCGGATTTGCAGTTATGGTGGATTGGCCTATACCAGCCCAAATTTGGTCTGCACCACTTGCGCCGGATATACTCGCAGAGCCCGCCGCGGCAGTGATGCCGTCAACATTCAGGCTTGAATTGAACCCCAACATATCGGCATACTTTTGCAGCTTATCGCCGCCAAGTTCGGTTGTAATCAATGCAAAAGCGACATTGCACGAATCGGCCAGCGCCTGTTCGAGCGTCACGCTGCCGTGGGCTTCCGGGCAAGTCACCATCACCCCGTCAATGTTCAGCTTTCCTTCACATTGATAAACCTTGCCGTCGATGCCGTCTATATTTTCAATGGCCGCGGCTGCCGTCACCAGCTTGAACACGGAACCCGGGGTATACGCCGATGAAAGGAGACGGTTGATATATACTCCCTCGTACTTCCCGCTATTGCCGTCAACATCGGGAGGGTTTTCAGGATCGAAGGAAGGCGAGCTGACCATGCAAATGATTTCTCCAGTCTTATAGTTGTATATGCCCACTGTCCCCTTGCGTCCTCTCATTTCCCTGTATGCCTTCGCGCACAGTTCGGCGTCGAGAGTCAGCGTAATGCTGCCCGCTGTGCCTGAAAGCCAATCAGGGCGGTATGTTCCGTTGACCGGATCCCAGCCGCTGAGCTTGTCTTTGAATACCACCCGCGCGCCCGTCGCCACATTCCCGTGCAGGTCGCCGACCGCATGCATTACGGCCGTTCGCACTTCCTTGTTTTTATTATATTTTATCGAGTCCTTGTCTACCTGGAAAAGAATGCTGCCCGAATGGTCATAAATCGTTCCCGGCGCAATCGGGACCCCTTTTGCGTACAAATGCTTGTTAGCCGGGTAATGCGCCCATTCCGGGGCCTTGACAATATATTTCACTATGAAAGCGACGAGCCCGGAAACCATCAATAATATGAGCGCCAGCAACACGGCGGCTCGTTTTAGCAAAAGCTTCATCCTAATTCCCTTTCTTTACTGCGGTATCCGTCTTAACGGCAGTATTCGGCTCTATCCTCACGCTGTCGTCCGCGGATTTGATAAATGCCAGGAGCCCCCATGAAGCGATCATGGAAGAGCCTCCGTTGGAGATAAAGGGTATCGTCACCCCGGTCAGCGGAAGCATATCAAGAGAGCCAAATACATTAAGCCCTGTCTGCACCAGGAAAATTGAAGCCGCTCCGCACGCAGCAATGGCGTAGAACGCCGAACGGCAGTTTTTCGTAAGAAGCACCGCGTAAATTGCAAAAAATACAATAATGAAAATAGCCATAAGCGCAACCAGCAATCCCCACTCCTCGCACAGCATGCCGAATACCAGGTCGGTATCTGCCGCCGCGACATTATCAAGATACCCGTTCCCGCCGCCGACTCCAAAAAGGCCGCCGCTTGCAACCGCAATCATTGTACGCGTTTGCTGGTAGCCGGAAGAATTCGCGTATTCCCATGCATGGCCCCATGATGCAAAACGGGAGGCAATGTACGGCATGAACGATACGGCCGCTACGGCTCCGATCACGGCTCCCGACGATATCAGCGCGATAGTCCGCACATCTCCCGAACGCATAAATGCAATAACAATAAACGTGCCAAAGAATACCACCGCCGTGCCGAAATCCCTTATCAGCACCAGCGCCAGGATGCATGCGCCCGAAAAACCTATAAAGGCGGTCATATTGCGTGTAGTGAGAAGCCTGTCCAGTGTTGCCGTACCGGCAATCACAAAAGCCACCTTTACAAACTCCAGCGGCTGGAACGTTATAAACCCGAGGTTGATCCAGTTTTTCGCGCCGAAACGGGTTTCTCCGAAGGCCAGGTTTAAAACAAGCAAAACCAGCGCGCCTGCCGCAAGGACATATTTTAATATCCGGGCGCGCCCGAAATCGCGTATAAGCAATCCAAACGCCACATACACAGCCATGCCCGCAACAATTGATATGAGTTGCTTATATAGCGATCCGGGAGACGCCGACGCGACAACTGCCAGGTTTAAACCGCACAGAAAACAGCACAGCAATTCAAGCTCGCAACGTTTCCTGCCACGCAGGCGCATGATGAGAATAAGCAGGCATTCGGCAAGAATGAACAAAGCAAATGTCAACGGCGACGCCGGATCAATTCCGCTTCCCATTGAAACGCAGAGCTGTATGCCCGCAAGGATTTGGAAAATAAGAATTAATATTAGCGTCACGCCGGACTTGATGTTGTACCCGGCGGAGGAATCCGCGCTGTTGACGTTTTCCCTCCATGTCCCCGGCGCTTCTGCATCGGGCGGAACCAGCACCATTTTCAATCCCGCTAGGGAAATCTCATCCCCATACTTCACAACCCCGGATTTTTCAACCTTGACCCCGTTTACCGCCACGCCGCTCTTGGACCCCATGTCCGCAATCATCCATGTCCCGTTTCTGTACATAAGCACGGCATGGTTCCTGGATGCAAAAACCAGGTTTATCACAACATCGGAAAGTTTGCTCCTTCCGATCGAATTTTCCCAATGATAAAGGGGCATTCTTGATCCGTCCTCAATATCAAGATACCCCCATACTGTTTTTCTTTTCTTGACCTGCGAAAGCGGCAGAACACATCGTGAAAAGATGACGGCCGCCAATAGCGGGAATATCCATCTTGCTGCCAGGGTATAATATCCCGAAACTCCTAAAAACCAATCCCAGAATATTCGCAAGTATTCCATATAAGCAACCATGAATCCGTCCTTTTTGCCGGTCTGACAATTATTATCCTTATGTTATATAATCCATATACGTCCGTAGTTTCGATTTACCAATAAAAAAGACGAGCGTTTTTGGCAAAAAGTTTCATGCATCCTCCCGGACGCCGCCGAATTGAAAAAAGAAACGGGCAACTTGTGAAAACAAACTGCCCGCTCGAGCTCCTCCGCATATTCCGCGGAGCTTGCTGTTTCATCTTTTGTTATTTCATACCGTAAACTATTTCGTTCCACCGGAGTTCATTCCGGAAATTCAAAATGTTTGTATTCTCATTTATCAACACGTATTCAATGCCCGCCATTTCTGCCCAATCTATAAACTGCTCGGCCGTTGCCGCGAATGAGAAGACGGTATGGTGAGCTCCTCCTGCCAGTATCCACGCCTCGGCTCCCTGGCGGAGGGACGGCATGGGTTTCCACAAGATCCTGGCGACGGGGAGTTTTGGCATATCCTTCTCCATCTTAACCGCCTCCACTTCATTGATAATCAGGCGGAAACGGTTGCCCATATCGACGAGAGAAGCACATACTGCGCGTCCCGGGCCTCCGTCGAAAACAAGGCGGGCAGGCGCGGCTTTTCCGCCGATGGAAAGCGGGTGCACCTCGATCCTGGGTTTTGTGCCGGCTATGGTTGGGCACACTTCGAGCATGTGCGCTCCCAGGACGAGTTCATTGCCGGGTTCCAGGTGATATGTATAGTCTTCCATGAAAGAAGTTCCGCCCGGCAGGCCTGCGGTCATAATTTTGACGATGCGCACCATGGCGGCCGTTTTCCAGTCTCCTTCGGCGCCGAAGCCGTATCCGTCGGCCATAAGACGTTGCACCGCAAGTCCCGGAAGCTGCTTCAGGCCGTGAAGATTCTCAAAAGTGGTTGTAAACGCGCCAAAACCGCCGTCACGGAGGAACGACCTGATGCCCAGCTCGATGCGTGCCTGCTCTTTTATTGAATCCATCGCCTCACTGGATGAACGGACTTCTCCCGGTATTTCATACAGTTCGCCGTATTCATCCATCAACCCGGCAATTTCAGCGTCGGACACATCATTTATGCGGCTGACAAGGTCCCCCACTCCGTAGCCGTTCACGGACCACCCGAACTTGATCTGGGCTTCCACCTTGTCGCCCTCGGTTACAGCAACATCGCGCATATTGTCGCCGAACCTGGCCACCTTCAGGCTATATCCCGCAACCTGCGCGACGGCGGAACGCATCCATCTGCCTATGCTGGCGCATACATCCTCGTCTTCCCAATGGCCGACGACTACCTTGCGGGCAATGCGCATGCGCGCGCCTATAAAGCCGTATTCACGGTCGCCATGGGCGGATTGGTTCAGGTTCATGAAATCCATGTCGATCT
Organism: Bacillota bacterium; assembly: GCA_050261495.1. Classification (GTDB taxonomy): domain Bacteria; phylum Bacillota; class Clostridia; order Acetivibrionales; family DTU013; genus JBMNKL01. The sequence continues at coordinate 9,608 of JBLNDI010000116.1, forward strand.
TGTCCCACGGGATATCACGGTTGAACTGCGTGTGAAGGTGCAAAAGCGGTTTGCGCAACTCGGCAAGACCTGTTATCCACATCTTTGCAGGAGAGAAAGTATGCATCCATGTGATTATTCCTGCGCAGGAATCATCCACATTTGCCTCCAGGCACAACTTCCTGATGGCATCGGGCGTTGTCAGCACAGGTTTGAAAATAATCCTGCAAGGAATGGAAGGTTTTTTGTCCAGGGCCTCGGCAATTATTTTTGAATCCGCGGCCACCATTTCAAGGGTTTCCGGTCCGTACAGGTGCTGGCTCCCGGTAACAAACCAAAAGATATAATTTTTTAAGTCTTGCATATATGACACCTCCTAAACAGTATTACATGTACATACAAGTTTATTGTATTATTATTTTATCATTTTAATGGTTTTGCCGCAATGCCATTTTACCTTTTAATTACACCATTTCATGCCGTTTTGCGGCTATTTGCGCGACATCGCGGTTCTCCCCCGTGCAGCATGGCAATCCTCCCGCCCATGGCGACATTTTCTTACGATAATTAACAGGGCGACAACATAAAACGGTAATCATATTTCCATAACCGGGGCTGTTGCCTGATTTTGCAGATTGATATATAATTTATAATATACATGTACGTACAAGAGAGGAGTTCCTGCAAAATGCAAAAGGATGAAATCCGGACGAAGTATTCAAGGCTGAAAGAGTTTTTGAGAGAAGAAATCCTGATGGGAAATATAAAGCCCGGGGAGAAAATCCCGTCGGAGAACGCCCTTTCCGAAAAATTTTCGCTCAGCCGCCAGACCGTGAGAAAAGCCATATCTATTCTTGCAAACGAAGGTTATTTGTACACGGTGCACGGAAAGGGAACATTTTGCAGGGATAGAAGCGCCGGAAGAAATGAATCTAGGAATATAGGAGTCGTTACGACTTATATATCGGAATATATTTTCCCCAAGCTCATACAGGGCATAGACAGGGTGCTTTCGGAAAACGGGTACAGCATCATTTTGAAAAATACGGGAAACAGCAGTGAAAAAGAGGCAAACTGCCTTGATGATCTGCTGGGCAAGGATATCGGGGGGATGATCGTCGAGCCTACGAAAAGCGCGCTGTTCTCAAGCAACCTGAAGTATTATGAAGCGCTCGGCAAGAATAACATACCTTATGTTTTTATCCATGGATCATACCTGGGACTGGAGGACAAGCCGCAGGTGGTGCTGGACGATGAAGCCGGGGAGTACCTGGCTGTTGATTACCTGGTAAAGCTTGGACATAAAAAAATCGCAGGCATATTCAAAGCCGACGATATCCAGGGAATCAACAGGCATAAGGGTTATGCACGGGCCTTGGCCGAAAACGGGCTTGTTTACGATCCCGGGATGGTAGTCTGGTTCCACACCGAGGACAGGGAAGAGAAACCTTTAGCCGCAATAAAGCATCTTGCAGAGAGTGGGTCCGGGATTGACGCGGTTGCTGCTTACAACGACGAAATAGCGGTCAGGGTCTGCCGGCAGCTTGCGGAATCGGGGCTGAGAGTCCCTGAGGACATATCCGTAATCGGCTTTGATGATTCGTACCTGGCGGAAAGCGGCAGCGTGAAGCTCACAACCGTGGCGCATCCGAAGGAAAGGCTCGGCGAAGCGGCTGCGGAGCTTCTGCTGGAGCTGATGAAACGTGATAAGAGCGGCCGTATAAATCACGACACGAACGATATCAAAAAGATTTTTATGCCGGAGCTGATAATAAGGGATTCGTGCCTGCCGAGGAAATGAAAAATATAAATTTAACATAAGTATATATCCGGATAAAAATACTATACAGAAAGGAATGGTAACTATGTTGGAATCACTTAAAGAAGCAGTTTTCAAGGCAAATCTTGATTTGCCGAAGTACGGGCTGGTCATATTCACATGGGGAAATGTCAGCGGTATTGACAGGGAAAAGGGTTTGATAGTAATCAAACCAAGCGGGGTTCCTTATGATGATATGAAGCCGGAGCACATGGTGGTGCTTGATCTCGACGGAAAACAGGTCGAAGGCAGTTTAAAGCCCTCCTCCGACACACCGACGCATATTGAATTATATAAAGCATTTCCAGAGATAGGAGGAATCGTGCACACCCATTCGACATGGGCGACAAGCTGGGCGCAGGCGGGAAGAGGAATCCCGGCGCTGGGGACCACTCATGCGGATTACTTTTACGGCGAAATACCCTGCACAAGGAAAATGAAAAGGTCGGAGACGGAAAACGATTATGAAGCCAATACGGGAAAGGTGATTGTGGAAACTTTCAAAAACATAAACCCTGCATACGTCCCGGGAGTTCTTGTGAACAACCACGGCCCCTTCTGCTGGGGAAAAGACGCGGACGAAGCGGTACATAACGCGGTGGTGATGGAGGAAGTCGCGAAGGTGGCCTTCAATACTTTCATGCTTGCTCCGGGCATCGGCCGTATGAGCAGCCATCTTCTTGACAAGCACTTCTTCAGGAAACACGGAGCATCCGCCTATTACGGGCAGAACAATCAGCAGTGAGGAAATCCTGCTTCGTTCGTATTGCGTCGTATTGTGTTGTGTGCATGTGGACGCATTGCAATGGAGGTGTACTTTAATGGCATTATTGCAAGTGAATTATTTTTCAAAGTCGTTGAGAAGAATTACTACTTTCAACACCCTTTTACCGCTGGACACATATGGAACGCCGGAACAAAACGAAACCTTCCGGCAGCCTGTGAAAGCCCTCTACCTTTTGCACGGCTACACGGGCAATTATACCGACTGGGTCTGCGGGAGCATTATACGGGAATTATCTTCCAAATACAATATTGCAGTATTTATGCCTTCCGGGGATAATTTCTTCTACCTCGACGATACGGATATGGGAGCATTATATTCCGAATTTGTCGGGAATGAACTGGTTGAATTCACACGAAAAATGTTCCCGCTATCAGGAAACAGGGAAGATACTTTTATCGGCGGGCTCTCAATGGGAGGCTACGGGGCTATAAGAAACGGTTTGAAATATTCGCACAATTTCAGCCGTATCATTGCATTGTCTTCAGCGCTTATAACTTATAAAATTGCGGGAATAAAACCCGGTTTTAAAGATATGGTTGCCGATTACAATTATTATGCAAGGGTATTCGGAGACCCGGACAGTCTTCTCGGCAGCGACAGGGATCCGGAAGCAATTATTGTTAAAATGAAAAAAGAAGGCCTCAGTATTCCCGAAATATATATGGCCTGCGGAACAGAAGATTTCCTGCTGAATGAAAACAGAAGATTTCATGAATTCCTGGTTTCCGAAGGTGTTGAGCATACTTATATCGAAAGCCCCGGGGCACATGACTGGAAGTTCTGGAATGAACATATAGAAAAAGGTATTGAATGGAGCTTATTCAATGAGAATAAATTAAACAAACATTAAAAACATACCGCGAACATGTATTGAAACAAAAAAATGCCTGCGGTATAATATAGGCGTGGCAAGTTGCGAGGGTTACCCTTTCAGCAAGCCGCATTTTGAAAAAGTAATTGTCCTGATTCATGAGGGTTCGTCCCGAGTGCGAAGGCAAGAGAATAATGACAAGCATGTAAACCCAAATATTCGCGGTTCTGATTGTATATTATCCTTGCCCTTCACGGGGCAAGGATTTTTTGTTGCGCAGGAAACGGCGGAGGAGGTGTATTTCATGGGAACAAGAATCGCTGTTATTAGCATCATTATTGAAAATGCGGATTCCGTAGACAAGGTAAACAGCACGCTTCACGATTACAGGAATTATATTATAGGCCGCCTCGGGCTGCCGTATCACAAGCGGGGCATTTCAATCATCTGCGTGGTGCTGGACGCCCCGAACGGCGTGATTAGCGCGCTGTCCGGAAAGCTGGGCATGATACCGGATGTAACATCCAAATCCATTTACTCGAAAATTTTCAACTCGGACGAGACGAAAGGGAATGACTGATGCTAAGCCTAGTTGATAAACTGCATAGGGAAAGGGTTTTGAGCAAGGATGAGTTCGTGGCTCTCCTGGACGGCTTTGACGAGAACATCATGCAGTACCTGTTTTCCAAGTCAAGGGCAGCGGCGGACAGGGTGTTCGGCAACAAGATATACATGCGGGGCCTGATTGAGTTTACAAATTACTGCAAAAACGACTGCTATTATTGCGGAATAAGAAGGGGCAATCACAATGCCGAGCGCTACAGGCTGAAAAAAGAAGAAATCCTGTCATGCTGCGAACAGGGGTATTCGCTTGGATTTCGCACTTTTGTACTGCAGGGCGGAGAGGATTTGTGGTACACCGACGAAAAGCTGGTTGACATCATTTCCTCGATAAGGAACGCTTACCCGGACTGTGCCATTACCCTTTCGATAGGAGAAAAAACATACGGGCAATACCTGGCTTACTACAAGGCCGGCGCAAACCGCTACCTGCTGCGTCATGAAACCGCGAACGGGGAGCACTACTCAAGGCTGCACCCGCGGGCGCAAAGCGCGGAAAACAGGAAGCGCTGCCTGTATTATTTAAAGGAGATAGGATACCAGGTGGGCGCCGGGTTCATGGTCGGGTCGCCATGGCAGACTACCGAAAACCTTGCCGAGGATTTGCTGTTTATTAAAAGCCTGAAGCCCCACATGATCGGGATAGGCCCGTTCATCCCGCACAAGGATACCCGTTTTGCCGGTTTCCCCTCCGGGAGACTGGAATTGACGCTCTTCCTGATAGGGATACTGAGGCTGATGATGCCCAATGCCCTGATACCGGCAACAACGGCTCTCGGTACGATCCATCCCAGCGGCAGGGAACTGGGAATATTGGCGGGCGCCAATGTTGTGATGCCAAACCTGTCCCCCGCCGGGGTCAGAAAGAAATATGCGCTTTACGACAACAAGATCTGCACCGGCGAGGAGGCCGCGGAATGCCATTCCTGCTTGCAGGAACGCATGAGGAAAATCGGGTATGAGCTTGTAGTTGACAGGGGCGATTACAAGGAAGTTGATTAAAACACACAAGGGTGAAGAAATTTCTGCAAACGAATAAACACGTTGAACTGAGACTAAAGTTTTATCAAGCTGTGTTAAAAATATAACAATATTTACTGGCGAAAGGAGAAAAAAGATGAGCCTTAACGACACACCCAGGTCCGAACGGTTGCACATAGGCATTTTCGGAAAAAGGAACACCGGCAAGTCCTCGCTGATAAACGCGATAACAGGCCATGAAACTGCCCTGGTATCGGAACATGCCGGCACCACAACGGACCCTGTATACAAGTCCATGGAGATTTACCCGATAGGCCCGTGTGTTTTGATAGATACCGCAGGCTTTGACGACGACGGGGAAATTGGCGGGCTGAGGGTTGAAAAGACAAGGGAAGCCGCCCGGAAAACAGATATAGCGTTGGTTGTGTTTGCGCCTGATACGGAAGTGGATCTGGAGAAGGAATGGATAAAAGAGTTTAAAAGCAGAAATATACCTGTCATTGCAGTCCTGAACAAGGCTGACCTGGCAGGCGATATAAAAGCCGCCGGCGACCGCATTGAGGCCGGCATCGGGATGAAGCCTGTTGTCGTAAGCTCCCGCACAAGGGAGGGCATTTCACAGATTCATGCGGCTATCATGCGCCATATTCCCGGGGACTACGAAGCCAAAACCATAACAGGCGGCATTGTCAAGGACGGGGACGTGGTACTGCTGGTCATGCCCCAGGACATCCAGGCTCCAAAAGGGAGGCTGATTCTCCCGCAGGTGCAGACACTGAGGGAACTGCTGGATAAAAAGTGTATTGTCCTGAGCGTGACAACAGACCGGCTGGATGACGCCTTGAGGGCCTTATCACATCCCCCGGCTGTGATCATTACCGACTCGCAGGTCTTTAAGACGGTTTATGATAAAAAACCCGCGGAAAGCAAGCTGACGTCGTTTTCCGTGCTGTTTGCCGGCTACAAGGGCGATCTCGATTATTACACCAAGAGCGCCGCGGCTATCGAAAGGCTGACGGAAAACTCAAGGGTGCTTATTGCGGAAGCCTGCACGCACGCGCCCCTCGAGGAGGATATCGGGAGGGAAAAAATCCCGAAAATGCTCCGCAAGAAAGCCGGGGAAAAGCTCCGCATCGACATGGCAAGCGGGACCGATTTCCCTGCCGACCTGACGCCTTATGATTTAATCATCCATTGCGGGGCCTGCATGTTCAACCGGAAATATGTCCTTTCCCGCATTGAACAGGCTGCCGCGCAGAACGTGCCTATGACCAATTACGGCATTGCGATCGCCCACCTGTCGGGGATACTTGACAAAATAAGCTTGAGTTGAGCTTTCGCGGCAGCCTGGGCAATATTATTCATGTATTATGAAAGGGGTAAAAGACTATGTATAATGTAAAATCCATGGATTCGAACGAATTTATTTACGACGCGGAGGTTTTGGATTCGATTTCCGAGGCGAAAAAGCTTGCCGGGAACAAGGCCGAAATCGAAAGGATACTGGACAAGGCAAGGCAGTACAGGGGCCTTACTCATAGAGAAGTGGCGGTATTGCTGGAAGTTGACGATGATGAAACACTGGAGAGAATGTACAAGGTTGCCCGGGATATCAAGGAGGAGATTTACGGCAAGAGGATAGTGTTGTTTGCACCTTTGTACCTTTCAAATTATTGCGTAAACAACTGCAAATACTGTGGTTACAAATGCTCCAACAAGATTGCCAGGCGCCAGCTCACGCAGGATGAAGTGCGGGCGGAGGTCCGCGCGTTGGAGGCCATGGGCCACAAAAGGCTTCTCCTCGAGGCGGGCGAAGATGACAAAAATTGCCCGATAGAATATATACTGGAATGCATAAAAACGATATATGATGAAAAATTTGAAAACGGCGCTATTCGCAGGGTGAATATCGATATTGCCGCCACGACGGAAGAAAACTACAGAAAACTGAAGGAAGCGAAGATTGGTACGTACATCCTGTTCCAGGAGACCTACCACAAGCCCACGTACCTCGAGATGCACTGCGGCCCAAAGCGCAATTACGAGTGGCATACGGAAGCAATGGACAGGGCAATGCTGGGCGGGGGCATCGACGATGTAGGCATCGGGCCGTTGTACGGACTGTATGACTACCACTATGAAACGGTTGCGCTCATAATGCACGTCGAGCACTTGGAAGCTGTTGCCGGAGTGGGTCCCCACACTATTTCCTTCCCGAGGCTTCTGCCTGCCGAAGGGGTGGATTATGATTCCTTCCCATACCTGGTGAATGACAGGGATTTCAAAAAAGTCGTGGCAACCATCCGCATGGCCGTTCCGTACACCGGATTGATCCTATCGACCCGCGAAAGCGTCGAATTTCGGAGGGAACTCCTGGAAATCGGAATATCCCAGATGAGCGCGGGCTCTTGCGTTGGCGTAGGCGGATATGCCAGGAAAAATACACCCGATAAAGATGAGGTTGAAGAAAATCCACAGTTTATACTTGCTGACCACAGGAAACCAATAGACGTGATTAAAGGCCTGGTAAAGGACGGGTATATACCTAGCTATTGCACCGCTTGCTACAGGGAGGGAAGGACCGGCGACCGTTTCATGTCGCTGGCCAAGACCGGCCAGATAAAGAATTGCTGCCTCCCGAACGCGCTTTTGACATTTGAGGAGTACCTGAGCGATTACGCCGACAACGAATTGAAGGAAATGGGGCAAAGACTGATCGACAGCGAGATTCTCAATATCCCTAATATAAAACAAAGGAAAAAAGCAATTGAATATCTCCGGCGCATCCGCAGCGGAGAAAGGGATTTACGGTTTTGAGATAAATCATAAAAAGCCTTCTTGCCATAACTTAACAAGAAGACTTTTTTATTCATAAAATCCTAATATCACTATTTCTTTGGATGTGTTGTGATGAAAAGAATAATAAGTATTTATGCTTTTGCTCTTTTACTAATAGTGATTTCATTGTTATGCAAACGAGTGTTTGCTCGGGGTGAATTTGAATGGCAATGAATATATAGTATTTTACTCGGCTGATAATGGCAAAATAGGCGCTGCTGTAATGAAGAAAGGCTTTTTTAGATATAATGTACGATACAATTCGACAATACCTTTTGCAAATATCGACAATTATGAATTTCGATTTGGTACTTTTAGAGAAAACAAGTGGATATTCTGGGGAGTTATATATGATACTTCCATTAAAGAAATAAATATTGAAGGTATGAGTGTTAATATTTTAGATACCGAATATCCATTTTCGGTTTGCTACCTTATTGGAGACGGGTCACCCCAAGAGATTCCGGAGTATAAAATTATTTACTAATCATGACTCCAAATAACAACACAACAGCTTCCAGGTACCTTTTGTGATGATGCTTATTTAAACTGATAATAAACTCTCTTTATCTTTTTTAGGGAGTTTGCTGACTACTACATTATAGGCATGATCTATCATTTTAAGAAGCTCGTCATACGGGACGACACCATTAAAATATACCGTATTCCAGTATGGTTGCTGGACACGCGGGCAATGATACCCTCTTGTCACTGCATCAGGGTATTCATTTCTGTAATGCTGCCCGACTATAGCATCGCATTTCAGTGTAATCATTTTCTTTTCATCCGTCCAGTAGATTTGAGCAAATATTTTGTTGCAAACCTTGATGCAGGCTGGAAACGGGCCGAACGGAAAATCAATATATGCTCCCTTTTTGCTTAAGCAATAATTCGTAATTTTCCCAATATCCAATTAGAACCCTCACTTACTTTTTCTTAAATGCTTCTACTGACAGAAACAACCCCTTTATTACAGCTTTTCTCCGCATTTCTTGCAGTAGAAGGCGTCTTCGTCGTTAAGACTTCCACAGTCCCGGCACCTAATCTTTATAATTTCTATTTCTTCGGGTTCACCGGGCTTGGCAATTTCTTCGATCACATCGATATTGCTGATCACATCGTTGATCATTTTACCCTTCGCCTCGCTAAAAGGCTTCAGGTCCTCCCTTGCCTTTTCGGGATCCAGCAGCAGCCCGGAGCCTGCGGCGCCTTTTGCCCCGATATTCATGACAAAAGCGCCCGCACCCACCAGGATAAAACCTATTATGCCGTTTTGGACAGGCGGTGGATTAAATCCCCAGGGATCAGACATGCTATTGGCTATTGAAAAGAATACGGAAAAGAAGAGTATAAGTCCAACTCCTACCATGCCTAGCCCTATATAATAAGTTGCCTTGCGCTCTTTGGATATCTTTGACATTGCTCACGCCTCCGAATTATTACGCATTTGTGGATATAACACCTTCTCATTTCCATTTTACCTTATTTTCTCTATTTTGTCTGTTTAAGTTTGAGGTACAATTATACAATTGTCTTCCTGCCTTACTAATGTTCCAATGCCACTTTGGGCTAAAAGTTGCTTCTCCTGCTCCTTAATATATTCCCTTGCGGTATTTCTGCCTGTATTTGCTCGGCGATACTCCCCTGTTCTTTTTAAATATCTTGGAAAACAGGAGAGGGTCATCGTACCCTACCGACCTTGATATGTCCCCTATTGAAAGGTTGTCATTCTTCATGAGCTCACAGGCCTTGTCTATCCGGTAGTTTATAACAAAGTCCCGGGGCGAGATGTCAAGCTGTTCCTTAAAAATGC
>JBLNDI010000117.1:0-28044 GCA_050261495.1 Bacillota bacterium
CGTTGATATGTATCCTGTACGGTTTGTCGCCATCGGACAAGTTAATGTAATAAATCCATTCTCCCATCAAATTTGCATAGTAAGCCCTATCAGGCGTTAAAAGCGTATTGAGGCTGCCGTCGGTTTTCATTTTATAAAGCCGCAGATGCATATCCGTTGACTTTGCGCCGCTGTCCAGGTAATACAGCCATCCTCCGGCAGCATTAAGAAAGGCGCCGGGTTTATCGGACAGCTTGGTTATTGCTGAACCGTCATTCTTGAACCTGTAAATCCCGTCCTGCATGGAGAAATACTGCCATATGTCATCATTGGCGACATAGCCGCAGTTTGCGATATTTCCCCATGTATTGCCATTTGTCTCTGTGAATCCCCTTGTAATCTCCGCTGTTTTACCTGCGGCATTCCAGCTGTACTCGAAGCCCAGGGAACTGCATACTGACTCGAGAGGCACATAAACCTGCCCGTTTATTAATTCAGGCGGCGCGGCCAGCTTGATATTTTTGCCGTTGAAAGATCCGACGCTGTTTCCAAGCGTTAGTTTTAAGCTGTTTCCATTTTTCCTTGCAGTGACTGTTTTTGCCTTGGCATCATACGCATAAACGGCATCCAGGCTGTCAAATATCTGCTTCATAGGTACCATGGGAACACCATTGCTGAACACGGGAGGGTATTTTAATGTAAGCGGCTCTCCGTCAAGTTTAAGCTTAATTCCCGAAGTATCCTTTATATTCAGAGCGGCCTGGTCGGCTACCCACGCTTCGAATTGCTTCTGTTTCTCGGTAAGCACCTTGTTCAACCCGGCCTTCTCAAGAGCGGAATTCAGAACGGGCAGGTATTTGGCTGGATCATATTCGCCATTCATGAGCCCTTCGATATATTTTGCGACCTGTTCCTTACATGAGGCTGATTCTTCCTTTACAGGAGAATTATTAAATTCAAACCCTATCGCCCGGGATGTTGATGCCGTTTTATTAAAATCCTCCAGTTTCTTATACGTATTCGCATCTTCATTCTTCCATGTGAAATCAAGATACCTGTTTCCTATCATCCAGTTTACATATTGCTCATATGCCGGCTTGCTAATGCTAGCGCCGCTTGGGTAATCAACCACGTTGTCCGATATTTTGACATAGTGCTTTCCTTCAACGCCAAAATGGAGTAAATTGCTTGAAATGGCGTCATTATTTATAAACTCCATCATGCTTACTGCACGTTCCGGGTAACGTGAATGCGCCCATATCGAGTTCATATAGCATGTCGCGCTATACTTGGTCAAGGTAGGTTTCCCGATATTTACAAATACCCAGTTATACCCCAGGCTATATCCGCTCAGCAGAGGATTGGCGTCTGACATCAGTTTGCAAAACAATTCTCCGCTGTCCTGGTTGGTGTATTTTTTCAGATACCCTGCCTTATTGAACTTGTGCAGCGTTTTGAAAAAAGTCATGGTTCCCGGCGAAGCAAATTCATTATAGACCTTGTTATCATTTAAATCATCCGACAGGGCGCCGGGAATATGATCGTCATATCCCATCGATTGAAGGCCGGCCAGATCATAGAACGGTCTTTTTGACGTGCAGTTTACCAATGGAATGATTTCGGGCTGTCTTTTTTTAACCAGGCTGAGAATAGGTTCAATATCCTCGAGTTTCTTAATTTTGCTCAAGTCGATTTTATACTTGTCCACCAGGTCTTTTCTGAAAACCAATCCGCTCGAAAAAGCGGAGGTCTGCCCGGGAACGGGCAGGGCATACAATTCGCCGTCAACCATGGCAGCTTTTATGACGGAATCACCCAGTACCTTCTTTGTTTTTGGAGCCAGCTTGTCAATAATATCATCAAGCGGATAATAAAAGCCTTTCATTACGTCATCTTCGTATGAAAACCAATTTGCCGAAAAAATCAGATCGATTGTTTCACCGGAAGCATAGTATATACTCTTCTTAGATTCAAAATCACCCCAGTCCAGGAAGGTAAACTTGACGGTATCCCCGGTTTTTGCAGCAAGATGCTCATTCAGTTCCGCATACATACTGTCAAATCCTTTCGGAGGCATCCCTGGCAAAACCCATTGCAAAGCCACGCCTTCACTTCCCGGCGCCGCTGCTGCCAACGGCTCGTCGGGCAAATCCGTAATTTCCCCCGGCGCATTGGCTCCCGGGAATATTGACGTAAGAAAAATAGCAAGCAGTACCAATCCTATGTTGTTTTTAAATGCAAACATTGTTAAAGCCTCCCATTACAATATATGTATTTATTCGACAAATCTTGGCATTTTCCTCTAAAAGCTAAGAAAAGAAATTAAGGGTAATCAAGGGACGGTTCTTTTTGATTATCCAATCAGTTCATCAATACAGACAGTTTTCATACAGTTGTTCAATCTGGTATAATTTATCCTGGACGGGCAGTTTATCCATAGGTTATAAAATGCTGCCCATTGCAAGCGGAGGTTGGCCATGGATACTGAGACGATTGTTAACATTGTGCTTGCCGTTCTGATGGTAGTTGTTATTGTCCTGCTTATCTTCAGGCGCAAGCCGGATACCGGCGAAATTATCATGCTTTTGAAACGCAACAATGACGAACTCCGGGACAGCGTGACAAAGCAGCTATCGGATGGCGCAACCGAGCAGTTCCGGCGTTTTGGGCTTATCCAGGACAGCATTCAGAAAACTTTGCAGGCAAACAGGGAGGAAATGAGCAAGCAGTTTTTTGAGTTCAGGGAACAGGTTGACTCGCGGCTGTCCTCAATTCAACGCAGCAATGCCGAAAACATCGAAAAGGTCAACGCCACGCTGGAGAACAAGATAAAGTCGCTGCAGGAAAGCAATGAAAAGCGCCTGGAACAAATGCAGGCCGTGGTGGACGAAAAACTTCAAAAGACCCTTGAAACGCGGCTTGCCCAGTCCTTTGAACTGGTCAGCAAGCAGCTTGACAATGTGCAGCAGGGGCTGGGGGAAATGAAAAACCTTGCTGCCGACGCTAAAAGCATCAGGAACGCGCTTATTAATGTCAAGGAGCGCGGCACATACGGCGAGGTCCGCCTTGAAAAATTGCTCTCCGATATACTTGCGCCGGGTCAGTATGAAATGAACGTGGAAATCGGCAATAACAATCGGGTTGAGTTTGCAATCAAGCTGCCCGGCAACGGCGATGTACCGGTTTACCTGCCGATTGACTCGAAATTCCCGATCGAGGACTACAACCGTTTGCTTGATGCCGAGGACAAGCTTGCAATTGATGAGGCAAGACGGTCTCTTGCGCAGAAAATACGAATTTTCGCCAAAGAAATTTATGACAAGTATATCATGCCGCCAAAAACCACGGACTTTGCCCTCATGTTTCTTCCGACCGAGGGATTGTACGCCGAGGTCGTCCAGAATGCAGCCCTGTTTGAAGAACTGCGCAACAAGTATAAAGTAACGGCAGTCGGTGCGACTACCCTTTCCGCGTTCTTAAGTTCGCTCCAGATGGGTTTCAAGACTTTGGCCATCGAAAAACGATCCCAGGAAGTTTGGGACACGCTGCGGTCGGTTAAGTCCGAATTCATCAAGTTCGGAGATATCCTCGACAAGGCTCACAAGCAGATTCAGACAGTCGACAAGACCTTGGAAGAGATTGTCCGGAGGCGAACGAGAGCCATCAACAGGACCCTGCGCAACGTCGAGGAACTCGGCGAAACCGAAAGCCCGCGCTTGCTTGAAGCAGCGGGCGAGGATGAAAATTAAGCTGCCGGCTGCGGAACCGGATGTTAGGGAAATGTTATTTTTATGGGACGATTTTCATATTGTCAAACATACGTAAGTAAAATACAATAGAATTATGCCCAAAAACAGAATGAACCGTCCGCGCTGCAGGGATAATTATAATACACAGCCAAGGTTTGCAATTAAGGGTAAACGAGGGACGGTCTTATTGACAAAAAAATAAACGGCGAGAAAAATTTTCTGTTTAGAAATAAAAAAAACGGGAAATAAAAATTGAATGCATTGAATTGTTAAATACTTGACAAACAAATGAATGGTCAAGTGCTGCAAACAAGCGGTACAAGCGGGTGAAATACTATAAGACTAAGCAATATGCTTAACCAAAAAACGGGAGTGTGTAAAGATGAAAGTTGTTATTGTCGGTGCCGGTTATGCGGGCGTGCTGACGGCAAAAAAGCTTGAAAAGAAGCTGAAGAAAAACAGCGACGTATCAATCACGGTGATTGACAAAAATCCATTCCATACTATGCTGACCGAGCTTCACGAGGTAGCTGCCGCACGTGTTGACGAGGATAGCATAAGGTTGAGCCTGAAAAGAATTTTTGCAGGCCGGGATATCGATTTCAGGCAGGATACGGTGGAGTCGATAGACTTCGAAAAAAGACTTGTTGTGGGGAAAGCCGAACAGTATCCGTATGATTACCTTGTCATCGCGGCAGGTTCCAAGCACACATATTGGGACGTTCCCGGCGCGAAAGAGAATTCGTTCGGGTTATGGTCCTATGAAGACGCGATGAAGCTGAAAGAGCATTTTCACGAGGTTTTCAGAAAAGCGGCGGTTGAAACCAACGTCGACGAGAAGAAACGACTTCTTACGTTCCACATTGTGGGCGCAAGCTTCACAGGTGTTGAAATGGCGGGAGAACTTGCGGAATATGTCCCGATTTTGTGCGATAAGTACGAAGTAGACAGGGAACTGGTTTCAATTACGGTTATGGATATGCTTTCCCGAATAGTGCCCGCGCTGCCGGAGAAACTTTCGGCAAAAGCTGAAAGGCGGCTTAGAAAAATGGGCGTCAGGGTACTCCTGAACACAAGCGTTGTAAGCGTAGGGAGCGACGACATTGAATATAGAGATAACGGAAACTTTATCACTGAGAAGACAAGTACGGTTATCTGGGCTGCGGGAATAGAAGCGGCGGACATAACTCAGAAAGCTGCAGCCACACTGCAGTCGAACGGCAGGGGACGAATCAAGCTTGACCCGTATCTTCGTTCGCTTGACGATGAAAGGGTGTATGTTGCAGGCGACAACATGTTTTACGTGCCGGAGGGGAAAAACAGCCCCGTGCCCCAGGTTGTGGAAAACTGCGAGCAGTGCTCCGTCATCGTGGCGCATAATATTGCATGCGCAATAACCGGCAAGGGTGAAATGAAAGAATACAAGCCGGCATTCCACGGACTCATGGTCAGCCTTGGCGGGCGTTACGGCGTTGCGTACGTGGGCACGGAAAAAAAGAAAGTTTCATTGCCTTCGTTTTTCTCAATGTTTGTCAAGCATTTTATAAATATTGTATATTTTTTGCAGGTACTCGGATGGAACAAGGTTTTCAGCTACGTCAAGCATGAATTTTTCACCATCAGGAACAGGAGAAGCTTCCTGGGCGGCCATTTTTCCAACAGGACTCCCAGCTTCCTCCTTGTGCCGCTTCGGATCTGGCTGGGCGCCGTCTGGGTGTTTGAAGGGATCAAAAAAATCGTTGAAGGCTGGTTTGTATCACCAAAACTGACTGGCTTTTTTAGCGGCGCGAATAACTGGTACAACAGCATACTGTCCGGAGGCGGCGCGACCGACGGTACAAGCGGGGCAACGCCAAGCGCGATGAGTTCGGCAACACAGCAGGTGGCAGACGCGGTAAGCTCGGCGACACAGCAGGCAGCAGATGCGGTTAGTTCCGCAACGGCGGCCGCCGAGGGAGCGGCGGAAGCCGTAAGAAGCGCCGGGACGGCAATATTCAATATTGACTTTCTTGGTTTGTTCAGGACGATTTTTGTGAGCGGAAAAGCTCCCGCCCAATCGACATTGAATGATTATGCTTTCAAGCTGGATATTCCACTTTTAAATAAATTTATAGAAGGATTAGTCCTCCCCTACGATACGATACAGATGATTATGCAGATTGTGATAGTGCTTGCCGAGATACTTATCGGCCTGGCTCTTATCGGCGGGCTGTTCACGACGCTGGCCTCGGGGGCGTCGCTTGTGCTCCAGTCGATGTTTGTTACAACTACCGGCTTGTACCTTTCGACGTTCTGGATGGTATTTGCGGCGATAGCCCTGCTTATCGGAGGCGGCAGAATATTCGGGCTGGATTATTACGTAATGCCTTTCCTTAAAAATAAATGGAAGAATGTAAAGTGGGTTAGAAAGTGGTACCTGTATCATGATTGAAAATAACGGATCGCAAAAGGAAGAAATCCGGTATTTAACTTATGGAGAAGCCTTGGAACTGGTAAAGGATTTGACCTCGGAGAAGCTGTTTTCTTCTCCCAGGGTTGTGCGGAAATACACGGAACATCTTGCCAAATCCCGGGGCAAGTATATCAGGGCGGCTTCTTTGCTAGCCTGCGCAATGAATGATGAAGGATTGGTGCACCCTGATGCGGCGCACCTTGCGGCAGCCATTGAAATACTGCACCTGGCGACGCTCGTTCACGATGACGTGATCGATGATGCCGACATACGCAGGGGACTTCCGACGGTACAGAAAAAATTCGGGAAAAAGACGGCCGTTATTTGCGGAGATTACCTGTTGTGTGTTGCCCTGAAAATGGCGGTGTCCACAGATAAAGGCAAAGAATTCCCGGATATCAGGATGCCGGATTATGTAATGAAAATATGCTCGGGAGAACTGATGCAGCATTTGAACGCCGGAAATTTCGAGTTGTCGCCGTACGAGTATCTTAAAATCATATCGGGGAAAACAGCTGAGCTTTTCGAAGCATCCTTCCATGCCGGGGCGTACCTGTCAGGACGCAGCCGTTCTGAAATAACCATATACAGGAGGCTTGGCCATTATCTCGGGATGATATTTCAACTGACGGACGACTGCCTGGATTTCGAGGCTGCCGAGGATGATATCGGGAAGCCTGTCTTGTCCGATTTTGAAAAGAATGTGATGACACTGCCCATCATTCACGCCTTCCGGAAAGTTGCGGGACTCAAAGACAAAGCCGTAAAAAGCGGGATTTCTGCAAATGAAATACTGGAGGGCGTCAAGGCTGCGGCAAGTCTCGAATATACACGTTCGGTGGCTAAAAAGTATTACGCCAAGTATTTAAAGCTCTTGGAAACGCTGCCGGCTGCCGAATGCAAGAAAAAAATCCTGAAAGAACTGCTTGATAAATCATTCCGGGTTTTCAAGGGAGAGCAGAGGGCATGATACGCAGATTTTTAAGCTATGTTGAAATAAAAACCAAAATCACAAGCTTGTTTGCTTTTTTAATGACGCTGGCTTTCCTGGCCTACAGGGAGCAGCGTATAAACTGGCTCAGGACCTCCGTGTTCTTTCTTTCAATGTTTTTGTTTGACCTGACGACAACCGCCATAAATAATTACATTGATACCAAGACAAACGGGGTGCCGCTGCAGTTTGGACGCAAAACGGCGCTGGCCATCATTTATGCCCTCTTTGTCGTAAGCACGGCGCTTGGCCTGTATCTTGCCTATATAACTGACATTGTTGTGCTTATCCTGGGCGGCGCATGCTTTATAACAGGCGTTCTTTATACGTACGGACCGGTCCCGTTTTCACGCCAGCCGCTGGGAGAGATCCTGTCCGGAATATTTTACGGTTTTTTCATACCGTTTTTAGTACTGTACATAAACATGCCGCCGGGAACATTTTTGAGGCTGGATGCAGGATGGGGCATGGTCAGCCTTGACATAATGGTGTGTCCGATGCTTGAAGTGATACTGCTGTCGGTGGCTCCGACCTGTACGACCGCAAACATCATGCTGGCAAATAACATATGCGACGTCGAAAAGGATATGGCCATAAGAAGACATACGCTTCCGTACTACATAGGGAAAAAGTCGCTGTCCCTTTTTGCGTGGCTGTATTATACGATTTATGCGGCTGTTGTCGTAATGACGGTTCTGAAAATATTGCCGCCGGTCTGCCTGCTGTTCCTGCTTACGATAATACCCGTCCGCAAGAACATTAAGAGGTTCCTGGAGTACCAGGAAAAAGCCACGACTTTCATGACTTCAATTATAAACTACATAATAATTATGGGATCAATAACGCTGCTGATTTTTGCCGGCGCGGTTATAAAAGGGCTGGCAAATTGATTGGGTCGGAGAAAAATGGGCAAGGCAGGCGAGTAATATAAAGTCGGAGAAAAATGGGCAAGGCAGGCGAGTAATATAAAAAAGAGGTTGAAGCTTTTCGGCAGGGCGGATATTGTACTGATCGTCCTGGTAGCGGCAGTGAGCGCGGCAGTATGGCTGATAAACAGGAGCATTCATTCTGGCAAGGCAGCAAGGGCCGAAATATACTACTACTCGGAACTGGTCGAAACCATCGACCTTGGCAAAGAGAGCGAAAGAAGTTTTTCGATACCGCAGGATGAAAATGTTGTTTTTTTCCTTGACGGTAAGGGTAATATACAATTTGTCGAGTCGGATTGTCCCGACAAGGTATGCATAAATACCGGAAAAATAAGGGTTCCAGGCCAATACGCGGCTTGTCTGCCCAACGGGATTGTTGTAAAGATTGTTTCGGCGGATGGAGAAGAAGGCGAAGCGGATATAATCAGGTAATAAAACAAGGCGATTATACCCGGTAAAGCAAAGCGGGGATGACGAATGATTTACGGTGCGGGAGATAATATTCATACAGGATGCAGGGTTGAATGCGAGGAAAACAAGATGCGTACAAAGAGGCTTGTCCTGACAGGAATGATTTTTGCGATGGCTATTATCCTTTCCGTGGCGGAAGACGCGTTTCCGCCGCTTCCATTGCCGGTACCGGGCGTTAAATTCGGGCTTTCAAATATAGCGGTCATGTATGCGCTCTTTTTCCTTTCGACCAGGCAGGCTTTTTCCGTCGCCGTGCTAAAATCCGTTTTCGTGTTGGCAACGCGCGGGATGACAGCCGGAATACTCAGTTTTTCAGGCGGAATCCTGTCACTGGCGGTCATGCTGCTCATTTTCAAGGCTTTCAGGAATAAGCCGTCCATTGCGACGATAAGCATATCGGGAGCGATTGCCCACAATGTAGGGCAATTCGCGGCAATTGCAATCATATATTCAGGCATGAGCCTGTGGGCATATTTGCCGCTGCTGCTCGTTTCCGGCGCGATAGCGGGCATAGTGACGGCTTCGCTCCTTAAGGTTATTATTCCGGTCCTTGACAGGCTGGATTTATTTTGAGGTTTTTTCTTCGCATTAAACAAACCGGTATTACATACTGGTATAACAAATTAAATTTATAAGAAAAATATTAACAAGGGAGGATGTTTTTATGAAAAAAGTAATTGCACTGCTATTATGCACCGTTATGATTGCGGCAATTTTCGCCGGATGCGGCAATAAAGCCGGAACAACGGGCGGAAAGGTGAAAACAGGGTTGGCTGTAGTTACATCGCTGGGCAAATCGGCGGACGCGGGAGAAAAGGAAGGACTCGCGCAGTCGGATTCAACCGTTGTGGCGGTTACGGTGGACAGCGCCGGGAAAATAGTCAAATGCGTGATTGACGTAGCACAAACCAAGATAAATTTCTCGTCGGAGGGTAAAATCACGACGCCTCTTGACACTGTTTTCAAGACGAAGCAAGAACTTGGCCCGGACTATGGGATGGCGAAAGCTTCCGGCATTAAAAAGGAATGGAACGAGCAGGCAAATGCGTTTGCAAAATACGTCGAGGGCAAAACATTGGAACAGGTCAAGGGGATAGCGGTTAACGAAGAAGGCGCTCCGACCGGAAGCGATCTGGCATCATCGGTAACCATACATGTTACGGAGTTTATCGAGGCTATTGAGAAAGCCGTGAATAATGCGAAAGATCTTGGCGCGAATGCGGGCGACAAGCTTGGACTGGGAATTGTGACAACAATAAACAAATCGACGGATGCCACGGCGGAAAAGGACGGGCTTGCCCAGGCTTATTCGACATATACCGCCACGACATTCGGAGCGGATGGTAAAATTACAAGCTGCATTATCGATGCATCTCAGGCTAACGTGAATTTCAACACGTCCGGAAAGATCACGTCCGACCTGACCAAGAATCCGCAAACAAAGAACGAGCTTGGCGATGCATACGGAATGAGGAAAGCTTCCGGCATAAAGAAGGAATGGAACGAACAGGCTGCGGCGTTTGCCGATTACGTGAAGGGTAAGACCGTTGATCAGGTGAAGGGTATAGCGGTCAACGAAGAAGGCGCCCCGACCGGATCCGACCTCACATCTTCGGTGACCATCCATATTACGGACCTCGTCAAGGTAATTGAAAAAGCGTCGGCTAATGCAAAATAGCGCCAGGACTGAAATACGGCGAATTAAACGCCGGAAGTAATGAAACAGGTACGGCATGGAAAAATAAACTGGCTTGTGTTATGATTGACCGGGGAGGCGAAATAAGGCTTCCCCGGTTTCAATGTTAAGCATATCCGGGAGCGCGGCATTATGTTTTTTCCCGGATGCAGCCCGGCGGCGGGCATATCGTATAACATAAAAAATTTAACGGGGTGCGTGGATTGAAGAAAGTATTGGCTGTTAAAATTGCCTTTATAATTTTTATATTGTTGATTCCGTTTGGCTTGTCTTCCTGCGGGGGAAAAGTATCGAGGTATGAAGCGGAATTTATCAATCTTTTTGACACTTTGACAACTATTGTCTCTTATACCGGCAGCAAGGAGGAATTCACCAGGCATGCGGAACTAATATATAACAAGCTTGAGGAATATCACAAGCTTTTCGATATTTACAATGATTATGAAGGTATAAACAATATAAAGACCATAAACGACAATGCGGGTATTTCTCCCGTAAAGGTGGACGGGAGGATTATTGACCTTATTGAATATGCAAGGACATGGTATGAAAAGACCGACGGCAGGATCAATATCGCGATGGGAGCGGTGCTTAGAATATGGCACGATTACCGTGAGGCAGGGCTTGAAGATCCCGAAAGGGCCGAATTGCCGCCGGTTGATAAATTGAGGGAAGCTTCCCTTCATACGGATTTCAGCAAGGTTATAGTGGACAGGGAAGCATCGACCGTATTCCTCCAGGACCCCGAAATGAGCCTGGATGTGGGCGCAATTGCAAAGGGATACGCAGTTGAGCAAGTAGCCGCTATTGCGGAAGAAAATGGGTTTACATCCGGGTTAATCAGCGTTGGGGGCAATGTGCGCGCCATAGGAGCAAAAGGAGCAAAAGGCAAAGATTCGGCGCCGTGGAGCGTTGGTATAAAAAACCCGTTAGATGATGAAAGCAAGCCCGAGCTTCATATACTGAACCTGACCGATATGTCGCTTGTAACAAGCGGTTCTTATGAACGGTTCTATACGGTTAACGGCAGGAATTACCACCACATTATAAACCCGGATACATTGTTTCCGTCCGAGTATTTCATATCAGTCAGCATAGTGTGCAGGGATTCAGGCATGGCCGACGCGCTTTCAACTGCCGTTTTCAACATGCCGTACGGACAGGGCTTCGAATTTATCGAGAGCCTTCCGGATGTTGAGGCGATGTGGGTAATGCCGGACGGCAGTCAGAAATACAGCAGCAATTTCATGGATCTTGTGAAAAAGTGACAACGTATGTTGTGGGAGTTCTGAAATAAGCCAAGATTTTCAAAAATTACTTGACAGTTCCTTTTGTATGCTTTATAATGACTATAATGACCAAATTATACATTATAGTCATTTAAGCGAGGGATTGAGTCATGTCGCCAAAAAGCTTAACCGATCAGGAAAAGGAGCTGCAAAAGAACAGACTGCTCGAAAAAGGCAAGGATGTACTGTTTTCATACGGTGTGAAAAAAACCAGCATCGAAGATATCACCAAAGCCGCAGGTATGGCCAAGGGAACGTTTTACAAGCACTTTGATTCCAAGGATGAATTTATCCTTGAGATGATTAAGCGGCTGCATACAAAATGGTTTCATCAGGCCGAACTCTATTTCTCCGGGACGTCGCCCGAATCCCTGAAAGAGCGTATACGTGAGTTTATCCGCTTGTGCTTTCATTCGCAGGAGTTTATTTTATTTTTTAAGTACCACGACGAGTTTGAAGAAATACTGCAGGATATGCAGGCACGATCGAATCCCGGAATTAAAGACCTGCTGGACATGGAACATGCGGCTTATGAACGGTTGCTGAACATGTTCCATTTTAACACGCAGAAGGTGAAGCCTGGTGTTGTCCGCAACTATTTGCACACGATGTATTTCGGTATTGCAAATGTGGAGCTAATGGAAAGAGATTGTCTTGATGAAACGTTCGAGACGCTGCTTGACGGATTGATTGAGTATATTTTCAGAGGTGCCGTATGAACCTGTATACTTTGAAAGCGTTATCCAAAAATTACGGTGAAGGTGATTCGCTGGTGCGCGCACTCAAGGACGTGAACCTTGAGATTCCTTCCGGAAAATTCATCGTGGTGCTGGGGGCCAGCGGGTCGGGGAAATCCACGCTGCTTAATATGCTGGGCTGCATGGACAGCCCTACGAGCGGACAGATATTGTTTGAGGGAACAGACATCACGACATACAGCAAACGCAAAATGACGCAGTTTCGCAAGACTACCATCGGTTTCGTATTCCAGAGTTATAACCTGCTGCCCGATTTGAACGCGGTGGAGAACGTGGAAATTTCCACCGAAATGGCAGGGCTGCCTCGTCCGGACGCGGAGCACGCGCTGGCACTCGTGGGTTTGTCTGATCGTGCAAAACACTTCCCGGGTCAGCTCTCGGGCGGCGAGCAACAGAGGGTCTCCATCGCGCGGGCCATTGCCAAGCGCCCCAAAGTCCTGCTTTGCGATGAACCTACAGGCGCGCTGGATTTTGAGACAGGCATTATGGTACTGGAGGTCCTGAAACAGATTCACAGGGAACAGGGCACGTCGATCCTGCTGGTCACCCACAGCCAGGAGATTGCCAAGATAGCGGATATGGTGATACGCATGCGGAGCGGTGAGATCATAAATGTCACTGAAAACGCAGAGCCGCTCGCGCCAAGCGAGGTGGAATGGTAATGGGAAGAATGATGTTTCGCTTGATGTTCCGAAAAATGCGTCATAACCTGCCTCAGCTAATAGGCATATGTCTGCTGGTGATGGTAGGCGCGACGTTTTTTGTGACGCTGTACACCATCTATTTAAGCTATGACGACCATGCGAACCAGTTGTTCAGGAATCAAGGATATGCCGACGTGACTTATTATGGCAGCTTTAGCGAGGATGATGTGGCAGCGGTCGCATCCCGAAAGGGCATCCGGCGGGCACAGGGGCGTGTGGTGCAGGACTTCCGGGAAGGGGATGCAATGTTGCGGGCGGTGTCATTGACGGACGGCATTAACATGCCTTATCTTTATGAGGGTGTGATGCCAACAGCTTCAAATGAATGCGCCGTAATAAGCAAGCATGCGCGGGCACGGGGTATCGGAGCGGGGGATACCCTTGTGCTGGACGGGCGAAGTCTGCGGGTGACCGCCATTGCCGCCTCGCCCGAATATGTGTACATGGTGCGGAATGAGCGGGCACTGATGGCCGAGCCGGATAGCTTTGGCGTGGTATACGTTACCAAAGACTTTTTTGATGGCAAGTATAACGAGATTGTTGCTTTGGGCGACATCCAAAAAGATGCTGCAGAGAAGTTGGGGGAAACTCTCGGCGCGACCAGGACCGTGATGCAGGACGACCAACTGAATAAAGTGCTGTTTCGCGAAGACCTGAAACAAATACGCACGTTCGCCTATATATTTCCGCTGATATTTGCTTTGCTCATCATCATGATTGTCTATGTGATGATTAAGCGTACGATAACCTTGGAACGCAGACAAATTGGCATTTACAAGGCACTTGGCGTCACGGGCGGCAGGCTGGTGTTCATCTACGTGGCCCAGACGGCATTAATGGCGATGTTGGGCGCAATTCTGGGATGCATTGCTGCAGCGTTGCTATGCGACACCATTATCGGATTTTTCTCCACCATGTTCGAGGTGCCGGGACTGGCTTTCGTGTTTTATCCCGTACTGTGGGGCTGTGTTATACTCGCTCACATGGCATTAAGCGTGTTCTCGGTGCTGATCAGCGTGCGCAGCGTATTACAGCCGACGCCTGCCCAACTGATGCGCCCTCGGATGCCATCGGGAGGCAAGCGGATACTGCTGGAAAAAGCAACGTTTTTCTGGAACCGGTTGTCGTTTAATACCCGTTATGCTTTTAAAAGCGCTCTGCGTAACAAAGGGCGGTTTCTGGCGGTGCTGCTGGGCATGTGCGGCTCCTGCGCGCTTCTCACATTCGCTCTGGGTTTCTTTAATTCTGTCAAGTATACGCAAAAAGCCTACTTTGACGATTTCGCAAACTATGACATACTGATCGGGATTGGTCCAATACCGCTGGAAGTGACACATCCGGCTGAAAAGAGCCTCGATGAGGTCAACCGGGCGTTGGTGCTGCCTGTGAGGATTGACGGTGAAGAATATCCGCTATACGTGGTGGAAGAAAGCTTTGATATGCAGCATATCGACACACAGCGCATTAAGGACGGCGTCGTCATCCCGGCACATTTTTCTAAAAAATGGAACGCTGAGGCGGGCGATATGCTCCGGATCAATGACGCCATGGTCAGGGTAGCGGGCGTATTTGAACAGAACTTCGGGCTCTCCCTGTACACCAGTTATGATTACGCGAGAGAAATACTGCCGGATTTTAAGCCCGTTTATAACGTAATTTTCGCGCGTGGCGCCGACATCGGCGAGATTCGCGCCCTAAGCCGAGAGCAGGGTTTTGATTATTCCACGCTTGAGGATGATAAAACCAGCTTCGCGTCGGTGATGGAAAGTCTCAGTACGCTGGTATGGTTCATGCTGGCGTGCGCGGTGATACTTGGGCTTACGGTGCTGTATTCAGTAGGTCTGATGAATCTGTCGGCGCGGGAATATGAGTATATGTTCATGGGCGTGATGGGGTATTCGCTCAAAAGCATCATGGTCGCGCATATCAAGGAAACGGTGATGCAACTGGTGATAGCGCTGCCCGTTGGATTCGCGCTGGGTTACGGGATTCTAAACATAGTCAAAACGGCGTTTTCGGGCGACAACTTTGTGCTGTCTTCCGCAATCTATCCCGAAAGCTATGCATACGCGGGTGTGATAGTGATAATGATGTCCGCGGTCATCGCGGTTATAAGCGGATTTCATATCAACAGGCTGGATATCGTGGAGGGTCTGAAAGTCATAAATGAATAGACATGCGTTTGTCATGTTTTTGTGTTATTATGGTAATGTAATTTATGCCAATTGAAGGGATTGAACCATGAAACTGGAGCGAATGCTATCCATAATAACATACCTGGTAAACCATCAAAAAGTGAAGGCGCGGGAGTTGGCGGAAAAATTCGAAGTTTCAGTACGCACGATATACAGGGATATAGATGCTATTTCACAGGCGGGTATTCCCGTAACCACTTTCCAGGGCGCGGACGGAGGAATAGGCATTGTTGAGGGATATAAACTTGATAAAAGTGTTCTTACGAGTGAGGAGATCCTGAATATAGTTGCGGGGCTGAAAGGGCTTAACAGCATCAGTGAGGATACCAGGATAAAGCTTTTGATAGAAAAGCTCTCCGGTTTGGCAAACCAGTCCGATTATATTGCGACGGGCAATGATGTTATGATCGACTTATCCCCCTGGAATAAAAACGACCGGTTGGGTTTTAGAATCAAGGAATTAAGAAAGGCTGTCAGGGAGCGGAAAATTATTGAATTTACGTACTATAACAGCGATGAAAAGCTTACAAAAAGAAAAGCCGAGCCGTATGTTATTGTTTTCAAGGATACGAACTGGTATCTTTATGCCTATTGCCTTTTGAGAAAAGATTTCAGGCTGTTTAGGCTGAGCAGGATGAATGATTTGAAAATTACCGATACCGGCTTTAACGCCAGGGAATTTTCACTTGACAAAGTGGAATGGGACGAGGACAGTGAAGAGCAGGCAAACATAGTTGTCTTGTTTGACAAGTCCATGGAGCATTCGGTAAACGATATTTTTGGCATTGGCAACTATGAAATTTCCGGGGACGGCAGGTTGATAGTATCTTTCCAAATGCAGGCAAATTCATGGCTGTATGGCTTTTTACTGGGTTTCGGAGATAAGATAGAGGTTTTGGAACCCGTGAAAATACGGGACAGAATAAAAAGCATAGCCAAAAGCATTTATGAAATATATGAAAAAAATGAACCGGGGGCCGGGAGCAGATAATCTCTGCTCCCGTTATGCCTAAAAATAAAATATTTTCATTGCCTCTTTGACTTTCTCCAGGGTTTTCGCTCCTAATATCTGCAGCCTGGCTTACCGGATACCCTTTTCGATTTATGCCATTTTGGTATGATTTTTTTCCCATTTCAATAGAATATGGGTAAAAAAACGAAAAAATTACCCACGTATTTATGATATGTTTAAGGTTGTTTCATGTTGGACACCATTCTTATATGTTTTTACACTGGCCCAAACGGGTAATTATTAGGTAAGCGTTGCATATTTGATGCCGAGAACCGGGAAAGCCCGGTAAAATGCGCGGATGTGGCAATGTATGAAGTTAAAAACCGGAAGCGGCTGCAATACCTGTCAGGAGGTGGTGATATGGACAAAACTGTCGATCTTACCAGGACAATATACGAGATTTGCCGGGAAAACCCGGAGGTTGTAGAAATCATGATTGACTTGGGATTTGAAAATATTTCGAATCCTGCCATGTTAAACACGGCAGGCCGTTTCATGACAATTCCGAAAGGAGCTGCAATAAAAGGGATACAACTGGAAAAGATAAAAGATGAATTTACGAGAAGAGGATATAAAATCAAGGAATAAGGAGGATATTGTATGAGCGAATACATCAATAATCGCGAGTATAGGCAAAAGGTGCTGAAGGAGCTTATTATGGAGCTTCATAACGGCAAAAGCGTCGAAGATGTCAAGCCAAGGTTCGAAAAGCTTATCGAAGGCATATCTCCCGGCGAAATATCCGAAATGGAGCATGCGCTCATAATGGAGGGAATGCCGGTGGAGCATATACAAAGGCTCTGTGATGTTCATGCGGCGCTTTTCAAGGGCTCCATCGAAGAAATACACAGGCCTCAGAGGCCGGAAGATGCGCCGGGACATCCCGTTCATACCTTCAAGCTTGAAAACAGGGAGCTTGAGAAGCTGATAAACGAAAAGATCAAGCCTCATCTTGAAGCTTTCAGGAATAATGACAACAGGGAAAATACAAATATCCTCGCTAACGATTTTGCCACCCTGTGGGAAGTTGACAAGCATTATTCCAGGAAGGAAAATCTCCTGTTTCCTTTCATAGAAAAGTATGGCATTACGGCGCCGCCAAAGGTAATGTGGGGTGTAGATGATGAGATCAGGGCCGCCATTAAGGAAACGCACAGGATGCTTTCCAATTATAACGGCAAAAAGGATGATGTGGCGGCACAGGCCGAAGAGACGGCCAACAGGGTGATCGAAATGATATTCAAGGAGGAAAACATCCTGTTCCCGATGGCATTGGAAACACTGACCGAGGATGAATGGCTTAGCATAGAGCAGGAGAGCGAGGGGATAGGCTACTGTCTCACCAGGCCGGCAGGAAAATGGACCCCTGCCAGGGTGAACCTGGAGGAGAAGCTCGCGAGTGAAAAAGAACAGCCTTTGCCTGCAAGCGGCGGATATATGAAATTTGATACCGGTATTCTTTCGCCGGAGGAAATCAGCGCCATTTTTAATACATTGCCTGTAGATATTACCTTTGTTGACAAGGATGGGGCCGTTAAGTATTTCTCCCAAGGGAAGGAAAGGATATTTACCAGGACGAAAACCATCATCGGCAGAAAGGTGCAAAACTGCCATCCGCCGGCAAGCGTGCACGTCGTGGAGCAGGTTATAGAGAACTTAAAGTCCGGAAAGAAGGACCATGAAGATTTCTGGATCAGGATGCAGGACATGTATGTATATATCAGGTATTTCGCCGTGAGAAATGAAAAAGGCGAGTTCCTGGGAATATTAGAGGTGACACAGAATATTAAGCCCATACAGGAGATCAACGGAGAAAAAAGACTGTTATCGAACCATTAGCGGGTGTATAGAGGAAATATGGCGGCAGTATTGCGGCAGTATGGCGGCAGTATGGCGGAAACACTACGACTGGCACATATCCCGGGAAATAGCAAATACATTAAACCTGACATATATATGTCAGGTTTTCTATGGTATTATGGCGCTGGAACCAAAAGCATTTATTTGATTTGCCCGTATACAGCAGGCAGACGAAAAGCGTTAGGAAATATTAGTTGAGACGACGTGCATATGATCCTAAAACAACGAGCCGCTGCATGGCAGCGGCATGGTTTTAAGGATCGGATATTATTTTATGCGTTATTATGCGTCAATGCGCTATTATACTATTTGCTAACAGCGTTTAAAGCTTTTGCAAGCTTTGATTTTCTTCTCGCAGCGGTGTTTTTATGGATTACGTTTTTAGCAGCCGCCTTGTCAATAATTTTCATGGTCGCGCTCAATATGGACGATGCATTCTCGTCATTCTGCCTGATTGCTTCGTTGCACTTCTTTATGGCGGTCTTAAGCGCAGACTTTTTGGCCGTATTTTGCAGATTCTTTGACCTTGCGACTTTTACCCTTTTTATTGCGGATTTTATATTTGGCAAACATATCACCTCCTGCGATTAAATTTGGCTAATTAACACCAGATATTCTAGCATGAAAGTTTTTAAAAAGCAAGGCAAATTAAAGAGACCGATGAAAAAACGGGTGACTTTATGCTTATTTTTTTGCCTGTTGTGGAAAGATATATCCGGGCGATGAATGCAAAGAATTGCCACATTTGCTGGAATGAAAGGTTGAATAATAGCAAGATGAAAAGCGTAAGAACGGACTTGACATTGGAGGCGCATGAACTGCTTAGGGAGCAGGCGCTGAAAGAGAACGCCGGGCAGCAGGATATTCCCGGTGTCAAGGTGGAAAATGACGGCGATAACGATATAAAAATCACCAGGGTACGCGTTGTCACACCGGCAGGCGAAAAAGCCATAGGAAAACCCATGGGAAACTACATCACGCTGGAAGTGCCGGGGCTGAAGGAAAATGACCAGGTTCTTTATGAAAACACATGCAGGGCGGTAGCGAAAGAACTGTTGCAGTTAATGAAACTGGGCGAGAAAACGCTGACGCTGGTCGTAGGCCTTGGCAACTGGAATGTGACGCCGGATGCGCTCGGGCCGAAAGTTGTCTCA
This sequence comes from Bacillota bacterium, assembly GCA_050261495.1. GTDB lineage: Bacteria > Bacillota > Clostridia > Acetivibrionales > DTU013 > JBMNKL01. The sequence continues at coordinate 19,240 of JBLNDI010000117.1, forward strand.
AGCATGATGGTTACGAGGCATCTGCTGGAATATCTCCCGGAACAGGTGGATAAAGGCGTGAGGCCCGTATGCGCAGTGGCGCCCGGCGTATTGGGCATAACGGGTATTGAAACGGGTGAAATCGTAAAAGGCATAGTTGACCGCATCAAGCCGGATTATATTATAGCCATCGACGCGCTGGCTTCAAGGAAAATAGAAAGAGTCAACACGACGATCCAAATTGCCGATACGGGCATATCGCCCGGTTCAGGAGTCGGAAACAAGCGCATGGAGCTTTCGATGGCAACGCTGGGCGTACCGGTGATTGCGATAGGCGTTCCCACGGTGGTGGATGCGGCAACGATGGCAAACGATGCGATCGACATGGTGTTGGACAGCTTGATCGAACAGGCGCCCCAGGGTACTGAGTTTTACAGGATGATGAAATCCATAGACCGGGACGAGAAATACAGGATGATACAGGAGGTTATGGAGCCGTACGCCGGTGACCTGGTAGTCACGCCGAAGGAGATTGACGAAGTGGTGAAAAGAATCGCGAAAGTTATTGCGAACGGCCTTAATATAGCGCTCCACCAGGGTATAACGCTTGACGACGTAAACAGGTACATCAATTAGCCGGTTATTATGAGACAGGGGACGGTTCTGTGCCCTACCCTGTCTTACCAAGCCCGACCCCGATTCCATTCCAGTGCCTCCCAATGATAGAAGTTGATTTATGCCGTCCAATAAGGTATAAATATTTATATAACCTATATGGGGGAATGGATATGCAGTATAGAAAATTTGGGAAACATGATTTTGAGGTTTCAGTTCTTGGCTTTGGCGCGATGCGTCTTCCTACCGAAGGAAAAATCAATTACGGCGACAGGTTGAGCGAAAAAATTAACGAAAGAGAAGCTATTCGCTTATTGCATCATGCTATCGATCATGGCGTCAATTATATTGATACTGCATATGGATATCATGAGGGAAGAAGCGAAATTGTCGTAGGGAAGGCCTTGAAAGACGGGTACAGGGACAAGGTTAAACTGGCTACGAAGTCGCCGGTATGGCTGGTCAAAAAGCCTGAAGACTATGACAGGATTCTGGACGAGCAGTTGAAAAAGCTTCAGACGGAATACCTTGATTTTTATTTGTTTCATTCCTTAAGCCTGGCTTCGTGGGAAAACACCGTCCTTAAGCTGGGCCTGATCGAGCGTGCCGAAGCTGCCAAAAAGGCAGGAAAATTCAAGTATCTTGGCTTCTCATTCCATGACGGGTATGATGCATTTGTAAAGATTATAGATGGCTATGATAAATGGGACTTCTGCCAGATCCAGTACAATTACATGGATGTTGACCACCAGGCGGGCGAAAAAGGCTTAAAATACGCCGCGTCAAAAGGGCTGGCCGTCGTCGTGATGGAACCGTTGCTTGGCGGGAGGCTTGCCAATCCTCCTAAAGACATTAAGGCCATACTGGATAAAAGCGGTACAGGCAGATCTCCTGCCGATTGGGGATTGCAGTGGCTTTGGAGCCAACCCGAGGTTACGGTGGTCTTGAGCGGCATGAGTAACATGCAGCAGGTTGAAGAAAACCTGAAAAGCGCCGGAAATTCAAAGGCCGGCTTGTTCGGACACGCAGAAATGGAGATCATCGACCTTGTGCGCCGCAGGTACATTGACAGGGCGGCAATTCCGTGCACCGGGTGCAGTTATTGTATGCCATGTCCGAATAATGTAAACATACCGAGGAACTTCGAGATATATAACGATAGCGTCATATATGAAGACATAAGGGGCGCGAAGGTTCAATACAACGCGTTCATGAACGAGGCGAACCGTGCCGGCGCATGCATAGCCTGCAGGGTATGTGAAGATAAATGCCCGCAGGGGATACCGATCAGCGAGTGGATGGAAAAAGTGGATAAAACGCTGGCAGGTTTGCAGGAGACGGTATGAAGCAAAAAGGCAGATATTTTATAATACTGGCATTGGTAGTGGTGCTTTGGAATACCAAAGTAATAAAGCCTTTGAAAATATTCGCGGTGTTCCTGCACGAACTCGGGCATTCCGTGATGGCCGTCATATTCGGCAGCGGGATACGGGGGTTCAGGATAAACCTAGATGAAAGCGGTTATGCACTGACATTGCCCAAAAACGGGTTTTCCGCGTTTATGATCGCCAACGGGGGATACCTGGGCAGCGTGCTGTTTGCGCTTTTGATACTTTGGCTGAAAAGAACGTCGGTAAAAAAATCAATCCTGGGCGTTGCCGCGATACTGATGCTGGGCGTTTCAATTGCATACGGCAAGTCCGTCTTTACCATTATATATGCTGCAATATTTTCAGGCGTTGTTCTTTTGCTCTACATGCTCCGGAACGATAAGCTCTATGACTGGGTTGTCGACATTATAGGCGTGTCAAGCGCGGCTTATGCAGTGTATGATACTTTTGTCGATACGATTCTGCTGCAGATAAACCTGAAGCTGAACCTGGTAAAATGGACGTCCGGGACTGTTACCGACGCGATGCTGCTTGAGAGAATGACGCACATACCGGCCGTTGTATGGGGTATTATATGGTTTGTGATAGCATGCACCGCAGTGTATTCCACAATAATCGGGGGCAGGGGAACTGCCGCTTCAAGGGGCGGGAGAAGGAAAGCCTAGCAAAACGGCAGGAGGGACATTCAGGCATGGACGCAATTAAGCTGATGAAAGAAAAAATAGAGCTGCTCAATAAGGCAGCCAGGGCTTATTACCAGGAAGACAGGGAAATAATGACCAACCTGGAGTATGACAGGCTCTACGATGAATTGCAAGAATTGGAGAGGCAAACAGGAATAGTCCTTTCCAACAGCCCTACCAACCGTGTCGGTTACGAACTGCTGTCCGGGCTGCCCAAGGAACGCCATGAAAAACCCATGCTGTCGCTGGACAAGACAAAGGACCCGGCGGCTTTGAAAGCCTGGCTCGGTAACCAGCAGGGCGTGTTGTCCTGGAAACTGGACGGGCTTACGATCGTCCTGACGTATTCCGGGGGCAAGCTTGAAAAGGCCGTGACAAGGGGTAACGGTGAGGTTGGCGAAGTCGTTACAAATAACGTGAAAGTATTTAAAAACGTCCCGCTTGTCATCCCATTCAAGGGCACGCTGGTTTTGAGGGGCGAAGCCGTGATCAGCTACTCGGAATTTGAAAAAATCAACAGGGAAGCAGGCGACGAAAGCATCAGGTATAAAAACCCCAGGAATTTGTGCAGCGGATCGGTAAGGCAGTTGAACAACAAGGTAACCGCCGAAAGGAATGTCAATTTCTTTGCATTCTCGCTGGTGAGAGCGGACGGTGCAGATATTACCGGTTCACGCGCAGCGCACCTGGAATGGCTTGCATCCCAGGGCTTTGATGTTGTTGAATATAAAAAGGTGGACTCGGCCGGTCTCGAAGATGCCCTGTCCTGGTTTGAGAAGCAGATCGGGAAAAATGATTTTCCTTCGGACGGCCTGGTATTGGCATATGACGATGTGAAATACGGGGAATCCCTCGGCGCGACTGCGAAATTCCCCAGGGATTCGATTGCTTTCAAGTGGCGTGACGAAGTAAAAGAAACAAAACTGCTTGAAATCGAATGGAGCGCGTCGCGGACAGGCTTGATAAACCCCATTGCCGTGTTCGAGCCGGTTGAACTGGAAGGCACGACGGTCAGCAGGGCAAGCCTGCACAACATAAGCATTATGGAGGATCTGAAAATCGGCATTGGCGACACCATCCGCGTTTACAAGGCGAACATGATCATCCCGCAGATTTCCGAAAACCTGACCAGGAGCGGCCGGGTGGAAATACCGGACGCGTGCCCCGTATGCGGCGGTGAGACGCAAATCCGGCAGAATATCGATGTGAAATACCTTTACTGTGTCAATTCCCTGTGTCCTGCTAAAAAGCTGAAGATGTTCAGCCTGTTTGTCAGCAGGGACGCCATGAACATAGAAGGGCTGTCCGAGGCGACGCTGGAAAAATTCATCGCGGAAGGGCTGATAAAGGAGCCTGCCGATATATTCAGGCTGGGAAACCACAAGGAAAAGATTACGTCAATGGAAGGATTCGGGGAAAAGTCTTTTGCAAGGCTTGTTGACGCGATTGAAAGGGCCAGGAAGACGAATGCGGTAAGGCTGCTTTACGGGCTTGGGATACCGAATATCGGGCTGTCAAACGCGAAGCTCATATGCCGGAAGTTCGGCTATGATTGGAATAAAATACAAAACGCGTCGTATTCGGAACTGATAAATATAAGCGGCATTGGGGAAGTCATGGCCAACGCTTATGTAAATTTCTTCAGCGATGAAGCAAACAGGGAAATGGTCGCGGATATCCTTGGAGAAATTGAATTCGAGCAGGTGCAGGCCGCGGCGGGCAATTTGAGGTTTGAAAACATGACTTTTGTTATTACCGGTTCCCTCAATCATTTCAACAACAGGGAAGAACTGGTCGCCGTAATAGAAGAGAACGGCGGCAAGGTGTCCGGCTCCGTATCTTCAAAGACGACTTACCTTGTAAATAACGATATAACGTCGGAATCCACCAAAAATAAAAAAGCCAAGGAACTTGGCATTAGTATAATAACGGAAGACCAACTGCTCGCTATGCTTGAGTGATTTCTATCCTTTATTGATTTCCTTCGCCCATGTATCTTTAAGGCCAACCGTGCGGTTGAACACCAGCTTGCCGGGCATGCATTCCTTGTCGGCGCAGAAATAGCCCATGCGAAGGAACTGGTAACGGTCGCCGGGCTTCGCGGAGGCAAGGTTCGGCTCAATTTTGCAGCCTATGAGCACTTCAAGTGAATTTGGGTTGATTATCGAGTGCATATCCTCGACGGAGCCGGGGTCGGGGTGCGTGAACAGGTGGTCGTACAGCCGTACTTCCGCGTCGAGTGCGTGCGCCGCGGACACCCAGTGGAGAGTCCCCTTGATCTTGCGGCCGTCGGGAGCGTTGCCTCCCCTTGATTCGGGATCGTACGTGCAGTGGAGTTCCGTAATGTTTCCTTTATCGTCTTTGACCGCATGCCCGCACTTGATTATATATGCGTTTTTCAGCCTTACTTCATTGCCGGGGTACAGCCTGAAGTATTTTTTCGGCGGGTTTTCCATGAAATCATCCTGCTCGATGTACAGCTCGCGCGTGAACGGGACTTTCCTTGCCCCCATGTCCGGGTTTTCCGGGTTGTTTTCCACGTCGAACCATTCCACCTGGCCTTCCGGGTAATTGTCCAGGACAACTTTCAACGGCCTCAGCACCGCCATTATCCTCGGAGCGCTTGCATTCAGGTCTTCACGGATGCAATGCTCAAGCAGCGCATAATCGACCATGCTGTTTGTCTTGGCCACACCAATGCGGTTGCAGAAATCCCGGATGGAGGCGGGAGTATATCCCCTTCTCCGAAGCCCCGACAATGTCGGCATCCTCGGATCGTCCCAGCCCGAAACGATACCTTCGTTGACCAGTTGCAAAAGCATCCTTTTGCTCATCACCGTGTAGGAGAGGTTCAGCCGTGCAAATTCTATCTGGCGCGGCCTGGCGTCAAGCCCCGCGTTGTTTACGACCCAATCGTATAGCGGCCTGTGGTCTTCATACTCGAGCGAGCATAATGAATGCGTGATGTTTTCTATCATGTCCTCTATCGGATGGGCGAAATCGTACATCGGGTAAATGCACCACTTGCCGCCTACCCGGTAGTGCGGAACCCTCATGATCCGGTAGATGACGGGGTCCCTCATGTTTATATTCGGGGAAGCCATGTCTATTTTCGCCCGCAAAACCCTGGAGCCTTCTTCGAATTCCCCTGCCTTCATGCGTTCAAGCAAGTCAAGGTTTTCTTCGACGGAACGGTTCCTGTAGGGGCTTTCTTTTCCGGGCGTGGTCAGCGTGCCCCTGTATTCCCTTATTTCGTCCGCGCTCAGGTCGCAGACATATGCAAGACCTTTTTTTACCAGCCTTACCGCGCATTCGTACATTACGTCAAAATAGTCGGAAGCGTAATAAAGACCGTCCCATTGGAATCCCAGCCACTTGATGTCTTCCTGTATGGACCTGGCATATTCCTCGTTTTCCTTGACCGGGTTTGTATCGTCATAACGGAGGTTGCAACGCCCGTTGTACTTTTGGGCCGTAAGGAAATCTATGCACAATGCCTTTGCATGCCCAATATGCAAGTAACCGTTGGGCTCCGGCGGAAAGCGCGTGATTATTTTATCTTTGTCGACCCTTCCGCTGCTGATGTCTTCGTCAATAATGTCATATATGAAATTTGTGCCTGAATCCATTGCTTCATTGAGAATTGCATCAGTTTCCATTGCTTCATTCCTCCAATTTCCGTTTCTCCAGTTTTTCGACGCCTGTTTTAATCCTGCGAAGAGACTCGCTCTTGCCAAGGAGTTCCGCCAATTCCGAAGCTCCGCCAGGGGTTGCGCTCTTGCCTGAAAGGGCAGCGCGTACCGGCCAGAGCACCTGGCTGTTCTTCATGCCGAGCCTCGCGGCAAGTTCGGTAAGAACCCCGTATATCACGCTGTTTTCCCATTGTTCGACGCCCTCGAGCACCGGCATTGCCGCCTTGAGGCTTTCAAGCGATATTTCCGCGTCGGTTTTCATTTTTTTGTGTTCATACAGGGAAATGTCATATTCCGGGAGCTCCAGCAGGAAGTCGATCATATTCGGTATGGACGACAAAACTTCTGTTCTTAGCTGAAGCAGCCTGCTCAGCTTGAACGTGTCGATTCCCGCATCAATCAAGGCATTGCTGTAATACGGGCTTGCGGCTTTATGGAAATCCTCGGGCGTCATTTTGCGTATATATTCCCCGTTCATCCAGTTGAGCTTGTTTATGTCAAATACTGCGGGGGATTTGCTGATGCCCTTGATATCAAAAGCCTGCTCCAATTCTTTCAGCGAGAATATCTCCTGCGTCGTCCCCGGGCTCCAGCCAAGGAGGGCGACGTAGTTCACAACGGCTTCCACGAGGTACCCCTGCGAGAGAAGGTCCTCAAAAGAAGGATCGCCGCTCCGCTTCGACATCTTTTTGCCGTCGGGCTTTATTATCGTCGATACGTGGATATAAGTCGGTATCTCCCATCCGAAAGCCTGGTACAGCAGGTTGTATTTCGGCGTGGAAGGAAGGTATTCATTTCCCCTGACGACATGCGTTATCCGCATAAGGTGGTCATCCACGACATTGGCGAAGTTGTAGGTCGGCAAGCCGTCCGACTTGATCAGCACCTGGTCTTCAAGCTCGCTGTTGTCAACGGTGATTGTGCCGTAAACGGCGTCTTCGAAACTGGTGTTGCCGCTGTCGGGCATCTTCTGCCTGATTACGAACGGTTCCCCGGCAGCCAGCCTGCGTTCGGCTTCCTGTTTGTCAAGGTTCCGGCAGTGCTTGTCGTACCTGTAGACCAGGCCTTCTTTCTCGAGCCTTTCCTTCTCCGCGGCAATACGCTCCTTTGAACAGAAGCAGTAATATGCGCCTCCCATATCGACAAGCTTTTTGGCATACTCCATGTATATGTCCTTCCGCATGCTCTGGATATACGGCCCGTACGGCCCGCCTATGTCAGGTCCTTCATCGTGCCTGAGGCCGGCTTTTTCAAGGGTGCTGTAGATGACATCGGCTGCGCCTTCCACATACCTCTCCTGGTCCGTGTCTTCTATTCTGAGTATGAACTTGCCGCCGTATTTCTTTGCAATCAGGTACTCATAAAGGGCCGTGCGCAGGTTCCCGATATGCATGTAGCCTGTCGGACTGGGCGCAAACCGCGTTCTGACTTCCCCCGGCATATGTGGCACCTCCATTGGGGTCATATATTATAAAAATATAAAAAAACTGCATGAATTTTTCTTTTGATTATAGTATTTACAATTATAATAGTCAAGAAACGGGGTAAAATGCATATGACACGCAAGTGGGCATTTTGCGGCACGCGTTCAGGGAGTCCGCGGCAATTTGGATATTGTATTTGGGGTACTGATGGAATAATATATTATTAATGTAAAAGCAATGCAAAATGGCTATTCTTTCGAAAGGAGCGATGGGCATGTCGGTACTGGATAATATAACCAGGAAGGTGACGGACACGGCTAAGGCTGCGGCGAAAATATCAAGCAGCGTTGTCGAGGTTACAAGGCTGAACATGAGTATCAATGCGGAAGAAGACAAGATAAAAAAACTGTACACTGAAATGGGAAAGCTGCTGTATGAAGATTACTGCGACGGTAGGACCGTAGAAGGGAAACTCTTGGAGAAATGCATGAAGATAGATGAGATAATTGAAAATATCGATGAGATGAGGGAAAAGATTCTCGAGCTTAAAAACGTCAAGGCGTGCCCCAACTGCGGCACGGTGCTTGAGATGGAAATGGAATACTGCCACAAGTGCGGAAGGAAACAGGAAGTTCCGGAGCCGAAAGATTCGGAAAACCGGGATGAGAAGGAAGATGAGGGAGAAAAGGAAGATATGCAAGAGGATAATTCTTGATAACATTAACAAAGGGGAAAAAAATGAGACTGGATGATGCATTGCAAAAAATACGGGGACTTGATGAAAAAGCCCAGGCTTTCGCAAAAGCGCGATTGGACTCCCTTACGAAGCCGCTCGGAAGCCTTGGCAGGCTGGAAGAACTGGTAAGGCAGATAGCGGGTATAACCGGGGAGACGAGCCCAAGTACGGACAAAAAAATGATAATCGTTATGTGCGCGGATAACGGTGTCGTGGAGGAGGGCGTCAGCTCATGTCCCAAAGACGTCACTGCTGCCGTTACCGTTAATTTTACAAGGGGCATAA